>NZ_KE384122.1:0-20082 GCF_000424025.1 Clostridium paraputrificum AGR2156
CCACCTCAAGATGAGATTTCCCATAGCATAAGCTAGTAAGACCCCTTGAAGAACACGAGGTTGATAGGTCAGAGGTGTAAGTGCAGTAATGTATGTAGCTGACTGATACTAATAGGTCGAGGGCTTGACCAAGTTAAAAATATTTCAATAATTGTGTGCAATTTTCAGAGAATAAAATCAAAGATTTTGAATCTGAAGTAATCTGGTGATGATGGCATAGAGGAAACACTCCTTCCCATACCGAACAGGAAAGTTAAGCTCTATAGCGCCGATGGTACTGCATGGGAGACTGTGTGGGAGAGTAGGACGTTGCCAGGTTTTTAATTACGGATCTTTAGCTCAGTTGGTTAGAGCAACCGGCTCATAACCGGTAGGTCCGGGGTTCGAGTCCCTGAAGGTCCACCATTTTTGGGGGTATAGCTCAGTTGGGAGAGCACCTGCCTTGCACGCAGGGGGTCAAGAGTTCGAATCTCTTTATCTCCACCATAAGGACTACGTATGTAGTCCTTTTTTATTTTGCGTGAAAAAGGAAGAAAATAAAGTGGAAAGCAGCTGCTTGGCAAAGAACTACGCATGTAGTTTTTTTATTTTAAAGAAATAGGCATAATTGTGTTATAATATGGAATAAAATAACTAAAGATAATTATATACAATAGCTTTTGTATTTTATATAATTTAGTTATAGATATTTTTTGGATACGTTATCAATAAAAAGATTATATTTAAAAGCTTTGTTAATATATGATATTAAATAATTCTCTTATGGGTGGGGAGTGTATAAAGTGCATAAATTAGAGCTGTTGAAAGATAAACTTAAAGAGTTAAAATTAGAAAAGAGAAGATTGTTATTATCAGGAAAAAAAACTGAAGAAGTAGATATAAAAATAAAAGAGATAGAAATTGAGATAAAACAAGAAGATAAATAATAAAAACTTTTATTGAGTAGTTATAAATTTGAATTAACAATCATATTAAATGATAAGATGAGATTCAAATATATTGCTCAAAAGGAGTGAAGTTTATGATAAGGACAGTAGTGTGCCAAAGAGAAGGGTGTTGTGGAAATAAGTTTCATATCGAAACTATAGACAATAATCTAGAAATAACTTGTAAAGAGTGTGGATCTAAATACTTATTTGATGTTAGCTATTATGACTTTGTAATGCTTTCTAATTGCTCATCATGTAATAATGATACTTTCAAGCTATTTAGAGATGTTGAGAAGGAAGGCATATATGCAAAATGTAGTGAATGTGGAGAACCGCCAGAAAAGATATATATAGATGCTGATGGAATTCAAGTATCTTATGAAGGAAAATTACTACATGATATAAAGGAGTTAATGTATCAAGTTGATCAAAGAGTTTGTAATTTAGAAATTAAGGTTGAATCAATGGAGCATAGCCAAGAGGTACTAGAAGAATCATTAGCATATATAAATAAATATATTGTAGATCAGCGCTAAATTAGAAAATAAATGATATCTAGTGTATAATTATACTTATAATTTTTATGCTAGGAGATTTATATGAAAGATAGGAATAAAAAAGTAGTAAGATGGGGTTTATTTTTAGGATGGATGATTTTTATATTTTATATGTCTCATCAGCCTGGAGATAAGTCTAGTGAACAAAGTAAATTTGTACTATATATTTTTAATTTATTAGGATTAAAATTGGATAACTATTTCGGAGAATTAGCAACTTTAGTTATAAGAAAGGGTGCACATTTTACAGAATATTTTATCTTATTTATCTTAACATATAATGTTATAAGTTTATATGTAATAGAGAGAAAATCTAGATTTTATTCAATAATACTTGTATTTTTATATGCATGTTCTGATGAATTTCACCAGTCATTTATACCTGGAAGAGGACCGGCTTTTAAAGATGTTATGATTGATACATCAGGAGGAATTTTAGGATATTTTTGTGTAAGTATATACAATAGAATTATTAGAAAAAGAAGGGAGTTATAGTTTAACTATAACTCCTTAATTTTTTAACTCCGTTACATGCGTAGTTATATATTTATTCTCATTAAGAGATTTTACTATTTGTTGAAGTGGAGATTCTATAGAGTAGTCTACGTCAAATACATTGTTAGATGTATCAACTTCTATAAAATCTAATTCCTTTGTAGAATGATAAAAAAAGCTTGCTAATAATCCAGGAGTAGGTTTATTTAACTTTTTTATTATTGGATTAGCATCTAAGTCTCTTACGTAGCTTAAAGGCGTAGGAATATATAAGTTATTGTTTTTAGTTTTTTGTAGTTTAGTATATATCAAATAATTCTTTGGTTCATAAATATATTGAAAGTATTCTTCTATAATAGATTTTTGTGCAGAAGATGCTTTATAGTGTGAACTTTCAAAAAAGCCAAAAGGTATATTTAATGTAGTAGCAGTATCGATAGCATTTTCGATTACGGCTCTAGTTTCCTCCTCTGAGCTATTAATTTTACGGGAAAGTTCAGTTCCAACAGCACTTCTAGAATCTCCAGCCTGATGAGTATAGCCATGTAATCCTATTAATGCACCATGGTTAATAAAGTAATCTAATAGATTTATAAAAGCAGCATTTTCAAATGTATCAACAGTTAATAAATCATTGTCAATATTGTCATTAGGAGCTTTAAATCTAGGTATCCATGCAATATGATATTTAATTCCTGAATTACTTAAAAAGTTTGCCATTGCTTTAAATTTAGGTTGATTAGTTTCTGATGATATTCCTTCACCAGCTGTAAAATCTTCTAGCCTAACTAAAGCTATTTTCCCATTGGAACTTTTTTTAGAAGAATTATTTTGTAGATTATTTTGGGGAGCTTTAAAAATATTAATAGTCTGATTTTCGAATGTATAAACTGAAATTAAATTAAATACCTCTTCTATATCTGATATAGAAATAAAAGCTTGGTTATTTTTGGTTAATATATTACCTCTTAAATATAAGGACTCATTTCCTTTGGTATAAGAGTTTTCATTTAAAGTAATAGTGTGATTAGAATTTGAGATAGTAAAAGTATTATTTGATTTAGTGAGATTATATCCAAGCGTTTTACATACATAATCTAGGGGAATATAGTGTCTTTGTGATTTTTTTATGACGGGTATGGAGGCATCAATATTACTTAGAATGTTAACTTTAACATCTGAAACCAATTCTTCTTTTGTATTTTTAAAGTTTAACTTAGGTGTATAGGAAGATTTAAAATCATCATTAGGTAATAATTTAGATTGTACTTTATTATCTTTTACTGTTACAAATCCTTGGAAAAAGCTAAAGTAAAATAATATTCCATATAAAATTGCAATAGAGAGTATAGATAATAATGTAGATAATATAATTTTTTTCTTTTTGCTCATTTTATACTCCTTAATTTATAATAATTCAATAAAAATTATAGCATAAATAGGTATTATTATATAAATGATTACAAAACTTAAGAAAATATTTATAAACATACAATAAAATACATTGCTAAAAATGATATAATGAAAAGTAATGTGGTTTATTATATGGAGGATAAAATAAATGAAGTTAAAGGATAATATAAAAAATAACTATACTAAATATATCATAGGTACTTTTATTATAATATCAGCTTTACTAATAGCTTATATATTATTTAAGTATCCGCAAGTTGGAGTTGCTGATCAAGGAGATTTTGATAGAGTTATGGGATTATCAGGATTATCTTTATTAGATTCAGATAAAATGAATCCTGATTTTAAACGTTTCTATGATTATATTGTTACTGACTACAAGATTAATACAAATATATTTACTTTACTTATTACGCTATTTGGATCAAGTATGGGGTACTTAATAACATTTATATCTTATATATGTAAGGTTTTAGGGCAAGAAGTATTTAAAACACAATATTTAGCTATTGCTTATGCAATAATATATATATCTTCTATTGCTATTATTTTAAAGAACTTAAATATAAAAAGTAAACTTAAATTAACTATTGTTGCGTTAGTTAGCATTTTTGTATTTATGGATGGAAATTATATACTATGGTTTAATAGTTTATATGGAGAACCAATGATGTTATGTACATTATTGCTATTTATAGGGACATTTTTATATTATATTAATTGTAAATATGTAAGGCATGACGAAAGTAATATAGCATCTAAAATTTCGCTAGTATATATAGGTGCATTTATGTTCTTAGGATCAAAGATGCAGGTATTTACCACTTTACCATTTGTAGTAATACTGTTATGTAAGATCCTTTGGGATAATAGAAAGATATTAACACGTAAGAATTTAATATTATTATCAGTATTTTTAGCTGTGGTAGTAATCTATCCAGTTCAAATAAATATGGTAAATAAGAATATAAGTAAAGATACTCAATATAATTCTGTGTTTTATGGCGTTCTTAATGGATCAGAAACGCCTGAACAGGATTTAATAGATCTTGGACTTAATCCAGATATGGCAGGAGAAGCAGGAAAACATTCTTATTTAGATGCAAGTGAATATGTTAAATATATACCTAGAACGCCAATAACTGAGGAAGAGTTTTATAGTAAAATAAGTAATGGAAAGCTAGCTAAATTTTATTTAACTCATCCTAAAAGATTAATAGAGGGAATGCAGTATACAGCAGGAAAAGCTTTTATTACTAGTACGTCTTTAGGAAAGTGTTATAGAGCTGACAGTGAAGAACCAGTAAGAGAATTTAATAGATTTACTACGTGGTCTAATTTTAGAGAGACAAAATTACCAACAAAGTTATGGTTTATACTATCAGTATTTATAGGTATATTTATAGTATCTTTAATCAAGTTTATAAAGAGTTCAGGAAACGAAGAAGTTAGAAATAAGATATTATTGTTATGGGGAATAATGTTAATAGGCGGAATACAGTTCCCAATGCCTTTTGTAGGAAATGGGCAAGCAGATACAGCTAAACAATTATATCTATTTAATTTTGTGTTTGATATATTATTAATTATAGGAGTACTTTGGAGTTTATTTAAATTAATTGACTTTATTAAAGATAAAATAGTAAAGAGATAGGGTAGGGCAACAATTTATGAATTTAAAGGATAAAATAAATGATATTAAGTTTTATAAAAGAAGAGTGTTTTCAGCGGAAATAAGTAAATTTAGATTTGTTACAATAATAGATATGTTATTAAAGTCTCTTATATTTATGACATTAGTTGAAGTAAGTTCTGCGGATAAAATTAAATTTAGTAATATAGGCTTTAAGTTTATATTTGTTTACTTAGCTTTTATATTATTATTTTATTCATTTGGATATTTATTTTCAAAAAATAAACAGATTGTATATTATATTATTTTAAATATATTATTCAGTACTTTATTGATAGCAGATTTATGGTACTTTAGAGTAAATAGAGATTTTTTAGGATTAAAAAATATATTCTTTTCGGGTACATTTAATCCAGTAGGAGAATCTTTATATCAATTTAAAACTATAGATTTATTATTTGTTATAGATATAGTTGCCATAATTTTATTTGTCTTCATAAAGAAGATAAGAAGTACTGAATCAAGAAGTTTCGGAAAGTTCCTTTTTACTCTTAGGCATGTAGCAATTATTTTGTTAATATCATTTGTATGTATAGATGTATTAAGTATTAGTGGATGGTCTAATAGAATGCTTACTAAAAGATGGACGACGCTGATGTCTGCAAGAGCATCAGGACCAATAGGATATCATCTTATAGAGTCAGCTAGAACTTTATCTAAAGTAATGAATCCTTTGTCAAATAGTGAAAAAGATGAGATAGAGCAGTGGTTAGCTTATAATAGAGAAGATTTAGAGCCAAATGAATATAGTGGAGTTGCAAAAGGAAAGAATGTAATATTTATTCAGGTAGAGTCTTTAGAGAATTTTGTTATAAACAAGAGTGTAAATGGAAAAGAGATATCTCCATTTTTAAATAAGCTTACAAGAGAGGGCTTGTATTTTAACAATATATATGAACAAAATAATGCAGGTAATAGTATAGACTGCGATTTCATGGTTAATACATCTATATATCCATTAGGTGATAAAATAACAGCATTAAATTATGGTGAGAATGTTTATTCTAATTCTTTGCCTAGAATATTAGAGGGGGAAGGATATAAAACAATATCATCTCACGCAGAAGAAATTGGAGAATTTAACTGGACAGAGTTGCATAAAAATGGATTTGGAATTGAGACTATGTGGGATATTGGAGGTTATGTTTATGAAGAGACTGTAGGATATGGATTATCTGATAAAAGCTTTTTAACGCAAGTTTCTAATAAATTAAAAGGTGTACAAGAACCTTTCTTCTTTCAAGCTCCTACAATGTCTAATCATGGTCCATTTGAAATTGATGAGAAATATAGAGAGTTAGACTTACCTGAAGAAGTTGATGAGAGCTATTTAGGTGGATATTTTGAGAGCGTAAGATATACAGATAGACAGATAGAAATGTTTTTTGAGAAATTAGATGAAATGGGTATATTAGATAATACAATGATTGTATTATATGGGGATCATGCTGGAGTTCATAAATATTATAATGATGATATACAAAAACTAGATTATGAAGGAAACTGGTGGAAAGAATATGATAATAAAATTCCTTTAATTATATATTCAAAAGGTATTAAGCCAAGCGTTATAGAGGCAAGTGGGGGACAAGTAGATATCCCAACTACTATTGCATATTTACTTGGTATTGATAAGGATAAGTATTTAAATACATCTATGGGAAGAGTATTGGTTAACACAAATAGAGATGCTACAATAATAAAAGGGAATGAAATTAAAGGAAACGTTAAAAATGAAGAGGAATTAGAACATTTATTAAAGTCATATGAGATAGGTGAAAAAATTATAAAGAATAATTATTTTGGAAGAGAGTAAAATCTTTACGGAGGCTTAGAAAATGAAAGAAGTATTATATTTAGTAGTGCCTTGTTATAATGAAGAGGAAGTATTACATGAAACTGCTAAAAGATTATTAGAAAAGATTAATGTAATGATAAAAAATGAAGTTGTATCTGAAGAAAGTAAGATTCTATTTGTTAATGATGGATCTAAAGATAAAACTTGGAGCATTATACAAGAGCTTCATGAACAAAATAACATTTTTAGTGGTGTTAATTTATCAAGAAATAAGGGACATCAAAATGCATTGTTAGCTGGTCTTATGACTGCTAAAGAATATGCGGATATGACAATATCATTAGATGCAGACTTACAGGATGATATAGATGTAATAGATAAGTTTGTAGAAGAATACTATAATGGCAGTGATGTAGTTTATGGAGTAAGATCTTCAAGAAAGACAGATACTTTCTTTAAAAGGACAACAGCTCTTGGATTTTATAAGTTTATGAATATGTTAGGTGTAGATGTAATATATAATCATGCAGATTATAGACTTATGAGTAAGAGAGCTTTAGAAGGGCTAAGCCAGTTTAAAGAAGTAAATCTATTCCTTAGAGGAATTGTCCCTTTAATAGGATATAGATATTCTGTAGTAGAATATGAGAGACATGAGAGATTTGCAGGAGAATCAAAGTATCCTCTTAAGAAGATGCTTGCATTTGCTTGGGATGGAATTACATCATTTAGTATAAAGCCTATAAGAATAATAACAGGATTAGGATTTTCTATATTTGTACTAAGTTTTATTGCCTTAATATATTCATTAATTGTTAAGTTTATGGGAAATACTGAAGCTGGATGGACATCAATAACTATATCTATTTGGATGATTGGTGGAATACAATTATTATCTTTAGGAGTTATTGGAGAGTATATAGGAAAGATATATAACGAGACTAAGCAAAGACCAAGATTTATAATAGCAGATAAATTAATAAATAATGAAGAAAGAGATAATTAGTATGGAATCTTTAATTAATAGGATAAAAGAAGTATTTTTTTCTAAACAATTTATAATGTTTGTTTTTATAGGTGTAATAAACACATTTAATGGAGTGATATTTTCATACATATATTCTAGTTTTTTGAATGAGAATATTGCATTTATATTTGGATATATTTCAGGGTTAGTAATATCTTATATATTAAATAGTTATGTTACTTTTAAAGAAAAGTTAGAATTTAATAAATTCATTAAATTTGCAATTTCGTATATTCCTAACTTTATTATTCAAAATATTGTAGTTTTCATAGTATTTAATATGATGGGATTACATAAATTAATTGCTTATGGATTAGCTGCAGTAATTGGAGTCCCAATAACATTTGTGTTTATGAAGTTTTTTGCATTTAAAAAGAATAAATAGTTTTAAAGATTAAGCAAATTTTGCTTAATCTTTTTTTATGTCTATGAAAATATAAAAACAAGAAAAATAAATATCCATACTACCTTTTTATTTACTATTTTGCAGTTTTTAGTATACATGGAGAAAATGATGGTAAAAATACTAGCAAGAAAATTCTGAAAATTCAAATAAGTTAAGAGGATATGAATGCTCTATATAGAATATATAAAATGTAATATCTTAGTTTCGATATAAGGCAAGGACTATTTTATGGAGTGATAACATAAAAATTATAGTATAAGTTAGCTCATGATTTATATTAATCAAAAAGTCTATATATAGGAAAGGTGGGTGAAAGTCAAAGGTTAATAAATATTAATACTTTGACGAAAATAATGAAAGACTATTCTATTAACAATCTTAGAAATTTAGGGATTATAGGACACAGTTCTTCAGGAAAAACTTCACTAACAGAGGCCTTATTGTACTACTCTAAGGTTACGGATCGCTTAGGTAGAGTAGAAGATGGAACAACAATATCTGACTTTGATCAAGAAGAGAAGAAAAGAGGAATATCTTTATCATCTTCAGTAATTCCATTGGAATGGGAAAAAATAAAGATTAATTTAGTTGATATTCCAGGATATTTTGATTTTGTTGGAGAAAGCATTCAAGGTATGAGAGCTGTAGATGTTGCAATGATTGTAGTTTGTGGTGTTGCAGGTGCTCAAGTAGGAACAGAGCAAGCGTGGGATTATTGTAATAAGATAAAGTTACCGAGAACATTTTTTATAAATAAGTTAGATAGAGAGCATTCAGATTTTGATAAGGTTCTGCAAAACCTTAAAGAGCAATTTGGAATTAGTGTTGTTCCTATACAATATCCAATCGGTAAAGAAAATAACTTTAATGGAGTTATTAATGTGATAACTAAGAGAGCAAGAGTTTATAATCCAAAAACTAAGATGATGGAGGTAGCAGAAATCCCACCAGAATTAGTTAATAAGGTTGATGAATGTAAACAAATGATTATGGAGTCAGTAGCAGAAACTGATGAGGTGTTATTAGAAAAATATTTTAGTGAGGGCGAACTAAGTGATTTAGAAATATATGAAGGCTTAATAAATGGATGTGCGTCAGGTGATATAGCCCCTGTTATGTGTGGTTCTGCTACAAAAATTATAGGAATAAATACATTGTTAGAAGATATAGTTGAATGTTTTCCATCACCTAAATATGCAATACCACAAAAAGCATTAAATATTGAGTCAAATAAGGAAGAATTTATTCAATTAAGTGAAGATAAACCGTTTTCAGCCATGGTATTTAAGACTATAGCGGATCCATTTGTAGGTAAGATTTCTTTATTTAGAGTAATTACAGGTAAGTTGAATGGAGATATGACTGTAGTAAATACTAATAAAAATAAGATGGAGAAATTAACTCATGTATTTTTTATGAGAGGCAAGAATCAAGTTCCAGCAGATAAAGTTATAGCTGGAGATATTGGAGCAGTAGCTAAGCTACAATACACATCTACAGGGGATACTTTATGTGATCAATCTTGTAAAATAATTTATGATAAAATGAATTTTCCTAATACGGTAATGTCAATGGCGGTTTTGCCAAAAAGTAAGGGGGATGAGGATAAGATATCTCTAGCATTAAGTAAGTTACAAGATGAAGATCCAGTATTTAATGTAAGTAGAGATATAGAAAATGCAGAAACAATAATTTCAGGACTTGGAGAAGTTCATTTAGAGGTTATAGCTTCTAAGTTAAAAAATAAGTTTGGAGTAGAGGTACAGCTTAGAAGACCTAAAATACCATATAGAGAAACAATAAAAGGAAGTGCAGATGTACAAGGAAAGCATAAGAAACAATCCGGTGGACATGGTCAATACGGAGATGTAAAAATTCTATTTGAGCCTCGTAATGATGGTGAAAAAGATTTAGAATTTGTGGATAAGGTAGTAGGAGGAGTAGTGCCTAGAAACTTTATTCCAGCAGTTGAAAAGGGCTTGAGAGATTGTATAAAGCATGGTATTTTAGCAGGATATCCTGTTATAGGATTAAGAGCAACATTACATGATGGCTCTTATCATCCTGTAGATTCTTCTGAAATGGCATTTAAGATTGCTGCATCAATTGCATATAAAAAAGGTTTAGAGGGTGCAAAGCCAATTTTGCTAGAACCAATTATGCACATAGAAATTTTAATCCCAGAAGAATATATGGGAGATGTAATTGGTGATATAAATAAGAAGCGTGGAAGAGTACTAGGAATGGAGCCATGTGGTAAACTTCAGAAACTTGTTGTGGAAGCACCAATGGCAGAGTTATTTAAATTTGCTACAGATTTAAGGTCTATAACTCAAGGTAGAGGAAGCTTTGATTTGAAAATAGAAAGATATGAAGAGGTTCCACCTACAGAAGCAATAAAAATAGTAGAGAAGACCAATGAGGAAAAAGAATTGAAAAATGAAGCTTAATATCTATGGAGGGTGGTAAATTTTACACCCTCCATTTTTGTTGTCACTGTGAATATAAGTAAGTACATAGGAGAAAATAGTTATGTAAGGAGAATAAAAAAATAGTTGTAGAATATACTTATATAGATTAGGGAGATAGGTACATTAGGAGGAGGATTATGTCAGATTATAGGATGGAAATAAAAGGTCAAATTGGACTAAGTGATTATAGTAATATATACGATTATTTAGGTATAGTTGAAGATGATGATGTTTTTACAATTAAATTTGATAACAGTAATAAACATGATATAGATATTATTAATTCAATGCTTAAGGGGAGTTCATTTAATATTAAAGAAGAAGGATATGATAATTTGGGAAATTATTATATTAATACATATAAAAGAAAATAATTTATATTTATAGGGTTTATTTATTATTTAAAAGGATTTAGAATAATAATATAAACCCTTTAATATTTTACCATATGAGGAGGCAATCATGAAAAAGTATGTAATAGGTGTAGATTTAGGTGGTACGAAAATAAGTACAGCTATATCAACTATAGAAGGAAATATATTAGCAAATGTAGTATTACCTACTAAAGCTGAAGAAGGAGAAGCAGCTGTATTAGGAAGAATAGTACAATCAATTGATGAAGTAATTGTTGGATCAAGTACTTCAATAGATGAAATAGAAGCTATTGGAATAGGTTCACCAGGACCTTTAGATGCGAAGAAAGGAATAATAATAACAACTCCGAATCTTCCTTTTAAAAATTACAATTTAGTACAACCTTTAAAAGAAAAATATAATATTCCGGTATATTTAGATAACGATGCTAATGCTGCAGCAATAGGAGAGTATATGTTTGGTGCTGGAAAAGGTAAAAATAGTATAGTGTATTTTACAGTTAGTACTGGAGTAGGTGGAGGAGCAGTATTGGATGGTAAAGTATACAGAGGTCATACATCTAATGCCTTAGAAATCGGACATACTACAGTAGATCCTAACGGACCTAGATGTAACTGTGGAAACTTAGGTTGTTTAGAAGCAATGTCATCAGGAACAGCAATAGCTAAAAAAGGTAAAGAAGCTGTTTCAACTAATGTTGAGACGATCTTAAAAAAGCATGACACTGTTACTTCATATGAAGTATTTAAAGAAGCGGAAGCTGGAGACGAAGTTGCAAAAGATATAATAGATAATGCCTTAACATATCTAGGAATTGGTGTGGCAAATGCAATAGCTACATTTGACCCAGAGATGATAATAATAGGCGGGGGAGTATCAAAGGCTGGTGATATAGTGTTTGATACTGTAAAAAAGGTTGTTAATAAGAGATGCTTTAAGAGTATGGCTGAAAGTTGTGAAATAGTTCCTGCTGGACTTGGTTCAGATGCAGGAGTAGTTGGTGCAGTTGCATTAGCTATAATAGAGAGTAGGTAGTTATAATAATAATCCCAATAGTAAATGCTATTGGGATTTACTATTGGGAGGGACACTATTATGATTACAGTTTATTTAACTAGACATGGACAAACTGTTTGGAATTTAGATAAAAGATTACAAGGGTCTGGAAATTCAGATTTAACTGATCATGGAGTTGAGCAGGCAGAGCAGTTAAAAAAAAGAGTAGATGGCCTTAAATTAGATGTTATATATACTAGTCCATTAGAGAGGGCGAGAAAAACAGCTAATATAATTAGGGGAAATAGAAATATAGAAATAATAGAAGTAGATGCTTTTAAAGAAATAAGCTTTGGAGAATATGAGGGCCATACAGAAGAGGAACTATTAAAGGTAGGAAGAGGAAAAGAAATAAAAGAAATTTTTAATGGGAATATGGATATAAAGGCTCCAGGTGGAGAATCTTTAATAAATCTATATGATAGAGTAGGGGAAGCTTTAGAGAATATATTAAAAAATAGTATAAATAAAAAAATATTAATTGTAGCTCATGGCATGACATTAAAAGCTGTGATGAACTATTTTAATAAAGGAAATGGATTTTATAAAGAAATAATGGGACAAGCATCCCTTACAAAAATTAACTGTTATAAGGATGAATTTCAGTTTGAATATATAAATGATACAAGTCATATTAACAAAAAAATAAATTCAGGTTGGTAGAATATTTTTGTGAATAATTTTGCTAGGTACTACATATGTTAGAGATGTAGGTACTAAATTCTTTTTCCTCATACATATTTTTCTTAACTATTTATTAATTAATGTTGTAAACTATTTTACTTTACACAGTAATGTAGTGGGGAAAAGAATTTTTTATATATGCTATCCCTAATTATTATTAGGGATAGCTCATATGTTGAATGTTTAGGGGAGTCTATGACTCCCTTAAATTATTTGTGTTATAATGTATGTTAATAAAAGGAAGAGGTGAGGTTTTAATGAAGGCAGAAATATTAGCTGTAGGAACAGAGATATTATTAGGAGATATTATAAATACTAATGCACAATTCATATCTAAAGAATTAGCTTTATTAGGAATAGATGTATACCGTCAAGAAGTAATTGGTGATAACGAAGATAGATTATTAGAGGCAATAGGAGAAATATTTCAGAGAAGTGATATTTTAATATGTACTGGTGGCCTTGGACCTACAGAAGATGATTTAACTAAAGAAACAATATGTAAGTATTTTAATGCTGACTTAGAGTTACATGAAGAATCTCTTGCAGAATTAAAAAATTACTATAAGAGGTTAGATAGACAAATGACAGAAAGTAATCTTAAGCAAGTTTATTTTCCTAAGGAATCAAAAGTCTTATCAAATCCAAATGGGACAGCTCCAGGAATGATTTTGGAGAAGAATGATAAAGTGGCTATTATACTTCCAGGACCTCCTAGAGAAATGAAACCTATGTTTTTAAATTATGTAAAGCCATACTTAAAGGATAAAGGTAATGGAGTTATAATATCTGAAGTATTAAGAGTATTAGGTGTTGGAGAAAGTACAGCAGCTAATATGATTAAAGATTTTATTAATAATGGAGTTAATCCAACAGTTGCACCTTATGCAAAGGAAGATGATGTAATATTTAGGATTACTGCTAGAGGTAAGAGTGAAGAAGATGGAAGAAAACTTATAGCACCTGTAAAAGAGGAAATGAAAAAAGTATTTAATTTAGATTGCTATGGAGAGGGTGAAGAGCTAACAATCGAAGAAGTTCTAGGAAAATTGTTAGTAGATAGAAAACTTACCATATCAACAGCTGAATCTTGTACAGGTGGAATGATAGCTAGCAGATTAATTAATTATCCAGGAATATCTGAGGTGTTTCTAGAAGGTGCTGTAACTTATTCTAATGAAGCAAAGGAAAGAACTCTAAATGTAAAGAAGAAAACTTTAGATACTTATGGAGCTGTTAGTGAGGAAACAGCAAAGGAAATGGCTATTGGTATATCAAAAAGAACTGGTTCAGATATATCGGTTGTTACAACAGGAATAGCAGGTCCTGGTGGTGGTTCAGAAGAAAAACCTGTTGGATTAGTATATATAGGGCTATATTATAAAGGAAAGGTAAAAGCATTTAAATATATATTTAATGGAAATAGGCATAATGTAAGAACTAAAGCTACTGTTACAGCATTAGATTTAGTTAGAAGGGAAATTTTAAAGGATAATTAGTTATTAAAAGTGAAACAATCCCTCTTATGCTTAATAAAAACACAAAAGGGATTGAAACGTATATAAATAAAATGGGGGAGAGGCGATTATAAAAAGCGTCTCGCTTCATATATAATTATTTCCTCAGTATACAAGAATTATTCATAAAATAGGAGAGAGAGATGAGTAAATTACAAAGATCTAACATATATTTCTTAATTTTAGTGCTATTAACAATATTTTTACCTGAATATTTAATAAAAACATATTTGTTAATAGGGATAAAAGATATAAGAATAATGCAATTTTTAAATCACGTTATTTTATTTTTAGTACCTGCAATAATTTATGTTGTTGTTACTAAAGTAAATATAAAGGAAACATTTAGATTAAATAAAATACATTTAAAAGACTTATTATTAATAATTTTAATTGCATTTGTTTGCTATCCATTAATGGGGTGCATATCTGCTATATCTCAGATGTTTTTTACAAATAATATAGGAACATTTATGGCTGCTATTGCAGATACTCCATATTGGGCTATGTTATTACTTATGGCAGTTACCCCTGCAATAACAGAAGAGATAACTTTAAGGGGAGTTGTTCTATCAGGATATGATAACCAGTCTAAATTTAAAGCAGCACTAATAACAGGTATTTTATTTGGTATATTTCATATGGATTTTCAACAGTTTTTATATGCTGCAGTATTAGGTTTTATTTTTGCATATATAGTTAGAATTACAAATAGTATTTTTTCCTCAGTAATAATGCATTTTATAATTAATGGAATATCAGTAACTGCGCAAAAGGTATTGTTTTCTGCAGAAGAATTAATTTCTCAAGTAGTAGAGGAACCATCTTTAATGGATTTAAGTTTTAATATGAAGCTTACTTATATGTCTACTTATATATTAGTAGGAGTAGCTTTCGGAGTATTGGTATATAAGCTTATTCATAAACTTGAAGTATGGAACATAGAAAGACAAGGAGTACCAGATGAAATTGGTGAATCTAATTATTTAAGAGATGTAAGTGATGAACCTAAGGAAAGTGTAATCAATTGGTCTTTTATATTAATTGTAGTAATATATTTAGCCTTTATGATTTATGATGTATATATTAGATAATAAAAAAGCTATCTTCTATGATAGCTTTTCTTATATTTAAGTATTGACTAAGATTATACTTAGAGATTTATTAATAACTATTGTGGGATAGCATTAAAACTAAAAACTTTTAGTAATATTTCTTGAATTATTATAAAACAAAGAGAAATCACTTTGCTTTACCCAACCTCTAGAGTTTATGTTGCTATCTATAGGTAGTGCAACATAGAACCATGTATCTCTTAGAACCTCAGCTTTATCTAAAATTTTGACTTCCATTTTTACCTGTGTTGTTTGAAGTAGGTTTGAACTTTCTATAGGAGCAATCAAAACATTAGATTTTTCTTTAAGTAAACCAGTATAGTTCGTCGGTATAAGATATTTTATTTGAATAGATTCCTTAGTTCTAGTAAATTTAGAAAGTTTAGATCTTAAGTTATTGTTTTGGCTATTTGCAACTAAAAGTTGATGCTTTAAGATTGATTGTTTTCTATCAAAATAAAATATTGTTATAATAAGTGCTATAAGTAAAATTAAAAATATAATATACTTCATAGAAATGCTCCTTAATAGCTATACAATATAAATATATTTATCTATTAACAAAACATACCTAAAAGATAAGTTACTATTTAAAAAAATTAACTGCTTTTCCTAATACTTTTCCAATGGAGTCATGAATAACAAGGTTAGCTTTATTATCAGCAGTGGTTGAACTCTTATTTATAAGAATTAGATTCTTGCCTTTAAAATAATTAATAAGTCCAGCTGCAGGATATACAACTAAAGAAGTACCTCCAATTATAAGTGTATCAGCTTTAGAGATTGCGCTTATTGCTCCTTGTATAGTAGACTCATCTAATCCTTCCTCATAAAGAACTACATCAGGTTTTACAGTTCCGCCACATTTAGAGCATATAGGAATTCCATCTGATTCTAAAATAAACTTTTCATCATAAAATTCATGACAGCTTATACAATAGTTTCTTAAGACAGAGCCATGAAGTTCAAATACATTTTTAGATCCAGCTGATTGGTGTAAGCCATCAATGTTTTGAGTAACTATAGCTTTAAGTTTACCCATTTCTTCAAGTTTGGCTAAAGCTATATGTGCCTCATTGGGTTTAGCATTAGGATATATAAGTTTTGATTTGTAGAAATTATAGAATTCCTTTGGATATCTTATGAAAAATGTATGTGAAACCAGTTGTTCAGGAGTAAATGTAATATTTAGTTTTTCATTAAAAAGACCATTAGAACTTCTAAAGTCAGGAATTCCGCTTTCTGTTGAAACACCTGCTCCACCGAAGAATACTATATTGTTACTATCTTTAAAAATTTGAATTAATTTTTCTATTTCAGTATTCATAAAATCATCTCCATAAATATTTATAATTTTATTATTGCACAAATATAATAAAAAATAAAACATACAGAAATTTGGTGTTAAAGATAGCTTTAAAAGTAAATAAAAAAAGTTTTACTTACATAATACTTTCAAATATGTTAAAATAAAGATACAACGAGTAGTTTTTGCAACGTAAGTCCTGTTGTGAAGGCTATTTTTTTTATGTTGGCGTAATTTTTTTAACTGCCTAAGTTAACTCTATATAAAGCTATTAGTAACTTCAGGTAATTAAAGTTTTATGTAAGGAAGGAGACGATTTTATGTTTAAGGTTAATGATTACGTTATGTATGGAATGACAGGAGCATGTAAGGTTATTGATATAAAGAAGGAAAAGTTCATGAACAATGAACAAAAAGAATGCTACGTGTTAAGTCCTATTTACTCTAAAAATATGACAATAAAAATTCCAGTAGATAATAAGAAAGTAATTATTAGAGGTATACACTCTGAAGAAGAGGTAGAGTCATTAATGGAGAAAGTGTCTGATATGGATTTATTTTGGGTAGACAATGATAAAGAAAGATCAGAAACATTTAAGTCAATGTTGAAGAATGGAGAATGTGAAGATTTAATCACAATAGTTAAGAGCATTTACTCCAATAAGAAGAACAAGGTGTCAGGTAAAAAGACAAATAAAAATGATGATGAGGTTATGAAGACAGCAGAAAACTTATTGAATGAAGAATTTTCAATTAGTTTAGGAATAGAGAAAGAAAATGTTAAGTCTTATATACTTAGTCATATTAATCAATAATATAATCTTACGGTAAAAAGATGGTGAATTAATGAATATCACCATCTTTTTGATTTCTAGTCCATAATTAGAAAAGCTTTATAGAATAATATGATTCTAATTAATAATATAGATAAGTTATACATATAATTAATAAGTAATATTGTAGTAAGGAGTAGATTGATGAGCATATATGATTTGTCTGGAGAGCAGCTTTTAACTTTATCTTGGCTTATTGCAACAAAAAGTGTACAAGGATTATCTTTAGCTGAACAAGATGTTTTAGGATATTTTTTTACATCAGTAGGTGAAAATATCTTATTAATACGTGCTCAAAATGAATTGCTTACAGATGTACGTAATGAAAGAGGAATTAATACAGAGGGTAGAAGTGAGGGATTTTAAAGAAAAGTAGAAAAAGTAATTGACATAATTTAATTATATATATATAATACTAATTGTATCTGGTGATGATGGCATAGAGGAAACACTCCTTCCCATACCGAACAGGAAAGTTAAGCTCTATAGCGCCAATGGTACTGCATGGGAGACTGTGTGGGAGAGTAGGACGTTGCCAGGTAGATATGGCTCGATAGCTCAGTCGGTAGAGCAGAGGACTGAAAATCCTCGTGTCCCTGGTTCGATTCCTGGTCGAGCCACCAGGAAAAAGCACTAACTAAAAGTTAGTGCTTTTTTTATTTAAATTATTATGAAATAAATTTGTAACTAATAGTTAAAGATTGTGTAATGACTAGTAGTGAGTATATAGGTATAATAATAGTGAAAGAAATAAAAGGTTTAACAAAACTTACAAAAATGTAACAATTTATTTATTAAAAAGTAATAGATAACTCTTTACAAGGTAATTATAAAAATGTATAATAATAAATGTAGTCAATAATAATACTAATCAATCTTTAAGTTTTGCTTAAGGAATACTTAAGAAATTGAATTTATAATAAGTTTTGTAATTAATAGTATTTAGGAGATGAGTAAAGTGTTAGACAAATTAAGCCTGACAGATAAAGAATGTGAATATTTAGCAAAAGGTATTGCAATTGGAGTTGGGTGTGGAGTTTTTGTAGGAGCTATAGTAGGTAATGTTGCATTAACATTTTCAATTGGTGGTGTTGCAGGAATAATAGGCTCTTTATTTTACTCATGGCATATGAAAAGAAGAAATAAAGCTAAAAAGTCAATTAATATAGATTAAAACCCCCTGTATTTAAAGAATAGAATCACACACATAAAAAGAAACCTTACTTAATAAAGTAAGGTTTCTTTTTATATGTTATCAATTTGCCAATCAATTTCTTGTTTATTAATACTTTTTAAGAATTCATTAGTTTTAGAAAAAGGTTTGCTTCCAAAGAATCCTCTTGTAGCTGAAAGAGGACTTGGATGTACTGATTGTATTATGTAATGTTGAGGGTTAGTTATAAGTTTCTTTTTACTTATAGCGTTATTACCCCATAAAATAAAAACTATAGGGTCTTTTCTTTCATTTAATTTAGATATTATCTTATCAGTGAATATTTCCCAACCCTTATTTTTATGAGAATTTGCTTCTCCAGCTCTTACAGTTAATACTGTGTTTAATAAAAGAACTCCCTGATCTGCCCACTTTTTTAAGTATCCGTTATTAGGAATAGAACAACCTATATCAGTATGTAATTCTTTATATATGTTTCTTAAAGAAGGTGGTGGTTGTATACCTGGCTTTACAGAAAAGCTTAATCCGTGAGCTTGATTTGGACCATGATAAGGATCTTGACCTAAGATAACAATTTTCACATCATTATAGTCTGTAAAATGAAGAGCATTAAAAATATCATATGCATTTGGATATATGGTTTTTGATTTATACTCCTCTATAAGAAATTGTCTTAATTTTTGATAATAGTCCTTATCAAATTCATCTTTTAATACAGTATTCCAATTATTCTTTAAAATTTGATTCATTTTATCACCCCTAAATATTATAACACAAATCGGCTTAATTATTGACTTTAGCTATGTTGAGATTAATATATTGAATATTCTTTATATATATAATTTTCTCTAAAAGTAAAAAAACATAACCTTGCGTATCTATATAAGAATAAATAAGTAAAAACTGTATAAAAGCTAGTATATGAAGGATAATACAGATAAAATCAATAAATATAATTAGACAAATTTCTTGTATGTGATAAGATATGTCTTGTCCTTACGACAGCGGTAAACAACTTAAAACAAATGACTCAAAAAAATTCAAAAAAAGTTGTTGACAAGTTTCGATGAGGATGTTAAGATAAGCAAGTCGCTTGAGTGCGACACACAAATTGGTCTTTGAAAATTGAACAGAATATAAGTTAAAAACCAGCAATTCTTTTTTACGAGTAAACTTGAGAAATCAAGTAGCAAGATTAAACTTTTTATTGAGAGTTTGATCCTGGCTCAGGAC
>NZ_KE384122.1:22002-578332 GCF_000424025.1 Clostridium paraputrificum AGR2156
AAATTTGAGAGGAGCTGTCCTTAGTACGAGAGGACCGGGATGGACTGACCTCTGGTGCACCAGTTGTTCCGCCAGGAGCACAGCTGGGTAGCTAAGTCGGGAAGGGATAAACGCTGAAAGCATCTAAGCGTGAAGCCCACCTCAAGATGAGATTTCCCATAGCATAAGCTAGTAAGACCCCTTGAAGAACACGAGGTTGATAGGTCAGAGGTGTAAGTGCAGTAATGTATGTAGCTGACTGATACTAATAGGTCGAGGGCTTGACCAAGTTAAAGAAATTTCAAATTATTATGTGCAATTTTCAGAGAACAACTCTGATTAAGGAATACAATCCTAAGGGATTGCATACGTTTCAGTAACCAAATATAAAATTTGGACTGTCAGACATCTGGTGATGATGGCATAGAGGAAACACTCCTTCCCATACCGAACAGGAAAGTTAAGCTCTATAGCGCCGATGGTACTGCATGGGAGACTGTGTGGGAGAGTAGGACGTTGCCAGGTAATATTGTGGGGGTATAGCTCAGTTGGGAGAGCACCTGCCTTGCACGCAGGGGGTCAAGAGTTCGAATCTCTTTATCTCCACCATAAAGGACTACGAATGTAGTCCTTTTTTATTTTGTCTAAGGTTATGCTTAATAATGTGTATATTTGTTTTAATATTAAAAAAATTTAATAAATAAAAATAAGAGGTAATCAGGAACCTATAAAACGGGTGGTAATGCTTTCGTACCACTTTGCAAACTGCTGCACCTCAAAGGTGATTTGTTTTTTACTTCCTTTTACCGAATCACCAGTAAACAAGTCGATATATTTATTTAAATTATGCTATAGCTTTTTATATATTCTTTTAAATACTCATCGCTAAAAGCTATTTAGAACCATATCTGTAGCAGATAGGATTCAAAATACAATAAATAATAAGACTCGCTTATGCGAGTCTTATTATTTATTTATTAGATTTATTATTTCATCTATTTTTTTAGCCCCAAAGTATACATCTTTATTATTTACTATTATAGCTGGTACGCTCATAAGTTTATATTTAGTTTTTATTTCATCAAAGTTTGCTAAATCCAACATTTCCGCCTCTACATTAGGATTTTCGATTGCTATTCTTTGAGCAGATGCAACGACATCTGGACAAAGGTGACAAGAAAGTGAAACACATACCTTAAGATTGATTTTATTATTAATGTTTTTTATAGCCTTTAAATTTGTAGGCTCAATTGCTTGACCAGGTCCTGATAAATTATATATAGCTAATATAAATGAATTTAATTCGTGACCACCAGGAACACCGTGGAATTTAACACCACTATAATTTCTATCTTTATCTAATAGTCCTACTACTGGATATTTATCGGCATTTATTTTTTCTTCGATTGACTTAGTATTACCTTTGATATAAACTTCAGCTTTTAGTTTTTCACCTAAGTCAGCTATATCAAGAACCAAATCTCTAAGCTCAATTGACTTACTATTATTAGGATCTACTATAGTTATAAGAGTAACTTCATTTTGCATTTTTGATAATATAGAAGATAATTGGTTTCTTAAAGAATCATTTAATAAATGGCTTCTTCCTGATGAAGATGGCTTTAAAATTTCTTTATTAGGTTCTTCTTTTTTGGGCAAAGTTTTTTCTTCGGTAGGTTCATCAATTATACCTAAACGTTCTTTTTCTTCTGCAATATATTTTTCAGCATCAGTAGCAGCAATAGCGCCATCAGCTACAGCAGTAACAACTTGTCTTAATGCTTTAGGCCTTAAGTCACCAGCCGCGTATATACCATTAATATTAGTTTTCATATTATCATCAGTTAATATATATCCAAAGTTATCTAAATTAACAACATTTTTAAATATTGAAGTTTGAGGAACATATCCAGCAAAAATAAATATTCCAAAAGTTCCATCTTCCTTTGGTGGATGATATTCTGATTTTTCTCCAGTTACATTATTAATTAATTTAACTGAACGTAGTAAATCATCGCCAACTGCCTCTATAACTTCAGTGTTAAATTTAACATGGATTTTAGGATTGGATTTAACCTTATCCCCAATAGTTTTTGCACAAGTAAATTCAGGCTCTCTAGCTATTATAGTAACTTTCTTAGCAAATCTAGTTAGATAAATAGCTTCTTCACAAGCAGCAAATCCAGCACCTATAACCAGAACTTCGAGCCCTTTAAAGAACTCACCATCACAAGTAGCACAGTAAGCTACACCTCTTCCCCCAAATTCTTCTTCACCAGGGAAACCAAGTTTTCTTGGACTAGCTCCTGTTGCTATAATAACACTTCTGCTTTGGATTTCTCCTATATCAGTTTTTAAAATTTTTACTTCTCCTGAGAAATCTACATCAGTAACTTCAGCTCTTTGAAATTTAACACCAAAGTATTCAGCTTGCATTCTCATTTCTTCCATTAGTTCATGTCCAGAAGTTTTTCTGATAGCAGGGTAGTTTACTATTTCAGAGGTTTTAGTTATTTGTCCTCCTGGTTGCCCTTTTTCTAATATCAATGTATTTAACTTTGCTCTACCTGCATATATACTAGCAGAAAGTCCGGCTGGACCAGCCCCTATAACGACTAAATCATATATTTTATTATTCATATTAAAATCCTCCCTTTCAAAAAGTATTTAAAACTTTTTTATAAAAAATCTTAAATATTTTTTGAAATAAAAGCGTGGCTCAATTAGCCACGCTTTAGTTAAAAGAATTATAGCTTACCTACTAAATCTAAGCTTGGTACTAAAGTTTCAGCACCTGGAGTCCACTTAGCTGGGCATACTTGGTCACCATGTTCGGCCACGAATTGAGCAGCTTGAACTTTTCTTAATAATTCTTCTGCATTTCTTCCGATTCCTAAATCATGTACTTCATAAGCTTTAATTTCTCCTTCTGGATTAACAATGAAAGTTCCTCTCAAAGCTAAACCTTCTTCTTCAATCATGACTTCAAATCCTCTAGAAAGAGTTCCAGTTGGATCCCCTAACATTGGATATTGAATTTTAGCTATTGTTTCTGAAGCATCAGCCCATGCTTTGTGTACAAAATGAGTATCAGTAGATACTGAGTAAACTTCACATCCAATTTTTTGGAAGTTTTCATAGTTATCAGCTAAGTCACCTAATTCAGTTGGACAAACAAAAGTGAAGTCTGCTGGATAAAAGAAGAATACTCCCCACTTACCTTTAACATCTGAAGATGTTACTTCCTTAAAATCTCCGTTATGATATGCTTGAACTTTAAATTCTGGTATTTGTTTTCCGATTAATGACATAATCTAAATCCTCCTAAAAATATATTTTTTTGCTTTGATAATTATTATCAACTACTTATGTATTAATAATAATTATTAATTAGTAATTTGTCAATATGTTTTGGTAAAAAATAATTATTATTAGTTAATAAAATTGTAGTTACTTATATATAGGCAAATTAAATCTTATATGATAAAATAGATAATAATTATTAAATAATAAAGGAGATTGAAATATGAGTATGATTTTTATAGAATATCCAAAGTGTACAACATGTATAAAGGCAAAAAAATTCCTAAAAGAAAACAATGTAGAATTTATTGATAGACATATAGTAGAAGAGAATCCTAGCAAAGAAGAGCTATTAAAGTGGATAGATATGAGTGGGCTAGAAGCTAAGAAGTTTTTTAATACTTCAGGAAAACTATATAAGGAAATGAATTTAAAGGATAAGGTTAAGAGCATTACAAAGGAAGAAGCTGCAGAATTATTATCAACAAATGGTATGTTAGTAAAGAGACCTATTCTTATAAATGGTGATAAGGTGCTTGTTGGTTTTAAGGAAGATTTATATAGGGAGATACTATAGGTGAAAGTATGTTAATGATTTTATCTCCAGCCAAAACTATAAATACAAAGATTAATAATATAGAAACTTCTAATAAGAAATTGGCTTTTGAAGAGGATACTAAAGAGTTAGTTTCTATACTAAAGAAATTTTCATTAGATGAATTATGTTCATTAATGAAAATATCAGATAAATTAGGAATATTGAATTATGATAGATATAGAAATTTTTATAATGAAGATACTAAAGAATACACAGCTATTCTTGCCTTTAAAGGGGAAGCCTATAGAGGTATAGGTGTAGAAGATTTCTCAGAAGAAGATTTTCTTCATTCTAATAGTGTATTAAGAATATTATCAGGATTATATGGGGTTATTGAACCATTAGATAAAATTAAAGAATATAGATTAGAAATGGGTACAAAGCTTAAAAATAATAGGGGCAATGATCTTTATGAATTCTGGGGAGATAGGATTACAGGTAAGATTATGGAAGCAATAGATACATCCCCAGGTGAAAAGGTACTAGTAAACTTAGCTTCAAAAGAATATAGTAGTGTCTTGAATGTGCCTATGATAAATGAAAAATATAGAATAGTAGATGTGAATTTTCTAGAATATAAAGATGGAAAACATAAGATGGTTAGCATGTATGCAAAAAAAGCAAGAGGAATGATGGCCAGATATGTTGTTCAAAATAAAATTAATACAGTAGAAGAAGTTAAAGATTTTGATTTAGATGGATATACTTATAATGAGGTTTTATCTAATGAAAATGAATTAGTATTTACTAGATAGAGAGGTGAAGATATGAGCAGACCTTGTATAATTATTTGTAACTTTAATGATAAAGAAGCAAAGCTATTGAAAACTTATGGAAGTATTATGGGATTAAAGGACCAGATAAGAGTTAACTGGACCAATGGAAATACTTTAGTAAAAGACATTTTAGAAGATAATATTTCTTCAGAATGTGAAGAAGAAATAAGAGATAGAGCAATTATATTTAATGATTTATCTAACATGAAGGTAAGTATGTTTATAGATAATATGAAAAAAATGAGAATTGCTCCTGCTATGAAGGCTATTGTAACAGAAACATCAATAAATTGGACTTTATCTCATTTATTAAAGAACCTTATAGAAGAAAGAAAGGCTGAAAGGCAAGGAAGAGAAGCAAAACACATAGAGGAATAGTAAAGATATAGGACTAGTTTGAAATTATAATAATTTTGAACTAGTCCTTTTTCTTAACATTATGAATTAATTATGGCATCTATAGTTATTTGCATTTTTTCTTCTAAGTTTTTATCTTCTAATAATACAGTAGATATTAAATCTAAAAGATACATAGTAGAAAACTGAGAGTTTATAAACTTATGTCTACCTATGAAACGAGTATTATAAACTTTTAATATTATATCCGAATAGACTGTTACTGAACTTTCATCAAAGCTTGTTATACAAGCAGTTTTAGCACCATTTCTCTTAGAAACCTTTAAAGCATTTACAACCTCTTTTGTTTCACCTGATATAGATAATCCTATAACAAGGTCTTCTGAGGATGCTATTGAACTATTAATAATCATCATATGAGAGTCTGAGATACAATGTATATTAAATCCCATTCTTATTAATCTTTGCATCATTTCAGTAGCTGTTAAACCAGAACTACCAACTCCATAAAGATATATTTTATTAGCCTTTTTTATTTCTTCAACTATATTAAATATAGCGGATTTATCTATAATTGAATTTGTTCTTTCAATTACTTCATTGTAATGACTATAGACACTTGAAAAAATATCATCACTATCAATAGATTCGCTATCATTAGTACTTAAATTAATCTGCATTTTCATTTCAACAAAGCTATCGCAGCCAATTTTTTTAGAAAATCTAGTAATAGTAGCACCAGAAGTGCCTATTATTTTAGCTAATTCTGTTATATTTATATTTTTAATCATATCAGGTTGATTTAAGATATAATCAGCAATAGCTTTTTCTTTATCTGAAAAATTATTATATTTTTGTTGTATCTCGCATATAATGTTCAATTAAAAACCTCCATAATACAGTGATATATTTAATGATACCATAATTCTTTTTTTTATAAAATAAGAGATAGGGACTTAATAGTCTCTATCTCTTTGGTATGAGTATTCTATAATGCTTTCTGAACTTCTTCACTAAATTTCTTTGCTATAAGTTGTGGTCTAGTAATAGCTCCACCAACGACTACTGAATAAGCACCAATTTCTAAGGCTTTTCTAGCCTTTTCAGGAGTATCAAAATTACCCTCTGCTATAACTGGAACATTACAGTTCTCAATTAGTGTAGAAAGAACTTGGAAGTTATTCATACCCTTAGATTGTTCAGTATATCCAATTAATGTTGTTCCTACAAAATGGAAGCCTAATTTTTCGGCTCTTAAACCTTCTTCAACAGTTGAAATGTCAGCCATAAATTTTTGTTTTGGATACTTAGCTATAACTTCTTTAAGGAAATCTTCATCTTGATTTATAGTTGCATCTAAAGCTACTACATCTATACCTTCTTTAACTAAAGCATCAACTTCCTTCATTGTAGGAGTAATATATGGAATCATATTATCATAATCCTGTTTTATTATTCCGATGATAGGTAGATCAACTTCTGCTTTTATTGCTTGAATATCAGCTATAGTGTTAGCACGTATACCAATTGCTCCACCTTCTTTAGCTGCTAAAGCCATTCTACCCATTATGAAGGAGCTATGTAGTGGTTCATTTGGTAGTGCTTGACATGATACGATTAATCCTTTATTCATTACTTTCACTCCTTATAAATTATTCTTTATCGATTATTTCATTAATTTTTTGTTTTAGAGGATCTGCTTTTGCTCCAAATATAGCTTGGATTCCACCTTTAACTTCAAGGACAGCAGTAGCCCCTAGAGCTTTTATCTTATCTTTATCTACTTTACTTACATCTTTAACGGCTACTCTTAATCTTGTAATACAAGCATCAACATCATCTAAGTTTTCTTTTCCACCTAGTGCAGCTAAGATTTCAGCAGCAGTTTCGCTCATAGAATCTTTAGTAATAACTTTAACTTCCTCACCGTCGGATTCTCTACCTGGAGTAGGAACATTGAATTTAGTTATTAAGAATCTAAATGTTACATAGTATAATACGGCCCATGCAATACCTATTAATATTACATAAATCCAGTTTGTTTTTTCGTTACCTTGTAATACACCAAATAGTGAGAAGTCAATTAATCCACCAGAGAATGTATTACCAATTGATACATTTAATATATCTGCTAAGAAGAATGATAATCCATCGAAGAAAGCATGCACTACATATAGCCAAGGAGCTACGAATAAGAACATGAATTCAATTGGCTCTGTAATACCAGTTACAAATGATGTGATTGCAGCACCTAAGAATAAACCAGCAACAGCCTTTCTCTTATTTTTTGGAACACAATGATACATTGCTAAACAAGCAGCTGGTAGACCAAACATCATTGTTGCAAAACGTCCAGCAAAGAATCTAGTACCTTCAGTAAATAAACCTACGTGATTTGGGTCAGCTAACTCAGCAAAGAATATGTTTTGTGCACCAGTTACAGTTTGTCCAGCAACTTGAGCAACTCCACCTAATTCTGTATACCAGAATAATGGGTAAATCATGTGATGTAATCCAACAGCACCAGTTAATCTTAATAAGAATCCATAAAGGAAAGTTCCTATAGGACCTAAGTTAGCAATACCATTTCCAGCGCTAACTAACCAACCTTGGAAAGTAGGCCAGATTAGGAAGAAGATTGCACCAACACCAATGGCTGCAAATGAAGAGACTATTGGAACAAATCTTGATCCACCAAAGAATCCTAATACTGCAGGTAATTGAATGTTGTGATATCTATTATGTAGATATGCAACTAATGAACCTATAACTATGGAACCAACAACCCCTGTATCAATTGATTCAACAGCAGGGTTGAAAGCACCAATCATTCCTTTAATAGAAGCATTCATTACAAGGAATGCAACAGCACCAGCTAGTGCAGCAGTACCTTTATCTTTCTTAGCAAGTCCAACTGAAAGACCAATACACATTATAAGTGCTAAGTTACCGAATACTACGTCTCCAGCAGATGACATTATTTTAAATATACCTTGTAACCAAGGAATATCTAAGAACGGATAAGCTTGTACAGTGTTAGGATTTGATAGTGCACCACCAATTCCAAGTAATAAACCAGCTGCAGGTAATATTGCAATTGGCAACATAAATGATTTTCCGATTTTTTGAAGTTGTTTAAACATAACATCCTCCTTCATTTTATAAAATTATTTTCATGATTGCAACATCAGTAAAAATATTTTTCACTGAATATGTTTACAATATACCATGAAATTATTTTCATTGCAATAGGGAAAGTGAAAAAAATTTTAAAAAATTCGTTCAATGTGATTTTTATTATTAGCTACATTTGTGATAAATATGCAAATATATTTAATCTTAAAAAAACTTGATTTCTTTATAAGAAACCAAGTTTTTAATTATACCATATATTTTTTTCGTTTAAATTTATTAGCCAATATACATGCTATACTTATTACTACAATAGATGATAATACAAAAGCCATTTCTAGAGTTGATATACTTTTATTGGAATTAAGATTGTTTTTATCCATATTACCCATAGCTGGCTTTGTTTTGTCATTTGGAACTGGTATTTGTTGCTGATTATCTTCTGGCTTAGGTAATTTATTGTTACTACTTTCAGTTTGTTGCATCATCATATCATTATCAATAGGTGGAGCAGTCATACCATTCTGATTATTATTGTTAGGAGAAGGTATATTACCATTAATTCCTCCTTGATTTATATCCATATCGGGAGGATTCATATTGCCATTTGTAGCATTATTTATTTGTGGTGGTATATTAGAAGAAATATTAGAATCAGTATTTTGATTCATAGCATTTACCTTGTTTGCGTCTCCTTTTCCACCACCCATAGATCCAAGAAGACTCATATTTACTAGGTTGGATCCAAGATATTCATCAAGGTTAACTTGATTTTGTGCTTCTTTAGTAGATGGTATAACTCCTGTAAGTTGAAGAGATATACTTTTTGATCTATAATTTCCAAGTTTATATAGTTCGTCTAAAGAATTTTTAAATTGACTATAGCTATAGAAGGCTGTAGAATCATTTTTTACATATTCATCTATAAGAGAAGCTGTAGAATATAATTTATTTTTAAATATGCCACTATCAAAATAAGTTGAAACAATATCATTAAGATATTTATGATATAAATCTTTATACTCATTAACTTCTAATAATTTTTCTAATAATGGGCTATCTGACAAGTTGGTGCTTGTAGGTTCATCAATAGGAAAATGTATGGTAGATAAATCGCTACTTGTTCTTTTTGAATTATTCATTTCACCTCTGTTTCCACCACCCATTTCAGCAGAAAATCCACCAAAGGATAGGTTTAAATCCCAAGGGAGAATGGTGCAAATCCCATCTTTCTCATATATATAGTAATTATGAAATAGATTAGATTGATAGCTATCTAAATTAACAAGTGTTGTACTTACTGCAAAATACCTTAATGTGGCATCTATATCAATATATTTTTCTAAGTTAGTTCCATTGTTTAAGTTTTTAATCATATCTATAATTTTTTGAAAATCATCATCTGTTATAGCCGTTATTGCATTATCTTTAAGTCCAGAATAATTACTTTGAGTTTCTCCAGTGTATTTCAAATTTGTTCCTGTACCTTCAGCTTTGTATAAATTTCCATGGTCGTAGTCATAATTTCTTTCTAGATAAGACTCTTGTAATCCTTCAATAGCTAGATATAGACCATAATTATTATCATTAATAGCTATATTGGAGAAAGAGTTTTTTGGTGTAGTAACTCCCATAAACTCAAACAAGTCATAGGATAGGTATTCTTTTAAATATGTTGCATCTGCATAAATATTATTTAGGTTTAACATGTCTAGACCATAGTAGTTTGGTCCATTTACGTATTTATCAAATTTAACTTTAAAGCTATATCTTTCTGAATCAGAAGAGACAACTTGAGATAAACTTGTATTTCCTTTTGTTCTAATACCAACATTATAAAAAGCTTCTCCATTAATTGTTATATCAGCTCTGTGATATTCCTCTTTTAGTGGATTAGATAACATGTCTTGCCAGTCCTCGTCAGATATATTAATTTTAATATCAGCAACTTTTGTGTTATCGAAAAGTAAGGTTGAATATTGGTCAGAACTTGCATTTGACACTTCCTTTGGATAAATCAATATAAAGGATGTAAATAGTAGAGCACATACCATGAAAACACAAGCAATTACCTTAAATTTATTACTTTTAATCAAAGGTTTTATAAAACAAGGGGACTAGCCCATGTAGTCTCCATTATAGCTTACTAATACAGCGTTATTAATACCATCAATAGAAGCTAACTTATTTATAAAATCTGTGCTCATATCTTTTAATCTTATTTCAAGCGTTAGCTCGATTTTAAAGTCAGAAGAAATAGTTTTGGATTTAATAACATGCTTTTTTACGTGTTGTTTTACATAATCAACAGCTTTTTTTTCACTTTCATTATCATAGCAATTTAAAACTAAGATATAAGGATTATCTGAAGTTTTTCTATTTACAAATATAATCATAAATAAACCTATGAAAAGAGAGCCTATAACAGCTAGGGGAATTAATCCGGCACCAAGTACTATACCAACGTTAATTGACCAAAAGATATAAACTATATCCATAGGTTCTTTAATGGCGCTACGGAATCTAACTATTGATAGAGCACCTACCATACCAAGTGATAAAACTACATTAGATGTAACAGCAAGTATTATTAATGTAGTAACTAATGTAATTGCAATTAAGGATGTTCCAAAATTTGCAGAATACATAACTCCATTAAAAGTCTTTTTATATATTATAAAAATAAACATACCAATTGCTAAAGCTAAAGTAAGAGCAATAAATGTATCTAATATTGAAAAACTTGAAGCTTTTTCTAAGAAACTTGATTTAAAAATATCATTAAATGTTAGTGATTTATCCATTTTAATTCTCCTTTTTATCCATAAATTCTACTTGAAGCATATTTAGATATAGTTGCGACTTCTCTGTTGTTAGTTTGAATGACATTATTAATAATTTCAGGCAAAAATTCATCATATTTAACTTCTAATATAATTAAGTTTGTATTAGTTGGAGCAACAGGAAGTGAAGGATTAAAGATATTGTTTGAGTATATTCCTGTTCTAACATCCATATCAAAGGTTATCCTTACGTTACCTGGTTCGTATACAAAAGCCTCTCTAACATAATCTACTATTATTTTAGGCTTTAATAATTGATATTTACATTTACTATAAAATTCAAAAAGTAAATTATCATTAGAATCTTTTATCCAATTAAGATTATTATTTATAATGTCTTTACATTGTTCTTTTGTTAAAATAGTACTTTCCTTTAAACAAAGTCCATTATTTTTACTTTTCTTTTCTAGTCTTATAAAGGATGTATCATTATTATAGAAACGTATTCTAAATTTTTCACGCTTATTGAATCCGTTGATTTTTTCCATTAAAACTTTGTCATAAAGGTTATCAAAATATAAACTTCTTATTTTATATCTACCATTAGAAGTGCTAGATGTATCTATCGATGCAATATGTTTTAATCTATTTCTTATTTGCAAGTAGTCAGAATAATTAATGAAATGTTTAATTTCATGTCTATATTTTGGAGTATTCATTTAATTCACCTCCTTTTCTTATGAAGGAATTATATAGTTTAAAGCTTAAATAAACTTAAAATATTTCTGAAAATTTTGTAGAATAATGTTGACAGGCTATAAATGAGATGATAATATAATATATATAAAACGTATACACGGATTGTTACTGGTAATGCAGGCAAAACCTATTTCATAATATTTTTTTGTTATGGGATGGTTTTGTCTTTTTATGTTTTTGAAGAGTGGAGGTTAGATAATGAAGATTGAAAAAATACTTAATAATAATGTTGTAGTCTCAATTAATGACAAAGGACAAGAAGTAATTGTCATGGGACGAGGCCTTGCTTTTCAAAAGAAGATTGGAGCAGAAATAAATGAAGATAATATCGAAAAGATATTTACAATAACCAATAAGGATATTACTGATAAGTTCCAGCAATTACTACAAGAGATTCCAAGTGAGTATATGTTGTTATCTGAAAAAATAATTACTTATGCTAAGACAGAACTAGGTAAGAAGTTAAATGAAAGTATATTTATTTCATTAACTGACCATATAAATAGTACAATTGATAGATATAAAAATGGTATCCAATTAAAAAATGCTTTATTATGGGATATAAAAAGACTTTATAAGGATGAGTTTTGTATTGGTGTTGAAGCATTAAAGATGATAAAGGAAGATTTAAATATAGAGCTTCCTGAAGATGAGGCGGCATTTATAGCTCTTCACATAGTTAATGCAGAATTAAATGAAGAAATGCCGAACCTTATGAATATGACTAAGGTTATGCAAGAAATTTTAAACATAGTCAAATATCATTATAAAATAGATTTTGATGAAGAATCATTAAGTTATTACAGATTCATAACTCACTTAAAATTCTTTGCACAAAGATTATTTAATGGCAAGACCTATACTGATAAGGATGATGAAATCTATGATATGATCAAGATTAAATATCCTATTGCACATGAATGTGTAAAGAAAGTAGAAAAATTTATAAAAGAAAAGTATACATATGATTTAACAAAAGAAGAAAAATTATATCTAATGATTCACATACAACGTGTGACAGAAAATAAATAATTAACAGGATTGTTACTGGAACGGCAGGCAAAACCTAGATTATTCTTAGAGCATATACTTCACCCTTTTTGCTCTAGGATTAGTTTAGGTTTTTTCTTTTAGCCAAGTACAGACAATATATATTTTTAGGATTGTTACTGGTAAAGCAGGCAAAACCTTCATTATTAATAATTTAAATAAATGGAGGAAAGAAAATTATGAATTACGCAGAATTAGCAAAACAAATTCTAGAGAAAGTTGGAGGAAAAGAAAACGTTGCATTCTTAACTCACTGTGCAACAAGATTAAGATTTACCTTAAAAGATGAAACTAAAGCAGATATGGATGCTTTAAAGAAAACAAAAGGTGTTATGGGAGTTGTAAATAAGGGTGGACAATTCCAAGTTATCATAGGAAGTGACGTAGCAAGTGTTTATAAGCCACTTACTGAGCTAGGGAACTTCTCAGATGGAAATGATAATAAAAATGATGGGGAAAAGAAAGGTAAATTAGTACAAGTGTTTGATACAATAGCAGGTATCTTTACACCAATTATACCAGCAATCACTGGTGCAGGTATGATTAAATGTGTATTAGCACTATTAGTATCATTTAATTTAATAGATACATCATCACAAACATATTACATTTTAAACTTTATGGGAGATGCAGCATTCTACTTCTTACCATTCTTACTTGCAAACTCAGCAGCTAAGAAGTTTAAGTGTAATGCATATTTAGCAATGACAATAGCAGGGGTATTATTACACCCTAACTTTGCAGCATTAAAAACAGCTGGTGATCCAGTTTCATTCTTAGGATTACCAGTAACTTTAGCAGGATATTCTTCATCAGTTATTCCAATAATTCTTGGAGTATGGTTTATGTCATTTGTAGAACCAATAGCTGATAAAGTATCACCAAAGGTAGTTAAATTCTTTACAAAGCCACTTATTACAATTTTAGTTACAGCACCAGTATTACTTATAGTTTTAGGACCTTTAGGAACTATTCTAGGTGATGGTATAGCAAGTGCAATAGCATTCTTAGATTCATATGCAAGTTGGTTAGTTCCATTTGTCGTTGGTACATTCTCACCATTATTAGTTATGACAGGAATGCATTATGGATTAATTCCAATAGGAATAAATAATGTTGCTACAGCAGGATTTGATACAGTAGTAGGACCTGGTATGTTAGCTTCTAACATAGCTCAAGGTGGAGCAGCATTATGTGTTGCATTAAAATCAAAGAACAAAGACTTAAAACAATTAGCAGGATCATCAGGACTTACAGCAGTTTGTGGTATTACAGAACCAGCAATGTATGGTGTTAACTTAGCATTAAAGAAACCTTTATATGCTGCTATGATTGGTGGAGGTGTTTCAGGGTTATACCTTGGAATTACAGGAGTAGGTAGATTTGTATCAGGTTCTCCAGGATTACTAGCATTACCAGGATATATTGGAGGAAATGGATCAGCTAATATAATAAATGCATGTATAGGTGCAGTAATAGCATTTGTAGTTTCATTTATAGCTGCTTGGATTATAGGATTTGATGATCCAGTAGAAGAAGGAAAAGAAGAGATAGCAGCAATAGAAACTGTAGATAGATTAGTAGAGAAAGTTGAAATAGCATGTCCGATTAATGGAGAAGTTATTGCTCTAGAGCAAGTAGAAGATGAAACATTTGCATCAGGAATTATAGGAAAAGGTGTAGCTATTATACCAACTGATGGGAAAGTAGTTTCGCCAATAAATGGAACAGTTCAAACAATATTTAAAACTAAGCATGCAATTGGATTATTATCAGATGAAGGTGTGGAAGTATTAATCCACATAGGTATGGATACAGTTCAATTAAATGGAGAACATTTTATAGCTCATATTAAAGATGGAGATAGAGTAAAGGTTGGAGATCCATTAGTAGATGTAGATTTAGAAGCTGTAAAAGCAAAAGGATATGAAACAGTAACTCCAGTTATAGTAACAAATTCAGATAAATATTTAGATATAGTAGGGAAATGTGATGAAAAGGCTAAGGTAGGAGAAACAGTAATCACAATTCTATAAGCAGTAAGGAGATTAATTATGAAAAATATAATTCCAGAAAATTTCTTATGGGGTGGAGCTATAGCAGCTAACCAATGTGAAGGAGCTTATCTTGAAGACGGAAAGGGGATGTCACCGGTAGATATTCTACCGGGAGGTGCCTTAAGAAAAGAGGCTTTAGCAGATGCTAAAAAAGCTATGGAGAAGGATTATGGATATTATCCATCTCATGTATCAATAGATTTTTATCACAGATATAAAGGGGATATAAAGCTATTTAAGGAGATGGGGTTTAAGTGTTTAAGAACTTCAATATCTTGGGCTAGAATATTTCCAAATGGAGATGATCAAGCTCCAAATGAAGAAGGATTAAAGTTCTATGATTCATTAATAGATGAGTTAATAGCTAATGACATTGAGCCAGTTATTACCATTAATCACTTTGATACACCATTAGAATTAACAAAGAAATATGGTGGGTGGAAGAATAGAAAGCTAATTGATTTCTACTTAAATTACTGTAATGTTATATTTAACCGTTATAAAGGTAAAGTTAAGTATTGGATGACATTCAATGAAATAAACATGATTCTTCATATACCTTCATTTGGTGGAGGACTGATATTTGAAGAAGGAGAAAATATAAATCAAATTAAGTATCAAGGAGCACATCATCAATTAGTAGCAAGTGCTTTAGCAACTAAACTAGGGCATGAAATAGATCCAGAAAATAAGATAGGATGTATGCTTGCAGCAGGACAAATATATCCGTATACTTGTAATCCAGAAGATATTCTAGAAGCTCAAGCTAGAAATAGGGATAACTACTTCTTTATTGATGTACAAGCAAGAGGTAAATATCCAGCTTATGCAAATAGAATGTTTGAAGAAATGGGCTTCAATATAGAAATAACTGAGGAAGAAAAGAAAATATTAGCTGAGAATACAGTTGATTATGTAGCTTTTAGTTATTACTCAAGTAGATTAAGAAGCGCAGATCCAGTTGTTATGAGCCAAAAGCTTACTGGAAATGCCTTTAAGAGCTTACCAAACCCATACTTAAAGCAATCAGAATGGGGATGGACAATAGATCCAGTTGGATTAAGAATTACAATGAATGAATTATATGATAGATATCAAAAACCATTATTTATTGTTGAAAATGGACTAGGCGCTGTGGATAAAGTTGAAGAAGATGGTTCAATAAATGATGACTATCGTATTGAATATTTAAGAAAGCATATTGAGCAAATGAAAGAAGGAATCAAGGATGGAGTTGAGCTTATAGGGTATACTCCTTGGGGATGTATAGATTTAGTAAGTGCATCTACTGGTGAAATGAGCAAAAGATATGGTTTCATATATGTTGATAAAGATGATAATGGAAATGGTACATTAGAAAGAACAAAGAAAAAGAGTTTTGATTGGTACAAAAAGGTTATATCAACTAACGGAGAGAATCTTGAGTAATAAATAATAGAAATAGGTTTACATTTGTAAGCCTATTTTTTTTACATTAAGTACAAGGGGATAAATATCTACCCCACATTTTTTAGTTTCATTTAAGTTTTCTATGGTAATATTATTAATAAAGAAGGTGAAAAAGTGAGAATTTTAATAGTTGAAGATGAGGTGCAATTATCAGAGGCGCTTGGTGCAATTTTAGAAAAGAATAATTATATAGTTGATAGAGTTTTTGATGGAGAAAGTGGATTAGACTATATTTTATCGGATATATATGATGGAGCTATTTTAGATATAATGCTACCTAAATTAAATGGAATAGAAGTATTGAAGAAGGCAAGAAAAGAGGGAATATCAACACCAATTATCCTTTTAACAGCTAAGGGGGAAGTGGAGGATAGGATTATTGGGTTAGATTGTGGTGCAGATGATTATTTGCCTAAGCCATTTTATGTTGAGGAGCTTATGGCAAGAATTAGAGCCTTAACTAGAAGAAAAGGTGAGGTACAAAGTGATAACCTATTGTCTTATGGAGATATTACTTTAAATATAGGTAATTTAGAATTAGGATCAAAAGAAAATAGTATTAAGCTTACTGCAAAGGAATCTGGACTTTTAGAATTACTAATTAATAGGAAGGATATGATTTCAAATAAAGATGATATTATAAGTAAGCTTTGGGGATATGAATCAGAAGCAGAACATAATAATGTTGAAGTATATGTATCATTTTTAAGAAGGAAACTATCCTATTTAAAATCTAAGGTAGCTATTAAAGCTATAAGAAATCTAGGTTATATTTTAGAATATAAAGATGGAGAATAATGATGTTTAAAAAGTTAAGGGTTAAATTTGTAACTACTTTAATGATTCTTTTTATAGCAATAGTAATAGCTATATTTTCTGCTATATATATTGGAACAAGCAAAAATGGAGAATACATGATATTTACTCAATTAAGTGATACTTTAAATGGGATGAAGATGTCTCCTAACGGAGAGATAGATGGGAGGGGCAAGCCTTTTAATAATACAACCTTTATTATCTATGATTCTAAGAATTCAAGATTACTTTATAATGATGCTTATAATATGGATGAAGATACCTTGGTAAATATAGTTCAAAAAGCAATAAATAATAAGAAAGAAAAAGGATTTATAAAATATAATAATTATAATTTTGCTTATCTATATAGAAATGGACCAAGAGGGATTGAGATGGTATTTCAAGATAGTACTATTCACCTAAATACTATAAAGAGATTAGTAATTACGTCATTTATAGTTGGACCAATTAGTTTGATTTTTTTATTTATAGTAAGCATATTTATAGCTAATAAATCAATAAAACCAGTTGAAGCAGCCTATAATTCACAAAAAAGGTTCATAGCAGATGCATCACACGAACTTAAAACACCATTAGCCATAATTAATACTAATATAGAGCTAATTAATAGTAATGAAGAGGACACTATAAAGAATCAGAAGAAATGGATTAATTATATATCCTTTCAAACTGAAAGAATGTCAAACCTAGTTAATAATCTACTTTATCTTGCAAAAGCTGATAATAATGAAGTTCTTGGAGTAATATCTAAGTTTAATTTAAGTGATGCAATTATGAGTCAATTATTAAGCTTTGAAGCAATAATGTATGAAAATAACTTAATGTTAGATTCAGATATTCAAAATGATATAGAGTTTACTGGAGATAAGGAGAGCATAAATCAAGTAATAGGAATACTAATGGACAACGCCATAAAACATTCCTATGAAAAAAGTTCTATAAATGTAGAGTTAAAAGAAAGAAAACAAAAAATATTATTATCAGTAACCAATAAAGGAGATACAATTCCTAAAGAGGATATAGATAAAATATTTGATAGATTTTATAGGGTAGATAAAGCAAGAGCAAGAGAAAAGGGTGGATATGGATTAGGTCTTTCTATTGCTAAGTCTATTGTGGAGAAATATAAAGGAAAAGTTGGAGTAACAAGTGAAAATAATATTACAACTTTTAATATTGAATTAAGCAATAAGGAAAAAGAATAACCTATTTAAAAGAATTACTTTCTAAGGGTAGTTCTTTTTTTATGTCTAGGGAAATATAAAATTTTAATTTGACTTGGAGGTTGCGGCTGAACAAGCAAAATAAATATCCACCCCACATTTTTTCTTTATGATAGGTTGATATTGTTAAATGTAGGTTAATATATATAAGTTATGTTAAAAATAGTGATATAATTGTTAAAAAATAATATTTTGGAGGGAGTCATGGTTTTTTTAAAGGAGTTTATTTATGGAGTGATAATAAGTATATCTCAAATAGTTCCAGGTATTAGCGGTGGGTCTATTGCGATGATCTTAGGTATATACGATAAGTTAATACATGCGGTAAATAATATAGTTAAGGACTTTAAAAATCAATATAAGATTTTATTTAGAGTAGGACTTGGAGCAATAGTAGGAATATTTCTATTTAGTAATATATTTAAAACTTTATTGGAGAAATATCCTATTCCTTTGGGATATATGTTTATAGGAATTATTTTAGGTGGAGCTCCATTAATGTTTAAAAAAGCTACTTCAAAGAAGTCATTTAGTCAAAGGTCTTTAGTGTATTTAGTTATTGGATTTGTAATTGTGTTACTTATGTCAGGAGATTACAATGGATATTCAGATGCTATAGTTAGTTTAACACCATTTATATTTATGTGGTTGTTTGTTGGAGGAGTAGTTATAGCTATAGCACTAATACTACCGGGAATAAGCGGGTCATTTATGTTATTAATTTTAGGCTTATATAATACGGTGATAACAGCAATAACTGATTTTAATATTCCAATACTTATTCCTATAGCATTAGGAGGAATAGTTGGAACAGTTTTAAGTGCAAGATTAATAGAGATGTTATTAAATAAATATCCTGAACAAACTTATATGATAATTTTTGGATTTATTTTAGGGTCTGTCTTTGGAGTATTTCCAGGCTTTGATGGAATAAATAGTTTAATAGGAATTGTCCTTGGGATAGTTGGATTTATTGTAACAAGTTATATATCTAAAGAAGATATAGAAGAATAGTAAGGGTAATAGAATTAATAAAGATAATAATGATGAAGAAGAAACATTACTAAAGTTGGTGTTTCTTCTTTAATTTTATGGACGAATATTAAAATTTCAGTTGAGTTATATGAAACTTGATAAGCTCTAATAAATAAGAAAAGCGAATTTTATTAATACTTTATTAGATTATTTATATATTTATATGAACTTAAAAATATATAAATATATAAATATATAGGAAAATTGGGTCATGAGCTGTATATGAGATATAATTAATTTAGATAAAAATAATTTGGGGAGAAGTTTATGAATAGAAACGAAATGTTAGAGAAGGTTAAGGAACAATTATCAAGAGATTATAATTGTAGCATAGAGGATTTTAATAAGGAAGAGAATTTAATAACAGACTATAAGTTAAGAGAGGGAAGAAGAAATTATGGGGATGAGTACAGTCCGATAAAAATACTTGTATTTGGTAAGAAAGCTATAATATGTGTATGTGAAGAATTAAGAGAATGGTGTGTGGAAAAGTTATTAAACTTTTCTGGTGAATGGATATTTTCTTTTAGAGTGTTAGGAGCATTAGAAAAGAAGCTAAATGATATTGGATATGAGGTTGATGATACCCATCAGTATTATTTGCCAAAGGAAAATGTAGAATAGGCTAATCCGATGACAAAAATAAAGTGGTATAATCAAGAAGAAATAAAACAGTTTGAAGATGATGGGAGATTTGATGAAGCTTTTGTTTTTGATGAGAACTACCCAGATGTTTTAGGTGTTGCGGCGCTAGATGAAGATGATAATATAATTGGGATGGCAGGAGCTAGTATGGATTCAGAAAACATGTGGCAAATAGGAATTAATGTTTTTAAAGGATGGGAAGGAAAAGGAATTGGGACAAACCTTGTTTATCTCATAAAGCAAAAGATACTAAGTCTTGAAAAAGTACCTTTCTATGGAACTGGTCAATCTCATGTTATATCTCAAAATATAGCAATTAAATCAGGATTTTACCCAGCTTTTTCTGAACTTAAAGCTAGAAAAAGAAAGATTAGTAATAAATAAGAATAAAAGAATATATATTTTATTAATAATATGGAAAACTTAGAAAAGTGTTTTGTACCAATGGTAGTTATGGTATAATATTCACGTTAATTAAGGAAAGCGGGGGATAAGCTAATGAAACATATTAAGACTATTAACAAGACTAACATCAAAAACAGCTTATGCAAACCAGGTTGTAAAGAGTGTGCTAACTCATGTCAATCTGCTTGTAAGACTTCTTGCACAGTTGCAAACTTAGAGTGCGAAAACTAATTATCAGAAGCAGTAACTTTAGTAAAGAAGTTACTGCTTCTTTACTAAGAGTTTGGAGGAGAAATAAATGTCATTAATTCATAAATTTGAACAAGGTGGAAACTATTTTATACTAGATGTTAATACAGGTGCTGTTCATGTGGTGGACGAGCTTGTTTATGACATATTAGATGATTCAAGTTTAAAATCAAAGGAAGAAGTATTAACTAATCTAAAAGGAAAGTACGAAGAAAGTGTTATTGGGGAAGCATACGATGAAGTAGAGGAACTAGTTAAAGAAGGAATCCTTTATTCTGGAGATCAATATGAAGAAATAGCTCATGGATCAATGGATGATAGAGACTACATAAAGGCTGTTTGTTTAAACATAATTCATGGATGTAACTTAAGATGTAAGTATTGTTTTGCTGATGAGGGGGAATACCATGGACACAAGGGTGTTATGGATATAGATACAGCAAAGAAGGCGATAGATTATGTTGTTAAGAGAAGTGGTCCAAGAAGGAATATTGAAATAGATCTATTTGGTGGGGAGCCAACTATGATTATGGATACTATAAAAGAAATCATTGCTTATGCTAGAGAGCATGAAAAGGAGTGGAAGAAGAACATTAGATTTACTATGACTACTAATGCTACTCTTTTAAATGATGAAATGATGGAATTCATGGATAAGGAAATGGGTAATATAATCCTTTCTTTAGATGGAAGAAAAGAAGTAAATGATAATGTAAGAATTAAGGTTGATGGAAGCGGTTCTTATGATGATATACTTCCTAACATAAAGAAGATGATTGATAAGAGAACAGAAGGAAAGATGTACTTTGTAAGAGGAACATTTACTAGAGCAAATACTGATTTTTATGAAGATGTTAAAGCTATGGTAAATGAAGGCTTTAGAGAAATATCAATAGAACCAGTTGTTCTTGAAAATGGACATCCTTTAGCTTTAAGAGAAGAAGACCTTCCAACTATATTTGATAACTATGATAAGTTATATGAAGAAATGAGAAGAAGAAAGGTAGAGGGAGACGAGTTTAAATTCTACCACTTTAATATAGACCTACAAGGTGGACCATGTGTTTATAAGAGAATTTCAGGTTGTGGAGCAGGATTTGAATATGTTGCAATAACACCACAGGGTGAAGTTTACCCATGTCACCAGTTTGTAGGTAAGGAAGAGTATAAGCTAGGAAGCATTTGGGATGATACTTATGATGCTGAATTAGGTAAGAAGTTTAAGAAGGCTCATATCTACAACAAACCAAAATGTAAGGATTGTTGGGCAAGATTCTATTGTAGTGGTGGATGCCAAGCTAACAATGTAAACTTTAATGGAGATATGAATATTCCATATGAAATAGGTTGTAAAATGCAAAAGAAGAGAATTGAATGTGCAATAGCTTTAAAAGCTGAAGAATTACAATCTTAGGAGAAAAGTTATGAAGGAATTCATCTTAGATAATGGAATGAAATTAATTTACGAGAATAGGCCTTCAATGTTAACCTCAGTTTCTATTGGTTTAGAAGCTGGGGCTTCTGTTGAAGATTGGCTTTTAGGTTTAGCACATGCTACAGAACATATGATATTTAAAGGCACTGAAACTAGAAGTGAAAAAACAATAAATGAAGAGTTAAGTAAAATATTTGGATTTTCTAATGCTATGACAAATTTTCCTTATGTAATTTATTATGGAACTTTATTAGGAGAAGATTTATATAAGGGGTTAGATATTTTTAGTGATATTTTATTAAACCCAAGTTTTCCAATAGAGGGATTTAAGGAAGAGATGGATTCAATCAAGGAAGAATTAAATGAATGGGATGAGGAGCTACAACAATTTTGTGAGGATAAGCTTCTCATCCATTCTTTTAATAAAAATAGATTGAAGTACCCTATAATAGGAAGAATAGAAGATTTAAATAGAATTACTTTAGAGGATATTAAAGATTTCTACAAAAGATATTATTCTCCTAAAAATGCTGTAATAAGTATAGTATCAGATCTAACGTTTGAAGAAGTAAAAGAAAAGGTTGAAAGATACTTTGGGGGATGGAAGGGGGAAGAGGTAGAAGTGCAAGATTCTATTGAAATTCCTAGACTAGGAGAATATATAGACTTTAGAGAAGGGATAAACTCCTGTAGAGTAGAGATGATTTTTACTATAAGCAATTTAACTCATGAAGAAATTAAGTCTTTTAGAATATTTAATGAATTCTTTGGAGAAGGAATGAACTCTATACTTTTTGATACCTTAAGAACTAAAAATGGGCTAGTTTATGATGTTATAACAACAATATCAAATGAAAAGCATATAGGACTTTATAAAATAGAGTTTAGTACATCTAAAGAAAAGTTAGATAAATCACTAACTTTAGTAAAAGAGGCTTTTAATAATGTTGAGAAATATGAGAAAGATTTCACTAAGGAGAAAATAGAGGAACTTTATAAGAGTATAAAGTTAAAGAAATTATTTAAAGAAGAACAAAGCATTAGATTAGCAAACAGCATGACTACTTATGCCATAATGTTTAAAGATACTAATATTTTCACAGATATGTTAGAAGGAATAGAAAAATTAACATCCAAAGACATAATTCATGTAGCGAAAAAGGTTTTAAAAAATCCTTCTATAGAAATTATTATGCCAAGGGGGCTTTATGAATAAAGAATTACCATTATTACAAGCATTAATAGATTATCATAAAGAAAAAAACACTATTTTTTCTATGCCAGGAAATAAGTGTGGTCTTGCTTTTTCTAGAGATGAAATAGGAAATTACTTAAGAGAAAATTTAGGAAGCCTAGATATAACAGAAGTAGATCCATTAGATAATCTTCATCATCCAGAAGGAGTAATTAAAGAGTCACAAGAACTGTTAGCAAAGTACTATGGGGTTAAAAAAGCATATTTTTTAGTAAATGGAAGTTCAAGTGGAAACCTATCTTCAATATTTTCTGCCTTTAATGAAGGTGATGAGGTATTGGTAGAAAGAAACTGCCATAAATCAGTTTATAATGGACTGATATTAAGAAAACTGAAGGTAAGATATATTGAACCGGTGGTTTTTGGTGATGGGGGATTATTCTTACCTCCAGATAAGAATAATATATATTCTGTTCTTCAAAAGTGTGACAATCCTAAGGGAATTATATTAACTTATCCTAATTACTTTGGAATATCTTATGATATGGAAGAGATAATTAAAGACCTAAAGAAAAGAGGTTTAAAGGTAATTATTGATGAAGCTCATGGAGCACATTATGGATTATGTGAAAACTTACCTAAAAATATTGCACCCCTTGCAGATTATACTGTAGTAAGTGCTCATAAGACTTTACCAGCATTGACAGGAGGAGCTTACCTATTAGTTAATAAGGAGAATGAGAATATAGATTTCTATATAAGTTCATTTATGACTACATCACCATCTTATTTAATAATGGCATCTTTAGACTATGCAAGATTTTACTTGAGCAAATATGGAGAAGAGGATTATAGAAATTTAATTAAGAAAGCTGAAAAAGAAAAGAAGAAAGTTAATGAATTAGGTAAGGTAAGAGTTCTTTCAAAGGAAGAATTACCTAAAGGGTATGATATAGATTTAAGTAGATACGTATTAGTTTTACCTAAAGGATGTAGTGGTGGTAAACTTCAGGATTATTTAAGAAGTAAGAAAATACAATGCGAAATGAGCTTTTTCTCTGGAGTTGTATTACTTTTATCACCTGCTAATGTTGATAACGGTTTGGAAAAACTTTACAAAGCTTTAGAAGAATTAGATATGGATTTACTTATGAATGAGGAAAAGTCTATAAAGTTTAATTCTGTTATCCCTGAAAAGGAAATGGAACCTTATGAGGTGTTTAATCATAAAGGAGAATTGGTTAAGCTTGATTATGCAAAAGGGAGAGTTGTTAAGGAAGCTATTGTACCTTACCCACCTGGGATACCGCTAGTTTCTAGTGGGGAGAAGATTACCCAGGAAATAATTGAAGAAATAAAGGGATATTTGAATGAAGGAATAAGTATTTTAGGAGTTCATGGGGATAAAGTTTTAGTTGTTAAGAAATAAAGTAAATAATATTAGGTAACAGACGAATAGGAGTTTAAAAGAAAAGTATAGAGAATTATACTAAATACAGAAAGAGATTATCCTCATATGAGCTAGAAAGTAATAATGAACAGTATAATGACTATATTAATGAATTAAAAAAGATTTATGAAAAATATAGCGATAAAGGACAGCTTATAATGCCGAATTTAACACGTAGCTATGTAGGAGATGTGTAGAAAATTAATCTGTAAAATAGTGTGGAATAATACAAAGGGACAAAAATATAGGAGGAGTTATATGAGTAAATTTCAATGGGAGATAATCAACGAGTCAATTAAGAAGGTCAATGAAGATATTACTTATGCAGATGAAAATATGGCATGGGTACTAGATGGAGCTACAGGATTAACAGATAAAAAATTAACTTCATTTGAAAGCGATGCAAGATGGTTTGTGAATAAATGGGATAAATATTTAAAAGATAATTTAAATGATAAATGTAAAACTATAAGAGATATAGTTTTAGAAGGGATAGTAATAATTAGAGATAGATTTTATAAAGAGTGTGGTTTAAATTATATAGAAGAAATAAAAAGGCCATCAGCATCTATATCAATAGTTAGAAAAAATGAAGATATAATTGAATACTTTATGCTTGGAGACTGTACACTTCTAATAAAGGATATAGATAATAATGTAGCTAAAATTAAAGATACATCATTAGAGAAGTTTGATAATAGGGCTATAAGTGAAATGCTTAAGGTAAGAGATGAAAATAATATAAGTTGGGTAGAAGCAAGGAAGATTATTAATCCAATTTTAATAGAAAATAGATTGTTGAAAAATACTCAAGATGGATATTGGATATTAGAGTTTAATGAAGAGGCTGTTAATCATTGTATTGAAGGAAAGTTCTTAGATAAGGAAATTAAGAATTTAGCTCTAATGAGTGATGGCTTTGCTGCAATAGTTGATACTTATAAGCATTTTAATGAAGCTGAATTAATAGAAAGATTAATTGATTTAGGTGCTGAGAATACTTATGAGTTAATAAGAGAAATTGAAGAAGAAGATAAGGATATATTAAAGTATCCTAGATTAAAAAAAGGGGATGATTCCTCTATAGTTTTTTTAAATAATTATGAATGTTAACACTTAAGTTTAATAATATTGGAGAGATGATATGATTAGATAGGGATAAAATTACTTTTCTTGCTAAAAATATAATTGTATCTTAGGATAGGAGGGTAATTTTATGTATAGTAGCATATTATTTAGCACAATAATTAAAGGTATTTTAGTGTATATATTAGCATTAGTTCTTAGTAAGTTAATTGGTATCAAAATTATTTCACAAATGAATTTCTTTGATTTCGTAATGGGAGTATCTATAGGATCAATGATTGCAAAAATTATAATTGATAAAGATCATGTGGTTTTTTCAGGAGTTATAGCATTAATAGTTTTTTCATTGTTAACTATATCAACTAGCTACTTAAATTTAAAAAGCTATATAGCTAGAAGCATAGTAAATGCAAAGACTCTAATATTAATAGAAAATGGGCGTATTATTGATAAGAATATAAAAAAACTTAGAATTACAATAAATGAGCTTATGATGAAGTTAAGGGAGAAGGATGTTTTCAATATAGAAGATGTACAATTTGCAATAATGGAAAGCAATGGCCAGTTATCAGTTTTGATTAAAGCAGATAAAAAGCCAATAACCCCATATGATATGAATATAAAGGTAAAGAATCTTTCTTTGATAAATGATATTATAATTGATGGAAAAATAGTGGATAAAAATCTTCAAATAGTAGGGGTAGATGAAAAGTGGCTAAAATCTGAACTTAAAAAGAAAAATATAAATGCTATTGAAGATGTTTTTTATGCAGGTGTAGATCAAAATAAAAAACTTACTATTTCAGAAAGATATCCTGATAACTTTAATCCAGAGAAAAAGTATGGGATAGAGTAGGGGAAAATATTCTAATACTATGTATTAATAAATTAAAGCATTAATTTTTGCTGATATTTATTTTTCAATTAATTAGTATATAAAATAATATTACTTTGTGTATAAATTATTATTACTAAGTTTTTTATAAATTATATTTTAATTGGGGTGTTGAGATGTATACAGTGGGGCAAGTGGCAAAAATTTTAGGGATATCAAGAGATACATTAAAGTTCTATGAGGAGAAAAATTTAATTAATCCTAAACAGGATGAAGAAAATGGTTATAGAAAATACAATTTTAAAGATATTTATGAAATAGTAACAGTTAATTTTTATAGGGATATAGATATAGAAATTAAGAAGATACAAGAAATTAAAAAGAGTGATGATTTAAATACAATAGAATCTATATTAAATGAAAAGCAAAGAAAGATTGAAGAAGAAATAGAGTATAAAAAATTACTTTTAAAACGCATTAAAGACATCAAGGAAGATTGTAAATCAATAAAAGAAAGTTTAAATAAGTTTACTATTAGGAAAATGAAGCCAATAGTAATAACAAATGAAATAAATATGAAAGGTAATGTTATTGAAACTTATAGTGAAATATTAGAAAAGTATGATTACTCCACTAGATTAAAAAAAGCTGTAAATTTATCGGGAATTTCGAGAATAGTTTATTTTAATAGCAAAACTGTGATAGAAGAGAGATATGTTTTATATGATAAGCTGGGGAAAAGTGGTTGTGAAAAAAGAGAAGTTATATCTTATCCTAAATGTATATATATAGTAATAGCAGTACCTGTTGATAAACAATGTGACAACGTTGATGAAAGTATGGTTACGTCAATTTTAAGGAAAGCTAATGAATTAGGTTATGAGACTATGGGAATAGCTTTTGTAAATCTATTGTTTAATGGATATAAAGATGAGGAAAATATTGAATATTTAGAGATATATACACCAGTAAAATAAAAGTGAATTTATTTCACTTTTATTTTTTTGCTAAAAGCTATTGACCTAGGAGTTAGTCACACCTTTAAACTAAGTGATGTAGAGAGAAAAGCTAATTAATGTAAGGAGAGGGTTTAAAGATGAATATATTAGAGGTTAATGGTTTAAAGAAAAAATACACTACTAACTATGTAGTTAATGGAATTTCCTTTGAAGTAAATAAAGGTGAAATATTAGGTTTTTTAGGTCCTAATGGAGCAGGAAAAAGTACAACTATAAATATTCTTTCAACAGCACTAAGAGCTACTGAAGGAAAGATAAAGTTCATGGGTAAATATATTTCAGAGAATAAATCTGAGTATAAATCTTCACTTGGAATAGTACCTCAAAGCTTAGCCATATTTGAAAATATACCTGCCATTGAAAATGTAAAATATTTTGCAAGTTTTTATGGAATAAAGGGAGAAGAACTAAAAAGGAAATCAGAAGAAGCTTTAGACATGGTGGGACTTCTAGATAGAGCTAAGGATTTACCAAAGACTTATTCTGGTGGTATGAAAAGAAGATTAAATATAGCTTGTGCATTAGCACATGGTCCAAAGCTTTTAATTTTAGATGAACCTACTGTTGGAATTGATCCACAATCAAGAAATCATATTTTAGAATCTATTAAGACGTTAAGGAAAAGAGGAGCAACTATTATATATACAACCCATTATATGGAGGAAGTTGAAGCTATATGTGATAGAGTTCTTATCATGGATAGGGGATTAGTTATAGCAGAGGGAACTTTAAAGGAATTAAAAGAGAGCATGGAAGAGAGCACAGTTTACAATATTTCTGGAGAGGGAATTGAAAATATAGAAAAAACTTTTTTTGATTCAATTGAAGGAGTAAATAATGTGGAAGTGAAGGATTCATTAATAGTGAGTACAAGAAAAGATTCTAACAATCTAGATAAAATAATTTTAAAACTTATTAATGAGAAGGTAAAAATAAAAAATATAGTAACTGAAGAGCAAAATTTAGAAACTATATTCTTAAATTTAACAGGAAGAAATTTAAGGAATTAGGTGAGCGGAATGAATATAGTAAATATGATAAAGTTTCAACTTAAATTAATGTGCAAAACACCAATAATGTTCATGATGTTTTTTGTTTATCCAGTACTATTAACAGCAATAATAGGGTATTTAACCCAAAGTAGTTTTGGTGGAGGGGTATCCTCTTATGAGTATTATTCAATAGGAATGATGATTTTTATATTTACAAGTTCAGGACTTATTAGTTCATATAATTTCCTTGATGAGAATGTAAAGCAGGGAAACGTAAGAACTATGTTTACTCCAGTTAAGAACTTAGGAATATATCTTTCTGAAATAATAAGTGGAACAATTTATTCTTCTGTTGCTATCGCAATAACAATGCTAATTTTTAGCCTTTTATTTGGAGTTAATTATAACGGCAATGGAATTTTAATTTGTGTTTCATTCGTAATACTTTCTTTCATGTCAAACTCCTTGGGAATGCTTTTATGTGCAACAATAAATAATATTGGAGCAGTAAATATGGTTTTTAATATAGTACAAACAGTTTTATGTATACTTGGAGGAGCTTTCTTTTCTTTGGAAGCTTTAGGTGAAATACCTGCAATGATATCCAAGATATCACCAGTAAAGTGGCTTATGGATGGACTTTTAAACAGTATGTATGATAATAATAATTTTATTCTATTTGTAATAATAGGAATTAATATTATTATAGCAGTAATGCTTATTGGATTAACTTCTAAAACATTTAAAACTGAGAAGTATTTATAAAGGGGTAAAATATATGAGAAATATATTATTAGTAATGAAAAATAATTTATATAGATTTACAAAAGAGAAAGTAATGATGACAATGGTAGTTGGAGTAATGCCAATTATAATTTGCTTAGGAGTATACTTTAATGGTATGGATAGCATAAAGGGTAAGATAGCTGTTGTAGGGGCAAGAATAGAAGAAAAAGAAATGATTGAAGGTTCTATGATGGATAATGAAAAGGTCAAGGTGGAATTTTTAGAAGAATCGCCAAGCAAAACTGAGCTTATAAAGGGAGTTTACTTAGCAGAAATAAATTTTCAGGGGAATGAACCTAGTGTGATTTCATATGGAAAAGATGATATAAAAAAGACTTTGGAAGCTAACTTAAAGGGTGAAGTTTATGTAGGAGATGACAATAATGCTACGGTACAAGGGAAAATAATTGGATTTTTAATAATGTTCCTATTCTTTGGAGCAACTACAATGGTTATGGATTTCTTTTTGGTTGATAGAGAAAACGGAACTTATACCAGAGTATTAAGTGGGAAAATATCTTACTTTCAATATATTACAGGTCAAATGCTATATTCAACAGTTATTTTAACTATTCCAAGCACAATGTGGTCAGTTTTCATTTTAAAAGTGCTAAATGTTAATTTAGAGATAAGTTATTCACTATTTACTTTTTTATTATTGTTAGTAGGAGTATTAAGTAGTAGTTTTGGAATGTTTATATCAACAATTTTTAAAGATAGGGCATCAGCATCAATGGGAGGTTCTATAGTTGTTATGATAACTTGTCTTTTGGGGGGATGTTTAATAAACATTGCAGATAGTAATAAAGTTATTGGATTTATTAGAAATATACTTCCACAAAAAAGATTAATTGATTTATCTAATAACTTTAATAATACTGATTTAATCTTTGTAATTTTTTCTATTTTAGTTTTCGGTTTGATAAGTGTAATTTTAGGAGAAAGACAATATAAAAATGGTGATTTTTTAGTATAAATAAGGGAATCTATATAATAATATGTATTGTTAGTTTAATTAAAAGAAGTATGATTTATCAAAATAAAGAATTAAGCCAATGATGCTAGTATCATTGGCTTATGTTATATGTAATATAAATTAATAACAAAAACATCTCTTTTTTGAGGTAAGGAAAGATAAGAACTTCTCTTCTGCATCAGATAAACAATAATTTTTTCTTACCACAATGTTATAGTTAAAGTCTGTATTAAATTCTTTTATATTAATCTTCTTTAAAGATCCTGTTCTAAGCTCATGAGTAATTGATAGTTCAGGCATAAAAGCAAATCCTCTTCCTGATATAACTGATGATTTTATAGCTTCCGATGAATTTAATGAAAGTAATACATTTAAGTTATTAGTTGAAATGTTTTTCTCACCTAATGATTTTTTTAATATTGATAATGTTCCAGAGCCATCTTCTCTTAAAATTATAGGTAGTGTTGTTAGTTCATCTATAGTAATATTCTTAAGCTCGGACTTGTTACTTCCTACTAAAATAAGTTTGTCTGATATTATCTTTTCTGTAACTACATTGTCAGGAATATTGTCTAATTCATGTATTATACCTAAATTTGTATCATGGTTAAGTAGCTTTTTTAATATATTTTCAGAGTTATCTATATCCATTGAAACATTTATATTAAAGTAAATTTCTTTGAAGGTATAAATACTGCAAGGAAGTATTTGTTCTCCAAGGCTACTACAAGCTGAAAGAAATAGTCTAGATTTCTTTTCCTTTAGGCTTTTAAGTTTTTTATCCAAATTATGTTGCAATGAAAGCATTGATTCTGCAAATTCAAAGACAACTTGTCCTTCCTCCGTAAGAGAAACACCCTTATTACTTCTTATTAATAGTTTTTCTCCAATTTCATTCTCAAAGTTTTGTAATTGCATACTTAATCCAGGTTGTGTTAAATGTAGTTCTTTTGCTGCTTTTGAAATACTATTACATTTAACCGTTGTATAGAACGATTGCATATAGGATAAGTTCATATATACTCCTCCACCCTTTTCCTTTAGTATTTATCAACATAATTATATCATTAATTTTAATTAAATTTATTATATATAATAAATTATTATTGTACATAAGGGATTCTTATTATGCAAGGGGAAACTTGGATGGTAATATAGAGACAAGAAGACAAGAAAAGACAAATATACTCTTGAAAGATAAAAAAATAACAAACTATAAATAAAGTTAGAGGGATGATAAGAAATGGGGAAGAAAATTGTTATAGTTGGTGGAGTAGCTGGAGGAGCATCTGTTGCAGCTAGATCCAGAAGACTAGATGAAAGTAATGAAATAGTAATGTTTGAAAGAGGACCTCACGTTTCTTTTTCAAATTGTTGTTTACCATATCATTTAAGTGGAAAAGTAGAAGATCATGAAGATTTAGTGTTAATGAAGCCTGAACAATTCTTTAATCAATATAGAATTGATGCGAGAGTTTTCACAGAAGTAGTATTTATAGACAGAGAAAATAAAGAAGTAACAGTTAGAAACGTTGTTACAGGAAAAGAATATAAGGAAAGCTATGATAAGTTGATCTTATCTCCAGGGGCTAAGCCTATAGTTCCACCTATTCCAGGTATAAATAATGCTGATATCTTTACTGTAAGAAATGTTGTTGATATAGCTAAGCTTAATACTTTTATAAAGGAAAAGAAGTGCAAGAATGTTTCTGTAATCGGTGGAGGGTTCATTGGAGTTGAAGTAGCTGAGAATTTAAAAGAAGCTGGTTATAGTGTATCTCTTATAGAAGCTATGGATCAAATAATGAAGCCATTTGATGTCGATATGGTACAAGTTTTACATAAAGAAATTTATGATAAAGGAATTAATTTAATTTTAGGAGATAAGGTTGAGGCCTTTGAAGGAAATAATGTTGTTTTAGCTTCAGGAAAGAGAATTGAATCTGATGCTATAGTTATGGCTATTGGAGTAGTTCCAGAAACTGATTTAGCTAGAGAAGCAGGATTAGAAGTTGGAGTTACAGGAGCAATAAAAGTAAATCAAAACTACATGACTAATGATAAGGACATATATGCTGTTGGGGATGCAATAGAGGTATTTAGTGCATTAACTAGAACAGCTACAAAGCTTCCACTTGCAGGCCCAGCGCAAAAGCAAGCAAGAGCAGTAGCAAATCATATTCATGGGATACCAGTTAAAAATACAGGATTTATTGGGTCATCATGTATTAAAGTATTTGATTACAACGGAGCTTCAACTGGTTTAACAGAAGGTCAAATTAAAGCTCAAAAATTAGATATTAATTATGACATAGTGAGAGTTATACCTCAAGATAAGGTTGGATTAATGCCAGAAAGTGAACCGCTTCACTTCAAGCTTATATTTGAAGTACCAACAGGTAGAATTTTAGGAGCACAAGCAATAGGTAAGGGAAATGTAGATAAGAGAGTTGATATTATAGCAACTTTAATTAAGTTCAATGGTACAGTTGAAGATTTAGCTGATTTAGAACTTTGCTATGCACCACCTTTTGGAACTGCCAAGGATGTAGTTAATCATGCAGCTTTAGTAGCATCAAACATTCTACAAGGAACTTTTAAACAAGTATATGTTCAAAATGTAAGAGAATTAGTAGAATCTGGTGCATTCATAGTTGATGTTAGAGAAAAAGATGAATATGAATTAAGCCATATTGTTGGAGCTAAAAATATTCCATTAAGTGAAATAAGAGATAGATTAGATGAAATTCCAAAGGATAAAAAGGTTTATTTACATTGTAGAAGTGCTCAAAGAAGCTATAACGCTTGTTTAGCATTAGGACATTTAGGATTTGACAACATATATAATGTTTCAGGCGGATTTATGGGAATAAGTTTCTATGAATATTTCCATGACCAAGTAACAGATAGAGAGAAGATAGTTACAGATTATAATTTTGACTAAGTTTATCATAAAGGATAGTTATTACTATCCTTTGAAATATAAAAACAATGATTGATAATTAACAAACAAAAAACTAATTATTTTAGGGGGAAGAAGATGAAAAAAGGACAAGTTTTTATTGGGCTGGGTGTATTAGCAGCAGTTACTGCATTTGGTGCAATACAGTATAAGGAAAATAGTAAATTAGCTTTATTCTTATTAACAGGTTTATTACTAGGTTACGTTTTACAAAGAAGTAGATTCGGATTCGCCGGTGGAATTAGAAAGATTGCTATGACTGGTGATGGAAAATTATCAAAGGCATTATTATTCTTATTTGCTATAACAACAATAGGAGCTGCTGGTATACATTATGGTGCATTTTCTAAAGGTGCAGAAGCAGCATTTAGAGCAGCTGAGGGAGTTGCAACAATTCCTGGTACAGGAAGTGTATCTGCAATTAACTTAGCATTCATAATTGGTGGTTTACTATTTGGTATTGGTATGATTATAGGTGGAGGATGTGCATCTGGTACATTATCTGATACAGGTGAAGGTTCTGGAAGAGGTATGATAGTATTGTTCTTCTTCTGTATAGGTGGTATGCTTGGAACATGGCATTTACCAAAGTTAAAGAAGACTTTCCTTTTTGAAAATGGATATACACTTTATTTACCAGATAAGTTTGGATACATAGGAGCAGTAGTTGTTTCATTACTTTTATTAACTGTATTATATGCAATTGTTAGAATTTATGAAAATAAGAGAAAAAATGCTGGAACTCAAGTTTTAGAAGTGGTTCCAGATGATGAAAGACCAATGGAAGAAGCTAAAGAATATAGGTTCTTCAGTAAAGAAACTTATCACAAATTCTTTGTAGAAAGATGGTCATTCTATGTTTCTGCAGTATTAATTGGAATATTATTCTTATTCATAATAAATACAACAGGATCAAGTTGGGGAGCATCCGGTCCTTACACTCATTGGGGAGTTGCGTTATTTAGTAAATTAGGAATTGAATTCTCTGCTATTGATGGATTTGCAGGAAGTGTTAAGGTTGTTAATGGTGGAATATTAAATGATCCAGTTTCAGTTAGAAATATAGGTATTATACTAGGAGCATTAATCTGCATGCTATTAGCTGGAAAGTGGAAGTTCTATGTAAACTTTAAAGCTAAAGATACAGTATTCTATGCTTTAGCAGGTATCTTAATGGGATATGGAGCTAAATTAGCAGGTGGATGTAACGTTGGAGCATTATTCTCAGGTATTGCTAACATGTCATTATCAGGATGGGTATTTCTTGTTATGTTAGTAATTGGAGGATTAATAGGTATACAAATAGTTAAGAAGTTTGATATACCAGCTTAATATTTAAATTAATAAGGCAGAGCAAGGAAACTTGTTCCTGCCTTTTAGTGCTATAGAACATAAGATAATTCAGTGTTGGAGGAAGAGTAAGTGAAGAAAAGTCTTGGGAAATTTGATATTTTTGCAATTGTACTTGGAGCAATTATTGGATGGGGGTCCTTTATGCTGCCTGGAACAAAGTTTTTAAAAGAGGCTGGAGTAATTAATACAGCTTTAGGGCTTATTCTAGGAGCCATTTGTATAATATTAATTGAAAAAAATTATGCTGTTATGATAAATTCTCAAGATGAAGAGGGAGGAGAATTTTCTTACACATATAATAATATGGGAAAGAAGCATGGTTTTATAGTAGGATGGTTTTTAATATTAGCTTATCTTAGTATGATTCCGTTAAATGCTACTGCATTTCCGTTGGTAGTCAAAAAGCTAATAGGTCCGGTATTTGAAGTGGGGTATTTATACACTATTGCTGGATATGATGTATATTTAGGCGAAATTATATTATCTACATTTATTATTTGTTTATTTGCTTATGTAAATATAAAAGGTATAAGTGGAACTAGTAAAATTCAAAATATAATAATATTGGCATTGATATCGAGTGTTTCTATAGTATTTATTGGAATGGTATTCGAAGGGAATAAGACAGCTTTTATGAATAACTATATCTCGAATTATAAATTCGATTTAGGTGGAATAGCCAAGGTATTTTCAATAACACCCTTTGCTTTTATAGGATTTGATGCTATACCACAACTATCAAAAGAATTTAAGTTTTCTAAAAAGAAAGCTTCATTTGTAGCTATAGTATCATTGTTAATTGGAACATTAATATATAATCTTTTAAATATTATTACAGCATTAGCTTTTTCACCCTCGGAAGCAGTTGCATTAGATTGGGCAGCTGGAAGTGCTGTTATACAAGTTCTAGGTAAGTGGGCTTTCCTCTTACTTATAATAGCTTTATGTGCAGCAGTATGGAGTGGAATAAATGGATTTATGATTTGTAGTTCTAAGCTTTTAGGATCTATTGCTAAGTATGGATTAGTTCCTTCTTCTATAGGAAATGTAAATAATAGAGGGGTGTTTAATAACTCTATTATATTTGTAAGTATTATTAGTTTAATAGCTCCTTGGTTTGGTAGAGAGGTAATAATATGGATAGTAGATATGTCATCTTTAGGGGCTGCTATTGCATATTTTTATGTATCATATATTTCAATTAAAAAAGTTAAAACTAAAGGTAGTAAATTGATAGGGTGTATTGGGGTGTTAATTAGTATTTTGTTTATGATACTTTTATTAGTACCAATATCTCCAGCTGCCCTAGAAATTGAGCCTATAGTTGCCTTAATAATGTGGTCTTGCTTAGGTATTATATTTTATAGAGTAAAAATAGGAAAAAAGAATATATAAATTTAAATTATTACAATTATGTATCAAATTAGAGTTAAATTGATACATGATTGTAATTTTTTTTAAACTATATATTAAACTTTATTATATATACTAAGTTAGTGAGATAACTAATAAGATATGTGGGTGAGGAAAATGATAAAAAAGTACAAAAGAGAGGTCATATTATGTACAATTTTTGTATTGTTAATTGGTAGGTTTGTAAAAAGTTCATATGTATCCAGTAGAGAATATGTAAGTAGTGAATTAGAGCATGGAGTACATATGTTAAAAGAATTAGAGGTGAAGGATGTTTCAAAGATACAAACAAAAATTGATAATATGCATAGAGAAGAGGCAGTAAAAAAGAGAAGAGAAGAAATTAGAAAAATGGTAGTAGAGAAGAAAATAGACTATAAAATTATTTTTAAAGGAGATATTTTTTGGGGAGATTCTATTGTTGAAGCATTATCAGAATATGAATATTTAAATAATTATTCAGTAGTAGCGAAGAAGGGGAAAGATGTTTTAAAATCTAGAGAAGATATAAATACCATAATAAAATTGTCACCAGAAAGATTATTTATTCTTTTGGGAATGAATGATTTATTAGTTTTTGAAGACTTAAGTTTATTTATTGATAATTATAAAGTACTTATTGATAAAGTAAAAGAAGGAAGTCCTAATACAAAAATATATATAAATTCTATCTTGCCTGTAACGGACAAGGTTAGTTCTATAACTCCTTTGTATAAAAAAGAGAGAATTATAGAAGCGAATAAAAGATTAAATGAGCTAGCTATTAATGAAGGAGCTACATTCGTTGATATAAGATACATAATTGAAGAAAATAAAATGTTGTATGAACCAGATGGAATTCATGTAAAAAGCTCATTTTATCCAAAGTGGCTTAATGAATTGATCAAATATAACTTAGAAGGTGAATAAATTGAGGAAGTTGTCTTTTCTTATGATTTTATTAGCTATGTTTACTATGAGTGGATGTACTAAGAGTTATAAGAATATTACCACAGATGAAATATCTAATAATATTTTACATGAAGATGAAAATTTACAAAAGTCAGATAAAAAGATGTTGAAAAGACTTTATGGCTTAAATAGTAGTGATTATGAGGAAGTTTCATTATATATTTCTAAATCTACAATGGAAGTTAATGAAGTGTTGATTGTAAAAGTAAAGGATAAAAATCAAATAGAATCCATAGAGTGTGCAATGGAACAAAGAGTTAGTAATCAATTAAATAATTTTGGTGGATATGCTCCAGAGCAGACAAAAATCATAGAAGATTATGAATTAATAGCAAGAGGTAAATTTGTATTTTTATGTATTGGAGAAAATGCAGAAAATAATAAACAAATATTTATAGAAAGTATAAAAGTGTAGAAAGAGGGGACAAGATGGTATTTAGTAGTATTATTTTTATGTTTACATTTTTGCCTATTATCCTAGTTACATATTATCTGTCTCCTAGAAAATTAAGAAACTTTATTTTATTATTAGGAAGTTTAGTTTTTTATGCATGGGGAGAACCAATATATATAATTTTAATGATATTAACAATAATTATTAATTATGTTTTAGCTTTATTAATTAAAAATCAAAAAGGGAGAAGAAAAAAGATTATATTTGTATTAACTTTAGCTCTTAATGTTGGGATGCTTGGATTCTTCAAGTATTATGATTTTATAGTAGGAAATATAAATAGTATTTTTTCTTTAAATATACAATATAACAATCTATCATTACCTATTGGTATATCCTTTTATACATTTCAAACTATATCATACATAGTAGATGTTTATTTGAATAAAGTAGAAGTTCAGAAAAACATAATATCATTTGCTACATATATTTCAATGTTTCCTCAGTTAGTAGCAGGTCCTATAGTAAAATATACTGATATAAATGGTAAGCTTGAAAAAAGAAAAGAATCAATAGATGAATTTGGATATGGGGTTGAGAGATTCATTGCAGGACTTGGGAAAAAAGTTCTGTTAGCCAATAATATAGGATATTTATGGAGCGTAATTAGTGTACTGGATATTAATAATATTTCTGTAGCTACATCATGGATAGGTATAGCTGCGTATACATTTCAAATATATTTTGATTTTAGTGGTTATTCAGACATGGCCATTGGTTTGGGGCATATGTTTGGGTTTACATTTAAAGAGAATTTTAAATATCCATATATATCAAAAAGTGTTACTGAGTTTTGGAGAAGGTGGCATATATCATTAAGTACATGGTTTAAAGAATATGTATATATTCCCTTGGGAGGAAATAGAGAAGGAGTAAAAAAACAGTGTAGAAATTTAATGATAGTTTGGATATTGACTGGGTTATGGCATGGGGCAAGTTATAACTTTATTATTTGGGGAATGTACTATGGTGTAATTTTGATTATAGAAAAGTTCATTATAGGAAGATATATTAAAAACTTACCAACTATATTTAGAAGGATATATACACTTGTTATAGTTATGGTTGGATGGGTATTCTTTGGTATGAATACATTATATGAAGCTCTAAATTATTTAAAAGTTATGTTTTTTATATCAGGTAATGCAATAATTGATGATACAGCTTTATATTACTTAAGTACTAATATAATTTTATTCATTATATTAATAATGGCTTCAACACCAATTCCAGGATATATAGTAAAAAAGGTGAAGTCTTATAATTCGATAATATGCTATACAATGATAGGAGCTGTAAATGTGCTTATTCTTGTAATAGCTACTGCATATTTATTAAGCTCAACATACAATCCATTTATATATTTTAGATTTTAAATATGCTTGGAGTGAAATTAATGAGAAAGAAATATAGAAATGCCTTAGCTATAGTTTTTGTAATATTTATTTTTGGATTCTTTATTATTAATATATTTAATAAAGATATGGAGTTTTCTAACTTAGAAAATAGGTCATTGGCTAAAATGCCTACTTTTAAAATAGATAGACTAATTGAAGGTAGATATACAAAAAATTATGAGAAGTATAAAAACGATCAGTTTTTTATGAGAGATACATTTATAAAACTGAAGAGTGAGATTGATGTCTTATTAGGGAAAAAAGAGAATAATAATATATATTTGTGTTCAGATGGTTATTTAATTGAAAAATTCTTAGAACCTAATAAAGAAAGTTTAGAGAAGAACATTAGGGCTATAAATGAATTTTCCAACAAGCATTCAGAAATAAAAATAAATTTTATGATGATTCCTAATGCTATTAGTATATATAATGAAAAACTACCTAGATATGTATCTGAATCTAAGCAGGTAGAATATATAAATAACTTTTCTAATAAGTTAGATAGAAATATTTCATTTATAAACCCATACAACTACTTTATAGAAAATAAGGAAGAAGAAATTTTTTATAGAGCAGATCATCATTGGACTACTAAGGGAGCTTACTATGGATACCTAGCTCTTTGTGACAAGATGAACTTAAAGAAGAATGAGGAGAGTTATTACGATATCGAACTAGTATCAAATGATTTTAAAGGCACTTTATATTCACGTAGCTTGTTTGATATTAATAAAGAGGATGAGATAAAAGTATATATTCCTAAAAATGAAGATGATGAAGTTATAGTTAATCAGTTAGAAGAAAAGAAAGTAATTCCATCACTATATGATAGTTTAAAGCTTGGTACCAATGATAAATATGGAGTATTTCTTGGAGGCAATAAACCTATAATTAAAATTCAAACTACAGCTAAATATAATAAGAAATTACTTTTAATTAAAGATTCTTATGCAAATAGTATAGTTCAGTTTTTAACTCCTTATTTTGAAGAAATCGTAATGGTAGACCCAAGATATTATTATGGAGATATTGAAGAATTAATTAAAGAAGAGAAGTTCAGTGAAACTTTATTTTTATATAATGCAAATACCTTTTTTCAAGATAATTCATTATATGGAGTATTAGAAAATTATTAAAAAGTACAAATAGTATAAAAATACAAACGGAAAGTATGATTTTTGTTAAATCATACTTTTTTCATTTAGCATAACAGTACATAAAACATAACATAAATAGCAATTAAAATAGATTCAATAAGTTTATATAATAATACTATACAGAAAACAAATTTCTGTATGGGAGGTAATATTTTTGAAAAAGGTTAAAATTAGAAAAGCAAAAAAACAAGACGTAGACACGGTGGCTCACCTGATATACTATACAGAAGTGAAACCTCATGATGTATGAGGGGGAGAGTCTAAGCAGGAGTGCTTAGAAAATTTAAAAGAACTTATAAAAGATGAAGAATCAAGATATAGTTTAGATTATATTATGGTTGCAGAGGTGGATGAAAAAGTCCTAGGAGCAATAGTTTTAATACCTTATGATGAATTAGATAGATTAAGTTTAGAAACTGAGTTTAAGCAATTTAAAAGATTAGATGGTTTATTAGATAAATTATATTTTATCTTTAATGAGATTAAGTATATATTCTTAAGAGAATGTAGAAGAGGGGACCTTTATATAGCAAACATAGCTACTTCCAAAGAAGCTAGAGGCCTTGGTATTGGAAAGAAATTGATGAAATATGCAGAACAGGTTGCAAAGAAAGAAGAGTATGAAGGCATATCACTTTTAGCAAAGGATGAAAATGTAACTAAGTTCTACGAAAAGCTAGATTACAATAAAGTTTTTGATAAGGTTCTTTTTGGTGAGAGAATAATAAAAATGGTTAAATGTTTTTAAAAGAAAGTTGTACTTGCTATTAAAGCAAGTACAACTTTTTTGTTATAAAGGGATAAATCCCCTTTTTATATATTGAATAATAGGGGGATAAAAACATTTGGATTAAGTATACTTAAAACAATCAAAATTATCATAATATATTCCTACTTTGAAATGAGAAATATATATACAAAAGCAATAAGTAAAAAAATAAAAATAATATTTAAGGACATGCTTATTTGAACATAATTTAGAAAGTAAGCAATATAGTTAAGTAGTATTGCCAGTATTCCAATGAAAGAAAGAATTTTTGATGCTTTTTTTAAATCTAAGTTCATAGTTAAGCCCCCTTAAACATCGTATATTAATAAATAAATTTTAGTTTAGGAATTGTTAGAAAACAATGTTTTTAGTATAAAAGTATAAAAACAGAGCATAAAATTCTAGAAAAACTACATTTTAAACATTATTTGCAATAATTTGTAAAAGTAGTGAAAATTAAATATAATAGTGTTAGGGTGAGAGTATGAGAATTTTAATAGTAGAAGATGATGTTGTTCAGAGAAATAATTTAATAAAAATAGTAGAAAGTAGATTTAAAGATGTACAAGTTTTATATTCTGATTCTGTTAAAGAGAGTCTCTTTTTATTAAAAGAGAGAAAAATTGATTTATTCATGTTAGATATAAAACTTAAGGATGGATCTGGTATAGAGCTTGCAGAAAAAATCAGAAAAATTAAAGGATATGAGTTAACAGGAATTATATTTTTAACTACTGAAAAACAATTAATATTAGATGCCTTTAAAAAAACACATTGTTATGAATTCATTGTGAAGCCTTATGAAAGTAAGGATGTTGTAGATATAGTAAATCTCTTTAATGAAAATAAAAAAATGGATAATAAAAAAGTGGATGAATTTTTGCTCATTACTTTAGAAAATAAGGTGAAATATAAATTAAGAATTAAAGATATTATTTTTATAGAGTATTTATCAAGAAGATGTGTAATACATACAACAAAGGGTGTTCTTACTACAAGAGAATATACTTTAAATAAAATTAGTACTTTAATTAGTTGTGAAAATATAGTTCAAACCCATAAATCTTTCTTAGTTAATTGCACTTATATTCAAAAAATAGAAAAAGAGTATTATAAGCTTTGGAAAATTCATTTTGATAGAATAGATGATACAGCATTGTTATCGCTAAATTATAAGAATAATTTAATGGAATTATTAGGAGAGTATAATGTGGATTAATTTATTTATACAATGCATCTCTTTGGGGATTATTTATAATATAGTGTCTAAAAGAAAGAGTATTAGAGATTATATTGTAATAGTAATTATATCCTTGCTTTTTTCAACTATAGGTAGCAACATGAATATATGGATTTTTTTTATTAATTTTATGTATGGACTAGCTTTATCATTAATTAATAAGGAAAAAATTCTTGATAATCAAATAAAGCTATTTATGGCTTTTATAAGCTTAGCAGTTGCAGAGAGTATCTTAACAATAATGTATCAATTTTTAGAAATTAATATTACAGCTAGTAATATGATAATATCGCAAAGTATAATCAATACCTCAGTAATATTGATTATATATTCTTTTAACAAAAAAATGACTATTAATTTTATAGGTATAGTAAAGAAGAATATAAAAATATTTATTATGGTTATTTTACAGTGTTTTATGATTTTCTTTTTGTTTCAATATATAAATACAACAATATGGTTAAGTAGTATTGAAAAAGTGTTAATATTACTTTCTATATTAAGCTTTATTTTAGTGGGTATATTTTTAGCTGTTGATATATTTAGACAATTTAAGAAGACAGAAGAGGACAAATTGAAGTCAAGATATAACGAGGTTCTTGAAGAGTATTTTGAAAAAATGAGAGCAGATTCACATGAGTATAAAAATCATCTTAATGTTATATATGGTGTATTACAGGTTGGTGATTATGACCAAATAAAAGAACTAGTTAAGGGATATATCCAAAACATTTCAAATGAAGATCATCTAATAGAGTTATCAAAGATAAATAATCAATTAATACGAGCATTAATTTATAGTAAAATATCTTATGCAACTTCAATAGGAATCAATTTTAAATATTACATAAAAAGTAGTTTGAAAGATATAAGTATTTCTGATTCAGAACTTGTAATTATTATGTCAAACATTTTAAATAATGCTATAGAGGCAAGTTTTGAAAGTGATAATAAATATATAGAATTATCTTTGAGTAAAAAAAATAATAAATATAATATAGTAGTTAAAAATTCAGTTAATAATGATGATGTGATAAATGTTTCAGAAATGTTTAACTATGGATATTCTAACAAAGGAGATGAAAGGGGAGTCGGACTATATAATGTTAAGGCTATAGTTCACAATAATGGAGGAGAAATATTAGTAGAAGTTGATGAAAACATCTTTACTATGGAAATAAATATTTAAATTACATAAGGTATACATAATTAGTCTAGTTTGATATAATTCTAATATTAATTAGATGAATTTATATATCTATTATAAGAGGTGAAAAAGTGAGAGAACTTAAAGGTATAGAAGAAAGAATTTTAGATAGAGCATTATATCTTTTTGGAAAGAATGGGTCATCAAATGTTCCCATTAGAGCTATTTCGAAGGAAGCTGGAGTTAATGTAAGTGCTATAAATTATTATTTTGGTAGTAAGGATGAAATGGTGAAAAATGTACAGGCATTTTATATAGAGAATGTAGTTTCAGCTTATTCAGAACTTGATAATGAAGAACTTAGCGATGAAGAAAAGTTAATTCTATGTGCTAACGAAATAATGGAATATGCACTAAGATATCCAGGAATTTTTGTAATGCAAAAGGAAGCAGCAGCTTCATATGAATATGATGAGATTGCAAAAAAGATTATAGATGTTACAGAATCTATGAATAAAAAGTTAGATGAGATCTTAAAAAGAGTTGTTAAAGGGTCAAGGAATGAATTTTCATATATAAAAATGATATTTTTATCATCAATTATTTATCCAACTACCGATTTTAGTACAGCAGATTTAAATAATCAACTAATAACTAATAAAGAGGGACGAATTAAGTATATAAAATATATATTAAGTATATTAAGATAGAATAAGAAAATAAGCCAGGAATATATTTATCTTTTCATAAATATATTCCTGGCTTATTTTATGTTAGGAAAGTACAAAATTAAAACAAAATGTTTAAAACATATTGATTTAATTTTTGGAATGAAATATAATTGCATTAAGGAAAGATTGTTAATTAGTTAACCATGTTAATTTTGGGAGGTATATTATGTATTATAGTCATGTATTTAGTCCTATAAAGATAAGAGGATTAGAAATTAAAAATAGGGTGGTTTTCCCTGCTATGGGTACGAAGATGCTTAATGGAGACAGATATGTAACTGATCAACTTATTGATTACCATGTAGCTAGAGCAAAAGGTGGTAATGGTTTAAACTTTACAGAAGTTTGCTCTGTATATAGCAAATCATCACCAAAGAATTTTCTAGCAATATCTGATGATAAGTATATACCAGGAATGAAGAAGCTAGTTGATGCAATTCATGAAGCTGGAGGATTAGCTGGAGTGCAATTATGGTTAGGTGGATCAGCAGTACTATTTGGGGATCCAACTGCAATGGTTGTAGTACCTAGTGATTTTCAAGCAGCTCCTAATTATATAATACCTGGAGCAAGTATAGAAATAATTAAGGAAGCTGTTGAAGCTTTTGGAACAGCAGCAAAGAGAGCAGTAGAAGCAGGATTTGATACTATCGAATTTCATGCAGGACACAATTATACTCCACACTCATTCTTAAGTAAGGCATTTAATAAAAGAACAGATGAGTATGGTGGATCTTTAGAAAATCGTTCAAGATTTTTAGTAGAATGTATAGAAGCTATACGTAATAATATTCCAGAAAATATGCCTCTATTCATGAGAATAGATGCCTTTGATGATTATGTTGAAGATGGTTTAACGATTGAAGAGGTAATTCAGTTTTGTAAATTAGCTAAAAATGCAGGAGTTGATGTAGTTGATGTTTCAAGAGGAAATTTCTCAAGTGCAGCTATTAAATATGAAGTGCCACCAGTAGATTTACCAAGAGGCTTTAATGTTGATAATGCAACAAGAATAAAGAATGAGACAGGATTAGTTACAATTGCTGTAGGAAGAATAAATGATCCAGGGCAAGCTGATGAAATAATTAAAGGTTGTAAAGCAGACATGGTTGTAATGGGAAGAGCACAACTTGCAGATCCAGAGTTCTGTAATAAAGCTATGAGAGGGGAAGCAGATAGCATTATACGTTGTGTAGGTTGTAACCAAGGGTGTTATGATGGCTTTTCTGATAAAGATGTTCCCTTTATAACTTGTTTAAGAAATCCAGCATTAGGAAGAGAGAAGGAATATGAGTTAAGAAAAACGGAAACACCTAAAAAGGTATTAATTATTGGGGGAGGAGTTTCGGGTTTACAAGCAGCAACTACATTAAAGGAAAGAGGACATATTCCAGTAGTATGTGAAGCAAGTGATTCCTTAGGTGGACAATTTGTACTAGCTGGTGCTGCACCAAGAAAAGAAGAAATGAAGTTAGCAGCTATTCATATGGGAGAAGTATGTGAAAAGGCTGGAATTGAAATAAGGCTTTCTACAAAGGTAACTCCTGAAGTTATTAAAGACGTAAATCCAGATGAAGTTATAGTAGCGGTAGGATCTTCTCCAATGGAATTAAATATACCTGGTTCAAAATTAGCTAATGTTACAAATTCTCATGATGTATTAGCTGGTAAGGTTAAGGTAGATGGAGATGTTGTAGTAGTAGGTGGAGGATTAGTAGGCCTTGAGGTGGCTGAATATCTTTCAGGCAAAGTTGGAAAGATTACGGTTGTTGAAATGTTAAATGAGGTTGCTAAGGATTTAGGACAACTTCGTAAAATTTGCGTAATGGAGAATTTATATAAAGAAGGAATAACTACTATAACTAATGCTAAATGCGTAGAGATAAAAGATAAAGCAGTTGTTATTGATAAAGAAGGGACTTTAGAAGAAATTTCTTGTGATTCTGTGGTTGTTTCAATAGGCTCAAGAGCCCGTAACTACGATGAAATTTCAGTTTACTGTAGTAAGAATAATATACCTTGCCATACAATAGGTGATGCAGTTAAAGCTCGTAGAGCATTAAATTGTATTAAAGAAGCAGTAGATGTAGCTAGAGAAATATAGTGAAATTTTCAGTTGATTTTGTAATGTATAGAAACTCAAGTTTTGCGCTTGGGTTTCTTTTTATTTTATATATGATATAATATGCTATTAGAAAATACATGGATAAGGTGTGTAGTTATGGAAGATTTAAAAAAATCAATTGAAGAAATGATAAAAGAAGAATTAATTAAAGTAGTTATAAGCAATAAGCTTGATAAAGATGTTAAATATAATAAGATTACATTTCTGTTAAAGGAAAATAAAAAAGAAAAGTATTATCAAATAGAACAATATACAGATAAACAAGTATTTCACGAAAACATAAAATTTGATGAAATATATTCAAAACTTTTAGAGTGCATTGAAGGACAGTATAAGCAAGTTTCTGCATGGTCAAATGACACAACATTTGATATGAAGATATCTAAAAAAGGCAAGATATTCTTAGGTAAAAAGAAGGGTAGTAATGAAAAGTTAGCTAATAAAAGTCATAACAGAGAGAAAAATTATATCTTAAAGGAAGGTATGATAATTGAACCTCTTATAGACTTAGGGGTATTTACTAGAGAAGGAAAAGTAGTTAAGTCTAAGTATGATAAATATAAGCAAATAAATAGATTTGTAGAGATAATAGATGATGAAATAAAGAAAAATGATTATAAAGAGCTTACTATATTAGACTTTGGATGTGGAAAATCTTATTTAACTTTTGTACTTTATTATTACTTTGTAGAAATAAAGAAAATCAATGTAAAAATGATTGGATTAGATTTAAAGGAAGATGTAATTAAGAAGTGTAATGATATAGCTAAAAGGTACAAGTATGATAATTTACATTTTGAACTTGGAGATATAAATGGTTTTAAGTATAACAATAAGGTGGATATGGTTATAACATTACATGCGTGTGATACTGCAACGGATTATGCTTTGTATAATGCAATAAAATGGAATAGTAAGATGATATTCTCTGTTCCATGTTGCCAACATGAATTTAATAAACAAATGAAATCAGATGAGTTTTCTATATTAACTAAATATGGAATAATTCAAGAAAGAATGGCAGCTCTTATGACTGATTCTGTTAGAGCAAACCTTTTAGAAGCAATGGGATACAAAACACAGTTGTTAGAGTTTATTGATATAGCCCATTCTCCTAAAAATATATTAATTAGGGCATCTAAGAGTAAAATATCTCTTGATAAGAAGAAAGAGGCTTTAGATGAGATCAATAGATTAAATAAAGAATTTAATTTTAGTCCAACATTATATAAGTTGTTGGAAAATGACTTAAAAAACTTAAAATAATATCATAAATATTTACTATTATTATAGAAAATGTATACAGTAAAGTTATACATATTACGGGAGGGTAATAATGGTAAATATTAATAGTTGGAATAATTATGGGATTAAGAATACATTTTAATAGAATAACTATGTTTCAAGGAATAATAATGTTTGTAACCACAGCAGCAGGCGTTGGATTAACCTTAAAAGGGCTATTTGGAAGGAAAAGAAACTAATAGAAATTATTATAGGGCTATGGCAATAGGAAATTAATTTTTTCTATTGCCATAGTTCTTTTTGTACTTTAAAGAAAGTAGTGAGAGTGATAGTGTGAAAACTCCTAGATTCACTAGGAGTTTTCATTGACTTTCTAATTAGTGACTACTATAATAACTACTTGTAAGTGGTTACTAAGGTAGTTACTAGTTAGGAGGGGTAAAAAAGTGTTAGCAGAAAAATTAGTATTACGTGAAGAACGAGAAGAAGGAATAAAAGAGGGGTTAAGGGCGGCAGCTCCATTAATTATAGGATATATACCAATAGCCATGGCCTTTGGTATTTTAGGAAAAACTGCAGGAATAACATTTAGTGAGACAGTAATGTTTTCAGCCTTTGTATCAGCGGGTGCAAGCCAGTTTATGGCATTAAATCTATTTATGGCAGGGGCAGGACTTTTACAAATTATATTAACTACATTTTTGGTGAATTCTAGACACTTTCTAATGAGTGCATCCCTTTCAAGAAAGGTTAATGATAGACTTCAAAAGTGGACACCTCTTGTGGCTTTTGCAATGACTGATGAAATCTTTTCAATTGCTTCTTTTAAGAAGGAAGAACTAACGCCTAAGTTTATGTTAGGATTTGAAGGATCAACATATTTAGTATGGGTTTTAGCTACTGCTGGAGGATTTTTATTAGGTGAAGTTTTACCGCCAGTGGTTCAAGACAGTATGGGAATAGCTTTATATGCTATGTTTATAGGCATATTAATACCAGAAGGAAAAAAGAGTAGAAAATTATTAGGACTAGCTATTTTAGCTGGAATTTTAAATACAATATTATCTTCAGTTTCTTTTTTACCAGCAGGATGGAGTGTTATTATTTCAATAATATCAATATCAGCTTTAGGAGCATTTATGAAAGAGGAGGTTCAAGTTAATGAGTAAAGTTATTATTTTAATACTTGGAATGATGATAGTAACTTATCTACCAAGACTTATTCCATTTTTAATGGGAAATCAAAAGGAACTTCCAGAAAAGTTTAATAAGTTTTTGTCATATATTCCGGCAACAGCTCTTGGTGCATTAATTTTACCGGGAGTTTTTAATGCTACACCAGATAAACCAATAGCAGGAATAGTAGGAATTTTATTTGCTATTGGATATTCATGGTATAAAGGTGGTATAATATTACCAGTAATAGGAGCAATATTATCTACTTTTATTGTATTAGTGGCGTTTTAACGTAGGAGGGAACATGGGAGAGAATTTATCAGTAATTCAAGAAATGAAGTCTTTAGGACTAAGTGAGTATGAAGTTAAGGCTTATTTGAGTCTTTTGGAAAAAAATCCTCTAAATGGATATAGTTTAAGCAAGGAGTCAGGAATACCAAGGTCAAGAATTTATGAAGTTTTAGATATGCTTAAGAGTAAAGGAATGGTATTTGAACAAAGTGATGAGAAGACTACAGTTTATTATCCATTAGAACCAAAGCTTTTAATTTCAAAACTTGAAAAGAGCTTTACTCAAACTCTAAGTAGTGTTGATAAATATGTTAATAGTATTTATAACAAGAAGGAGCAAAAAAATACTCTTACTATTTTAGAGGGAAGAGAGAAGATTATTGAGGCGCTAAATTTATTGATTTCTCATGCTCAAAAGAGAATAGCTCTTTCAATATGGGAAGAGGAAGTAAAAGAAATTGAAGAAGAGTTAATTAAAGCAAAAGAAAGAGGAGTGATTATTAAGGGGATATACTTTGGAACAAGTAATACTTTTAATGAACTTACTCCTCATAGAGATATAGAAACCTATTTGCAAGAAAAAAAGGAAAGATATATGACTGTTACTATTGATGGAGAACACGCTTTGTATGGCGTAATCTCAAGAGGTGAAGATAGTAGGGTTACTTGGACTCAAGATGAAAGTTTAATTGATGTAAGTGAAGATTACATATGTCATGATCTGATGGTTAATGAATATTTCTATCAGCTTAATGAGAAAAAACAAGATGGGTATGAGAACTTTATGAATGAAGTTAGAAAAGATTATTTTGGATATAGTGATATCTAAATATAAAAAGGGGGCAAAAAATGATTTCAAAAAAGATGAATGAACTAGTTAAAAATAGTTCTGTAATTAGGGCGATGTTTGAAGAAGGAAAAAGATTATCAGCTATATATGGGGAAGAAAATGTTTTTGATTATAGCATTGGTAATCCAAATGTAGAACCACCAAATGAAATTAAGGATGCAATTCTTGAAATCCTAAATGAAGAATCTCCAAATTTAGTACATGGATATATGAACAATTCAGGTTATGAAGATGTACGAGAAGAGATTGCTAAATTTATAAATACTAAAAATAACCTTAATTTATCTTACAAGAATATAGTAATGACATGTGGTGCAGCAGGTGGACTAAATGTTATCTTAAAAACTTTATTAAACCCAGATGATGAAGTTGTAGTTCTTGCACCATACTTTGGGGAGTATGGAAATTATGTAGCTAATTTTGATGGAAAGCTTGTTGTGGTACCAGCTGAAACTAAGACATTTCAACCTAATATTGAAGGCTTAGAAAAAGCTATAACTTCTAAAACTAAGGCTGTAATAATAAATACTCCAAATAATCCAACAGGAGTTGTTTATTCAGATGAATCCTTAAAGAAGATGGCTAAGGTTTTAGAAGAAAAGGAAAAGGAACTTGGAATTAATATTTATCTTATTTCAGATGAGCCATATAAAGAAATTGTATATGATGGTGTAGAGGTGCCTTATATACTAAAGTATTATAAAAATTCTTTTATAGGATATTCTTATAGTAAGTCACTATCTCTTCCTGGTGAAAGAATAGGATATATTGTAGTAAATAGTGAAATGGATGATTTTGATGATGTAATTGCATCATTAAATGTAGCAAATAGAATACTTGGATTTGTTAATGCACCATCATTGTTCCAAAGAGTAATAGGAAAAACATTAGGTGCAGAAGTAGATGTTAATATATATAAGAAGAACAGAGATTTATTATACAATCATTTGGTAAGTTTAGGCTTTGAGTGCATTAAGCCAGAAGGGGCATTTTATTTATTCCCTAAAGCATTAATACAAGATGATAAGAAATTTGCTGAAGAAGCTAAGAAGTTTAATTTGCTTATAGTTCCAGGGTCATCCTTTGGATGCCAAGGATATTTTAGGCTTTCTTACTGTATTGGATATGATAAGATTGAAAAATCTTTGGAGGCCTTTAGTAAACTGGCGAAGCAGTTTGCTTGATGAATAATAATTTAATGAATGATGGATAATTTGTGAGGAAACTGCTTTCGCAGTTTCTTTTTTTATATAACACCCGTAAAGTGAAAAAGGAAATAATTAATATAGAAGAAAAGAGGAGAATATAATAAGTGATAATTTTTACATGGTTGAAGAAATAAGTAATAATTTTCTGGATGAAAATATCTCGGTTTTTAAGATTGAGGGAGTAACAGAGGATAAACTAAAGCAAGAATTTAATAAACCAATGTTACAAGTTTATTATTAAACAAATTTACTTGACTAAATTCTCCATATATTAGATAATTAGTATAATAAAATTATAGGATAAAGATAGTGATGAGGAAGAGTATATAAATTAAGTCTTTTAGAGAGCTAGGGGGAGGTGGAACCTAGTAGATTAGTTTATAGAAAGCAGCCTTTGAATCGCGTATTGAGAACTAAGATTAAATCTTAATGTAGATACAGACGTGTCCCTTACGTTATAAAGGAGAGGATAAGAAATTATCCTTACTGAGTGAGTAAAAATATTTTACTTATTAGGGTGGTACCGCGAATTTTAGCTTCGTCCCTTATTTGGGATTGGAGCTTTTTTTATTAAAAAAAATTATAGGAGGTATAAGTAGTGGAGGAAATTTTATAGATATTAGAACAAAATAGTAGATATACTGATGAACAAATAGCATTGATGGCTGGAAAAAAAGTAGAAGAGGTTAGAGAAGCCATTAGGGATTATGAAGAAAAAAGTATAATAGCTGGATATACAACTCTTATAAACTGGGAAAATACAGGAAAAGAAACAGTAACAGCGCTTATTGAAGTAAAGATAACACCTCAAAGAGATGTTGGATTTGATAAAGTTGCTGAAAGAATATATAAGTTTGATCAAGTTAAGGCGTGTTATTTAATGTCTTCAGGAGGATTTGACTTAACAGTAATAGTAGAAGGAAAAACAATGAAAGAGGTAGCGCTATTTGTATCAGAAAAACTTGCATGTCAAGAAGCTGTTACAGGTACTGCAACACACTTTGTTTTAAAGAAATATAAAGATCATGGAACAATATTTAAAGAGAAGAACATTCAAGATAGGGAGGCTATATTTGTATGATACTAGAAAATATGATTAAAGATGACGTGAAGAATATGCCACCATCTGGGATTAGAAAATATTTTGATTTGATAAATGAGATGGAAGATGTTATTTCATTGGGGGTTGGAGAACCTGATTTTGTAACACCTTGGAATGTAAGAGAAGCAGGGATATATTCTCTAGAACAAGGTCATACTCATTATTCGTCTAATGCAGGTTTTATAGAGTTAAGAGAAGAAATAGCAAACTATTTAAATAGGAGATTTGACTTAACTTATGATCCTAAGAATGAAATCATAGTAACTGTTGGGGGGAGTGAAGGAATTGATATAGCTTTAAGAGCATTAGTTGGACCTGGAGATGAAGTTATTGTCCCAGAACCAAGTTTTGTTGCTTATAAAGGGTGTACTGCATTTACAGGAGCTACTTCTAAGGTTATAAATCTGAAGGCAGAAAATAACTTTAAACTTACAGCTGAAGAGCTTGAAGAAGCAATAACAGATAAAACCAAGGTTGTTATAATTCCATTTCCTAATAATCCTACAGGAGCAGTAATGACTAGAGAGGATTTGAGACCTATAGTTGATGTTTTAAAGGATAAGGATATAATAATTCTTTCAGATGAAATTTATGCAGAGTTAACTTATGGTGAAAACCATGTGTCTATAGCAAGTTTTCCAGAAGTTAGAGAAAAAACTATACTTATAAGTGGATTCTCTAAGGCATATGCAATGACTGGATGGAGATTAGGTTATGCGTGTGGACATCCTGTTCTAATTGATGCAATGAAGAAAATTCATCAATATGCATTGATGTGTTCACCTACTACTGCACAATATGCAGCAATTGAAGCTTTAAAAAATGGTGATGAGAGTGTAGGAAAGATGGTGAGGGAATATAATAGGAGAAGAAGAGTGCTATTAGATGGATTTAGGAAGCTTGGATTAGAATGTTTTGAGCCACATGGAGCGTTCTATATGTTCCCTTGTATTAAATCTACAGGTATGACTTCTGATGAGTTCTGTGAAAAACTACTTATGAGTGAAAAAGTATTAGCAGTTCCAGGTAATGCATTTGGAGATTGTGGTGAAGGATTTATTAGGACATGCTATGCTTCCTCTATGGATAATATTATTGAAGCATTAAAGAGAATAGAAAGATTTTTAGAGAAACAAAAAAAATAAAGACAAAGGCTATATTAAAGTAAGATTTATTTTAATATAGCCTTTTTTAAATTATAGTGCCGTTGTAGAACGACAAAAATAAATTTTGGAATCTGTGGTGTAACTAAAAAAAGAGACAAGACCCTGGGGGGAACTTGTCTTAAATAAGGTTTAATTTATGAATTAATTTAGCTAATTTTATTATATGGTATTTTTTCAATTATGATAGCCTTAATTTTTATCATAAATAGTGTCTATTTTTTGCATACTACTTTAATTATATAGAAAAAAGGAGCTTTGAAAAAAGCTCCTTTAAATTATCCTAGTAGTAAAGAAACTATTAGGATTAATGTAAATGTCCAATGTAGGTTGTTTGTATATGGAATTCCAAGTTTTTGGAATGTAGTAACAGCTCTAAGTGCTTTAACAGCAAGAGGGAGAGTTATAAATACAACTAGTGTAGATAAAGGGTATAATCCATTAAAAACAAATAATAGGGATAATACATAAACTCCATAAATAAGCGACCTATACAAAATTGAACTAAATCTGCTTCCAAGTCTAACGCTTAATGTTCCTAGGCTTAGTTTAGTATCCCTTTGGAAGTCTCTCATTTCATTACTAATCATTAATGCTGGTATTATTAATGATGCTGGTAAAGCTATTAGTATAGGATATACATTTAAGTTTTGACTAAATGGGAAATATGCACCAAGAACCATTAGTGGCCCCATTAATATAAATGAAAGGGGTACTCCTAATCCCTTAGTTTTATATACAAAAGGTTCTCCTGTATAGGCATAAGCTCCTATTATTCCAACAAGTCCAATCCAAAGCATTCTTATATCTGTAAGATATATAAGAACTAGTCCAATTAATGCTGCACCAGCAAAACATGCCATAGCAAGTAAGAATACATAAATATCGAAGTAAGTTCTTTCTACACCTAAAAAATTTCTCTTTCTTCCTGAAGGTCTGTAATATCTAAAGTCACCTTCAAAATAATCATTAACAAGATTAGCTCCACCTTGAGCAAGTATTCCGGCTATAGTAATTATAGTAATAAGGAAAATATTATAGCCTAAAGAATAATTTTTCATAGAACCATCCAAATATGCTGCTATTATTCCAAGGGTTGTAGAACCAACAGCTAAAGTTAATGATAATGGTCTAAATGCTATCCAACTATCTTTTGTGAATTTCTTCAAGTAATCTTTCGTTAAATTTTTCATAATGATTCATCCTATCTCTTTAAAATAACTAGTATATTATTGCATATAATTTGTCAAATTTAAAGAGTAAATGTTTTAAATTCCTTGAATTATTAAATATACTTAAATATAATGGTAAATGGATTAAAAAAGTTTGTAGGAGGATTAACAAATGAAAAACTTAAAGAGATGGATAGTGTTGCTTATTATAACAGTATTTTCCTTAACTGTTATAGGGTGTACAAGCAAGGATGATCTATCAAAAGAAAGTGAAGAAAATAGAACCTTAAAAATAGGATTAATGCCAGCAGTGGATACTGCACCAATATTAATAGCAGAGAAAAATGGATACTTTAAGGATGCTGGAATTAATGTGGAAATAGAAATTTATTCTAATGCTCAAAACAGACAAAGTGCACTTCAAAGCTATCAAATAGATGGTGCTATGACAGATTTTATTGCGGTTGCTACAAATGTTGATGGCGGCTTTGATATAAAAGCTACTACTATGACAGATGGTATGTTCCCTGTTCTTTCTAAGGGAGATGTATCTGGTAAAAAGGATATTAAGGTTGGAATGATGGAAGTAAGCGTATCAAACTATCTTATAGATAAGTGGCTTAGTAAGGACTATAACATAGAAAAAGTATTTATAAATGAAATACCAGCAAGACTTGCAGCTATACAAAGCGGTGAGTTAGATATGGGGTTATTCCCAGAGCCAGTTGCTTCAAATGGAGAATTAAAAGGATTAAAGAAAAATTTATATGGTATGGATGATGAGTTTTCGCCAGATTGTTTAGTGTTTACAGGAAAAGCAATAGCTGAAAAAGAAAAGGCAATAAAGGCTTTCCATGAAGCTTATAATAAGGCCGTTGATGAGATAAATAAAAACCCTCAAATAGCAAGAGATATTCTTGTAGAAAAAATACCAAATACTAATCCAGAAGTTAAGGATATTATGGTATTACCAACATACAAGAAAGCAGCTATTCCAAGTGATGAATACTTACAAAGTATTATTGATTGGACATCAAAGACTTTAAATAAAGATTTAACTGTAAAACCAGAAGCTTTATTAGAAGGAAAGTTTGTAAAATAGAATGATTAATATAACTGATTTAACAGTAAGGTATAAAGAAGAAGTAGCAATAGATAGGATTAATTTATCTATTGAAAAAGGAAAGTCTTATGCCATTATAGGAGAATCAGGATGTGGAAAAACAACCCTGCTATTTACTATGGCAGGGCTTATTTCTAATTATGAGGGGAAATTAGAAATAGGGGGAAACACATCTTTAATACTTCAAAATTTAGGTCTTTTTAATTGGTTTACAGTAGAAAAAAATATAGAGCTTGGCTTAAATAATATAAAGCTGGCCAAGGAAGAAAAGAAAGAGTTAGTTAATAGAATTCTTAAGGAATTGGGGTTATATCAATATAAAAATAAATATCCAAAAGAATTAAGTGGTGGACAGAAACAGAGAGTTGCAATAGGAAGAACTCTTATAAGTAACCCTGAAATTTTGCTTTTAGATGAAGCAACATCTGCATTGGATTCTATAAATAAGGAAAAGATACAAGATTTACTTTTAGATATAAAGAAAACTAGGAACAGTACAATGGTATTAGTTACTCATAGTATTGAAGAAGCAGTATTTTTAGGGGAAGAAATTGTTGTTATGAAAAAAGGAAAAATTCATAGAATAATTTCTAATAGGTATTTTGGGGATAAAGATATAAGATGTAAAAAAGAGTATATAGAAGTATGCAGTAAGGTGAGGGAGGAATTATATGATTAAAAAGATTATACCACCTTTATATGGTATAGCTATGGTTCTTATATTATGGTGGGGATTAAGTTTTGCAATAGGTTCCAATATGGTTCCAACACCATATGATACCCTTAAAGAGCTTGTTGAATTGTTTCAACAGGATTTTTTATTTCATATAATATACAGTTTTTATAGAATAATATCTTCCGTAACAATGTCCTTACTTATAGGAATACCAGTAGGAATTCTGTTAGGTGTAAATAAATATATAGATAAAATAGTGTCGCCTATTACTTATTTACTTTATCCCATACCTAAAATAGCATTTCTTCCTATTTTTATGGTGGTGTTTGGAATAGGGGATAAATCAAAAATTATTCTTATGATTACCATAATAATATTTCAAATAATAATTGTAACAAAAGATGGAGTAAAAGAAATAGATAAGGATATATTAATATCGGCAAAGGTAATGCATTTTAATTGGATAGATATGATTATTAAGGTTATTTTACCAGCAATATTGCCAAAGGTTTTTTCAGCTTTAAGAGTTAGTATTGGAATAGCTATTTCTGCATTATTTTTTAGTGAAAATTATGCAACTAGATATGGGTTAGGATATTTTATAATGAATTCTTGGTCTATGGTTGATTACAAGGGAATGTTTGCAGGAGTTTTGGCATTAAGCATTATGTCTTTAATAATATTTAAAATTATTGATTATTTAGAGAAGAAAATATGCCTTTGGAATAGCTAGAAATTGACATTGACATAAAAAGTGAGAGAAGTTATCATATAAAAGTTAAAAACAGGGTTGAATAATTATTTACTTTTGCACTATTAAACGAACTAGGAGGACGCACTAATGAGACAATTTTCAGAAAAACTAGCAGAAATACTAGGACCTATAGCAAACAAATTTTCGTCAAATAGATATCTAGCTGCTATTAGGGATGGTTTTATAACTGTAATGCCACTTGTAATTATAGCTTCATTTTTTGTTTTAATTAACAATGTAGTTTTAGATTCAACAAATGGTTTATTAGGTAACTTAGGAAACTTTGATACTTATAAGGATATAGGAGTAAGTGTTTATAATGGAACTTTAGGATTTTTATCAATATTTTTAGCATTTGGAGTTGCTTACAAGCTTGCTAACCATTATGATATGGATGGAATAGGAACAGGATTTGTAGGTGTTGCATCAACTGTGGCATTAATGCCAGGAGCTATAACAGTAGGTGGAGAAACTGTAGGAGCTTTCTCAAGTACATTTACATCTCCAACAGGATTATTTGTTGCAATTATAGCTTCAATATTATCAACTGAGCTTTTAAGATTATTCCAAAAATCTAATGCTTTAAAGATAAGTATGCCAGATTCAGTACCACCAACAGTATCTAAGAGCTTTAATTTACTAATTCCAGCTACATTTACACTAACTATATTTGGATTAATTTCGTTTTTAACTATAAAGTTTACAGGTATTGATGTATATGAAATTATAACTAATGTTATTCAAACACCAATTAAAGCAGTATTCCAAGGACTACCGGGTATAATAATTGTTGTTATACTTCAAGGCTTGTTATGGAGCTTTGGGTTACATGGAGCTTTCGTATTAAGCCCAATTACAGAACCTACATTACTTACTGCTATTGATGAAAATATAAAGGCTTTAGAAGCTAATCAAGTTATACCAAACATAGTTACTAAACCATTCTTAGATGTATTTGTAAATATGGGTGGAGTTGGAATGACAATAGGGTTAGTAATAGCTTTATTAATATTTAGTAGGAAAGAATCTGATAGAGCAATATCTAAGTTAGCTTTTGCTCCTGCTTGCTTCAATATTAATGAACCATTAATGTTTGGATTACCAGTTGTATTAAATCCAATTTACACATTACCATTAGTAATAGTACCAGTTATATGTTTAGTTATTGCTTATCTAGCAACATCAGCAGGAATTATAGCTAAGACAGTAGTTATGGTTCCATGGACTACACCACCAGTAATTTCAGCATTCTTAGCTACAGGTGGAGACTGGAAAGCAGCTGTGCTTGCAATATTATTAATTGTATTATCAGTTATTTTATATATGCCGTTCGTAATCGCTGCAAATAAGATGAAGGATGAATATTAAAATATCTATATTAGGAACTATATCATAATTTGATATAGTTCCTTACTTTTAGTATACCATTAACATTATTTTTAAATTATCTAACTTAAATTTTAAAGTATCGTATGAAAACATTTAAATTTTAAGTATTTGTCAAAAAAAATCTAAATGTGTATAAAGTGAATATTTTTATGCTATAATGTTCGCATATAATAAATATGCTCGTATATCATCGGAAATAGGGTCCGAAAGTTTCTACCTGCTAACCGTAAATTAGCAGACTACGGGGTGAGATTGGTTAAGAAAAATATTTAACTGGAATTTCTACACCTCAAATTGTAATTAATTTGAGGTGCTTATTATTTTTTATTAATCTTCCACTAATACGTATAAACGAGCTATTGATAAAAATACATTTAGATGGGAGATAAAACATAATGGAAAAAAACAGACAAGCAGTTGGTAGCGATGAACTATTATATGGAATAAATGATAAGCCAAAGTTAGCTACTCAAATCTTATTAGGGTTTCAAAATATATTTGCAGCTTTTGGAGGAATAATAGCAGTACCACTTGTGATTTCAAGTGCTTTAGGACTTGATGGAGCAACATCTACAGCTGTTTTAAGTGCAACAATATTAGCATCTGGTATAGCAACAATAATTCAATCAAAAGGTATAGGAAGAATAGGAGCGAGAGTTCCATGTATAATGGGTACAGATTTTACATTTGTTTCTCCAGCAATTACAGTGGGTTCGGTGGCTGGATTACCAGGAATAATTGGTGCAACTATTTTAGGATCAATTGTAGAAGTAGTACTAAGCTTTTTTATTAAACCTTTAATGAAGCTTTTTCCACCATTAGTTACAGGAACAGTTGTATGTTTAATTGGTTTAACTTTAATACCAGTATCTATGGATTGGGCTGCAGGAGGAGTAGGAGCTGCAGATTATGGTAGTTTAAGAAATGTTGTAATAGCAATGACAGTTTTAGTAATAACATTACTTTTAAATAGATATGGAAAAGGAATGGTAAGTACAGCTTCGGTTCTTATTGGTATGGTTGTTGGATATATTATTTGTATTCCATTTGGCATGGTTGATTTTTCTTTAGTAAATGAAGCAAAGTGGTTTGCACTTCCTAACATATTTGAATATGGAGTAAACTTTGACTTTAAAAATGTTATTGCATTTATACCAGCTTATATAGTAACAACTATTGAAACAGTAGGATGTTTAGCAACTATATGTCAAGTATCAAAGATTAAAGCGGATGATAAGATAATTGGTAGAGGAGTTTTATCTGATGGTATTGGAAGTGCTATGGCAGGTGTATTAGGTACTTTCCCTAATACAACATTCAGTCAAAATGTAGGGCTTATACCTCTTACAAGAAATGCTAGTCGCTCGGTGGCAATAATGGCTGGTATACTATTAGTAGGCTTAGGATTCTTCCCTAAATTTGCAGCATTAATTAATATTATGCCTCAACCTGTATTAGGGGGAGTTGGTATAGTAATGTTTGGTACAATAGCAGCTGCTGGTATAAGAACATTAAGCACAGTTGAAATAAATAATAGAAATTTATTAATTATTGCTACATCAATTGGATTAGGATTGGGTGTAACATTCCGTCCTGATTTTATAGCTAATTTACCAGAAGGATTAAGAATGATATTTGCATCAGGAATATCTACTGGAACAATAGTAGCACTTGTTTTAAATAAGGTATTAAAAGAGGATAAAAAAGTTATAGAGGAGAATATAGAAGATGGAGAAGTTGCATAATAAGATTTTATCAGAAGGTAGAGCTTTAAATGAAAGTGTACTAAAGGTTGATTCATTTTTAAATCATGGAGTTGACGCTAAATTAATGTACGAAATAGGTACATGCTTTAGAGAATATTTTAATAGCAAAGGAATTACAAAGATATTTACTATTGAAAGCTCTGGAATTGCACCAGCAGTTATGACTGCATTGCAAATGAATTTACCAATGGTAACCCTAAAAAAACAAACATCTAAAATATTAAATGGAGAAGTTTATCAAACAACAGTACATTCATTTACAAAGGGGAGTGACTATGAGTTAACTCTTTCAAAGAAGTACATAAGTGAAAATGATAATGTCCTTATAATAGATGATTTTTTGGCTAATGGTGAGGCAGCTTTAGGGGCTATAAGATTAGTAGAGGAAGCGGGAGCTAAAGTTGGTGGAATTGGTATTGTAATAGAAAAGTCTTTCCAACCAGGAAGAAAAATGCTTGATGATAAAGGGTATGATGTGTATTCTTTAGCTAGAATCAAGAAATTAGGAAAAGACTTAATAGAATTCTTATAGGGTAGAAAAAGATAATAAATATAAGATAGAAGCTCTGCTAATTGATAGAGCTTCTTTTTTGTAATCAAGATTATAAATATAAATAGGAGGCAAGGTGTATCACCTAACTATATTATCAATTATATGTAAATTACTTTTGTTACCATAATCTTGTTGTACATAATATAAATTAAGAGATATAATAAAAGTGAATATTTTGGAAATCTTATAGGGAGGTAATATAGGTGAATATTAAAGTATTAAAGGACAGATATGCTATATGCAGATTAGAATCTGAGGATATGGTTCCTTTATGGGTAGACACAAAGAATTTTATTTCTATTACAAGAACAGAGGATGAGCTTAGTATTGTATGTATAGATAAGAATATTCCAAATGAGATAAAGAGTGAAAAAGGGTGGAGGGTGTTAAAAGTAGAAGGACCTTTAGATTTTTCACTAATAGGTATACTATCAGAGATAAGTGGTATATTAGCTAAAGAAAAAATAAGTATATTTGTGGTATCTACATTTGATACAGATTATATACTAGTAAAAGAAGAAAACTTTGAAAAGAGTATAAAAGTTTTATCGGATAATAATATAAATATTATTTAAATGAAGATCACAGAAATGTGATTTTTATTTTTGAGGATATGTTTATAGATAATTAAAATAATAATTATTGTAAATAATTAAGAAAATAACTATAATATTATATGAATTAAAATTCAGAAAAAGAGGGATATGTATGAAGAAAACAAATGATTTAGGAAAAGGTAATATTGGTAAGCTGCTAATATCCTTAGCTGCTCCAGCTATAGTTGCCCAATTAGTTAATGTTCTATATAACATTGTAGATAGAATATTCATTGGTAGAATGGATAATGGAGAATTAGCTATGGCAGGTGTAGGGGTAGCATTTCCAATTCTTATGCTTATTTCAGCATTTAGTGCTTTAATTGGGATGGGAGGAGCACCACTTTGTGCTATAAAAATGGGAGAAAAAAATAATGACGAAGCAGAAAAGATTATGAGTAATAGTTTTTCTATGCTTCTTATCATAGCAGTTATATTGATTACAGGATTCCTTATATTTAAAGAACCTATTTTATGGGCATTTGGTGCAAGCGAAGCCACTATAGGATATGCATTAGATTACTTATCTATTTATGTTCTTGGAACAATTTTTGTACAAATTGCTTTAGGTATGAACTCATATATTAATACACAAGGATTTGCTAAAATTGGTATGATGACTGTAGTAATAGGTGCAGTAATAAATATTGTTCTTGATCCTATATTCATATTTGTATTTGATCTTGGAGTTAAGGGGGCTGCATTAGCAACCGTTGCAGGGCAAATGGTATCTGCTTTATGGGTATTAAAGTTCCTGTTTGGAAAGCAAAGTATATTAAAAATAAGAAAAAAGTACATGGTTCCAGATTTAAAAGTTGTAGGAGCTACTATGGCATTAGGAGTATCTCCATTTATAATGCAATCAACTGAAAGTTTAGTGCTTATATCGTTAAATACAAGGCTATCTATGTTTGGTGGAGACCTTGCAGTAGGTGCAATGACTATTATGAGTAGTATAATGCAAATAGTTGTTATGCCACTTCAAGGGTTAGCTCAAGGGGCTCAACCAATAATAAGTTACAATTATGGAGCTAAGCAGATGGATAGGGTTAAGAAAACTTTTAAATTAACACTAATAAGTTGTTTAAGTTTTACAGTAATTATGTGTTCATTATTAATGTTATTCCCTAACCTTTTTGTATCTATATTTAACAATGAGCCAGAGCTTGTAGCAATTACTACATGGGCAATAAGAATTTATTTCTTGGGAATATTTGTATTTGGTGCACAAATAGCTTGTCAACAAACATTCTTAGCCTTAGGGCAAGCAAAGATATCTTTATTCTTAGCTTTATTAAGAAAGGTAGTTTTATTAGTTCCTTTAATATATATACTACCAAACTTATTCCAAGATAAGTTAATGGGAGTACTTGTTGCGGAACCTATAGCGGATATAATAGCAACATTAACTACAGTTACTTGTTTTATGGTATTTTATAAAAAGAAATTTAAAGACGTTGATAAAACAGAATAAGAAATTTATAAAAAATATTTAATAAAAAAAGAGCAGAGAAATATATTTCCTGCTCTTTTTGCTATCCTTAAAAAAGGGGTGATACGTATAACATAATATCATTAATAAAGTTTAATTGCAATGTTTAAGTAGGTATGTATAATAATGTAATAATTAAAGAAAAGAGTAGAATTAACACTAATAAACTCAGATTGTATTCAAGTAAAATTTACACTGTAATTACTTTATGCAATAATATGAAAATGTGATTTCTGAGAAAAAATTATTTTAGTGAGGTAAGGTATGAAAATAGGATTTGATCATGTAAAATATTTAGAAGAACAATCAAAGTATATTTTAGAGAGAGTTAATAATTATGATAAGCTTTATTTAGAGTTTGGTGGAAAACTTATGTTTGATAAACATGCTGCAAGAGTTTTACCAGGCTTTGATGAAAATGCAAAAATAAAGTTATTACATAAATTAAGAGAAAAAGTTGAAGTTGTAATATGTGTATATGCTGGAGATATTGAAAGAAATAAGATAAGAGGGGACTTTGGTATAACATATGACATGGATGTTCTTAGACTTATTGATGACTTAAGAGCATATGATTTAGATGTAAATAGTGTTGTTATTACTAGATTTAATGACCAACCTGCAACTACAGTATTTATAAACAAGCTTGAAAGAAGAGGAATTAAGGTTTATAAACATAGAGCAACTAAAGGGTATCCAACAGATGTAGATACTATAGTAAGTGATGAAGGATATGGTAAGAATCCATATATTGAAACTACAAAACCAATAGTTGTAGTAACAGCACCAGGACCAGGAAGTGGAAAACTTGCTACATGTTTAAGTCAGCTATATCACGAGTTTAAAAGAGGCAATACAGCAGGATACTCTAAATTTGAAACATTCCCAGTATGGAATGTTCCTTTAAAACATCCTTTAAATATAGCATATGAAGCTGCTACAGTTGATTTAAAAGACGTAAATATGATTGATTCATTCCACATGGATGCATATGGTGAAGTAGCTGTTAACTATAATAGAGATATAGAAACATTCCCAGTATTAAAGAGAATAATTGAAAAGATAACAGGTAAAGAGTCGATTTATAAATCACCAACAGATATGGGTGTTAATAGAGTTGGATTTGGTATTATTGATGATGAAGTAGTTAAAGAAGCTTCAAATCAAGAAATTATAAGCAGATACTTTAAAACTGGCTGTGAATATAAGAAAGGTTATGTTGATAAGGAAACTTACGATAGAGCTAAACTTATAATGGAAGAAGTTAATCTTAAGGAAACTGATAGAAGAGTTGTTGTTCCTGCAAGAGAAAAGTCAGCTAAATTGAAGCTTATGGCTGGAGAAAATGAGATTTGCCCAGCAGTAGCTTTAGAATTACACGATGGAACTATAGTAACAGGTAAGAGTTCATCATTGATGGATGCAGCAGCAGCAGCAACTATAAATGCTATTAAACATTTAGCTAAGATTGCTGATGATATATTCTTAATTTCACCAGTTATATTAGAGCCTATTAAAAATTTAAAGGGAAATACTTTGAAGGAAAGAAATGTTGCGTTAAGTTGCCAAGAGGTACTTATGGCGTTAAGTATATCAGCAGCAACAAATCCTACAGCACAAGTTGCAATGAGTAAGCTTAGTGAATTAAGAGGGTGTCAAGCTCACTCTACAACAATACTTTCAAGAAGTGATGACCAAACATTTGGTAAGTTAGGTATAGATGTTACATGTGATGCTGAATATCCAAGTGCAAATTTATTTGATAATAACTAAGAAGCTGCCAATGGCAGCTTCTATTATTATAAATACATAAATATAAATTTTTATATTTATATATTTATATATTTATATGTTTATATATTTTGGAATTAAATATTGTGAATAGAAGAGGGCCTGTATTACAAATAATATCATTGAGTAAAGTTGTTAAGAATAATAGAGGAGAGTGATATTATGGCTAAGGCAGGTATGAGAAGACCAGACGTTAATGAGCCTCATGGAACAGAAAGTAATCATAAACAAAGATACGGTAAAGGAGATCCTGTTGTTCCAGAGATACAAGGAAAAGCTAAGACAGGAAATAAAAAAGCAGGACCTATTTAATAATTAGAAAATACCAGGTTATAAACCTGGTATTTGAATTTTGTAAGTATTTTTTCTATCTTCTAATTTAAATTCATAAGTTAAAACTAAATCATTAATATTAGTAACTGGAAAGAAAATTATATCAGAGGTATAGGGACCATTAGTATAATTTTCTTTAGTGAAGTAAGAAAAAAATAATTCATCTGTTCCAGGTGCTATTGAAAATGCGGAATTACATTCTGCTATTATCTTTAAGTTAGAATTATTTATTATTTTTCTTTTAATATTAGAGGTATCTACAGCTTTAGAATTATTCAATGAAATTTGATATTTATCAAATTTTATAGGATTATGAATCCAAAGGTAGGAGAAAAATATATTATATTTTTCTTGGCTCACCATCTCTTTAGATATTACTAAAACTATATCTCTATCTTCTTGTGAAGCTTCAACTATATTTTTGTTTTTAATTTTATAATTATAATATTTTGTTTCTATATTTTTATTATTAGTATTTTCAGATACATAATTAAGATAGTTTATGTTCCAATCATGGAATGAAATATTATAAAATGGTTTAGATTTAAAAAATATAAATACTAAAATGAAAATAATAGGAATTAATAAAATAAAATATTTTCTTTTATTCTTAGGCTCAATAATAATTGATTTATTATAATCTTTTTTCATGTAATTCTCCCAAATAAAATATGTTAATTAGATTTTAACAGAAAAGCCATAATATAAAAAGTCTTATGTATTTTGATTGTCAAACAAAAATGATATAATGTTATTATATTACTTTTTGGGAGGTTACATATGAAATACAAAGTTTTAAAGAAACAAAATGTAGGAAAAATGTGTTTTGTTTGTGGAACAGAGAATAATTTAGGATTAAAAACAGACTTTTATGAATTAGAGAATGGAGAATTAGTAGGTATATGTAAATTTAAAGAGGGGCACCAAAGCTTCCCGGGAAGAGGACATGGAGGTGTGTCAGCTGCTTTATTAGATGAAACTATAGGAAGGGCAGCTGCAATTAATAATCCTGATTTATGGGGAGTAACAATAGAACTATCAACAAAGTATAGAAAACCAGTACCGTTAGAAGGAGAAATAAAGATAGTTGGAAGAATAACCAAAGAAACTAATAGAATGTTTGAAGGAACAGGAGAAATTATATTACCTAATGGAGATGTTGCAGTAACTGCAAAGGGAAGGTATATAAAAATGCCTATTGAAAAAATAGCTAATTTTGATACAAACGAGGAGACTAGTGAAGAATGGTTTCCTAATTTAAAAGATAACGATCCAACTGAAATTGAATTATAAATTAAAGAGAGGGTAATACCTCTCTTCCTTACCTTAAGTGTAAATATCCACCACTTTTTTATTCAAATTTATATAACCCAATAGAGTCTAGAAAACTTTTATCTATTATTGGAGTATCATCCATTTGATGATCTTCCTTATATTTTCTGACTGATAATTCTAAAGGATATCCATAAATACCATCTACAGTACCAGAATAATAATTCAAATATTTTAAAGTCCTTTGAACATAGTAAACATCAGTACCTTTATCATTTGGTTTTATATCTCTAGCATAAGGTGAAAATAGCCAACTAGGACCGCTATAAATAATAACAGGTGTGTCATAGTTAACTGCATAGAAAACCTCCTTTATATTTTCATTAAACATTCTTATGCAGCCATTAGATGCTAAGCTACCAATTGATCCTGGATTGCTAGTGCCATGTATTCCAAAAGTATCCCAAGGAGCATTTAGGCCTAACCAGTATCCACCAAAGGGACCATCCTTTAAAGCTTTACTAGTTATTCTCCAATTACCTATTGGAGATGGAGTTTCTTTTTTTCCTATAGCAACTGGATATTTTTTTACTAATATCTTTGTTTCTTTATCAAGTAGTGAAAGTGATAACTCATTAATGTCTATAAAGATTATATAGTCTTTATTTTCTAGAGTAGTATCGTAGGCATAAATGTAAGATGGCATAAATAAAGTTATAAAAATAATTACTAAACAACAAAATATTTTAAATTTCATATAATCACCTTTTTATATTTATATATATATAAGATTAGAAAAAATGTAAAAAAATATACAGTGGAAAATAATTGTTAACGTAAACATATTGTGTTATTCTAAAAGAGAGATATAACTAAGGAGGATTAGCCGTTGCAAAAAATAGCTTTAGTAACTGATAGCAGTTGTGATTTAGGGGAAAAGACAAGAAGAGATAATAATGTAGAAATGCTACCTTTTAGAATTATTTACAAAGATAAAGAGTTTTTGGATCAAGTAAATATTACACATGATGAGTTATATAAGTCATTAAGTGAGGAAATTCCAACAACTTCTCTACCTGATTTAGAATATACGGAAAACTTAGTATGCAGGTTAAAAGAAGAGGGGTATACAGATGTTATAGTAATTACAGTCTCAAGCAGGTTATCTGGTACTCTAAATAGTATAAAGTTATTGGTGGAAGATCACAAAGAATTAAACTTTCATTTTTATGACAGTAAGACCTTAGGGTTCCCGGTTGGAGCATTGGTGTTAGAAGCATCCTTGATGATAAGAGCAGGACTAACTCCTAAAGAAATAATAGACAAGCTACATGAAGTAAAAACAAAACTACATGCATATGTTACTTTAAACACTTTAGAATTTTTAAGAAAAGGTGGAAGAATAGGTAGAGTAGCAGGAGCAGTAGGTGAAATATTACATTTAAAGCCAATAATTTCCGCAAATGAAGAAGGGGAATTATATTCATGGGGTAAGTGTAGAGGTAGAAAACAAGCAATATCCAAGTTAAGATCAATTATCCATGAGCGTTTAGAGAATGCTAGATGCAAGGTTTGGATATTAAGTGGTGCTTCACACGATGAAGCTGTGGCCTTATATGAAAGTGTAAAAAGTCATACAAATATATCTCATATATCATTAGAGATGATAGGAGCCACTATGGGAGTACATACTGGACCAGGAGCGCTGGGAGTTTGCATATTAGAAGAATAAATTATAAGAAGGAAAGATTGCTTTGCAATTTTCCTTCTTTTTTCTTACCTTAAGTACGAAGGGAATAAATACCTACCCTGCCTTTTAATTATCTAGAAAAGTATGAAATTTAATGATAATTATATTGAAGTTTTGATAGTGTTGTTATATATTATATATAACAGATAAGTGGAGGGGTAATTATGTTAGAGATAAATAATTTTTCTAAAATATACAAAGGTAATAAAAGAGCAGTAGATACTATTTCATTAGAGGTTAAAGAGGGAGAAATATTTGGCTTTATTGGACACAATGGGGCAGGTAAAACTACAACTATAAAATCAATTGTTGGAATAAACGAATTTGATGAGGGTGATATATTAATAAATGGAATGTCTATAAAGGATAATCCAATTGAATGTAAAAAGATTATGGCATATATACCTGATAATCCAGATTTATATGAATCATTAACAGCAATACAGTATTTAAATTTTGTGGCAGATGTTTATGGAGTGTCAGAAACTCAAAGAGAAGAGTTGATAAAAAAGTATGGAGATGCCTTTGAGATAACTAATAATTTGGGAAGTTTAATATCATCATACTCACATGGTATGAAGCAAAAGTTAGCAATAATATCTGCATTAATTCATAAGCCTAAATTATTAGTACTTGATGAACCTTTTGTTGGGTTAGACCCAAAGGCTTCTCATACTTTAAAAGGAATAATGAAGGAGATATGTGAAGAGGGAGCATCTATATTTTTCTCAAGTCATGTATTAGAGGTGGTGGAAAAACTATGTAGTAGAATAGCCATTATAAAGGATGGGAAGATAGCTGCATATGGTACTGTTGATGAAGTTAAGGGTACAAGTTCCTTAGAAGATGTGTTTATGGAGTTGATTGATAATGAATAGTTTGTTTAGATTATTAAAAATAAATTATATAAATAACTTTGGATTAAATGCAGTAATTAATAAAAAAATAGCAAAAGAAGATAAAAGCAAAAGTATTAAGAGTTTTGGAATGATGCTAGTTATAGCTATATCAGTAATAATCATGGCAACAGTTTATGCAGAAATAATAGGAGAGGCTTTAGCTCAAATTAACTTAGTACATTTATTACCAATGATAGCTTCCCTAATAACTGTATTGATTATATTTATGCTTTCAATATTCAAAGCGGATGGCACAATCTTTGGCAGTAAGGACCTAGATTTTTTATTATCATTACCATTAAGCTCAAGGACTATTTTAGCAAGTAAGCTAATAGAATTACTATCATTGAATATTGGTATAAGTGCATTGGTTATGATACCTTCTACAATTGTTTATTATATAAAAAGTACAGCTAGTATAAGTTGCTTCTTATATATGATAGTAGGAATAGTCATTTTGCCTCTAATACCTATAATACTAGCGTCTATAGTAGCTTTTATTCTTAATATTATGTCTTCAAAGTTTAGATTTAGCAAGATTATATATAGCGTAGGTATGATTGGTGTAATAATAGTAATCTTTATAGGTTCATTGAAGGCTCAAGATTTTATGTCTTATTTAATGATGAATGCAAGTAGTATAGAAAATATTTTTGAAAAGGCATATATTCCATCTGCTTGGTTTGCATCTTCATTAATTAATGGAGATGTAGGTAATTTATTAAAGTTTATAGCTATTTCTATAGTTCCATTTATTTTATTTGTATTTATATTTAGTAGAAGCTTTAAGAAAATAAATTCTAACCTAGGAGAAAGTTATCAAAAATCTAATTATAAGATATCAAAATTAAAGCAAAAAGGTATGTATCAGACTTTACTAAATAAAGAGTTTAAGAGATACTTTGCTTCAACTTCATATGTTTTTAATACTTTGGGAATAACAGCTATGCTAGTAATAATGAGTGTAGTATCAGTATTTTCAGGGGATGAAGTATTAGGCATGATATCTAAGGGCGCTGGAAGAGTAATAGTTCTAGCGGTAGCAGCAATGTTTGGTGCAATGTCTGGAATGGCATCTACAACTCCATCCTCTATATCAATAGAAGGTAAAAATCTTTGGATATTAAAAAGTTTACCTATAGATATAAAGGATATATTTAAAGCAAAGGTATCAATGAGCTTAATATTAAGCATACCTGCTATAGTAATAAGCACTCTAATTATTTCATTTGGATTGAGTTTATCAATTATAGATACTATTTTTATAATTGTATTTGCAAGTGTTTATAATGCATTTATAGCTATTTCAGGGCTTTTCATAAACATTCTTTATCCAAAGTTTGATTGGAAACAAGAAATACAAGCAGTTAAAAATACTATTAGTGTAACTATAACATTATTTTTATCAATCATCCCTGTAGGAATAGGATTTGGAGTATATAAGTTATTACCATCAGTTAATATCATGATGTTTATGATAATATCATTAGTAATAGAGAGTATATTGGTAGCATTAGCAGTACGTATTTTAAATACTAAAGGACAGGAATATTTTAAAAAGTTATAAGATAAAGTGTAAGGAATAAATTTATTGAAATTTATTCCTTTTCTTTATAAGCTGGTGTACAATTTAGTAAATGGGAATAAATACAACATTAAGAGGTGGGGAATATGGGATGTATAAAGTTTTCACTAAGGATGCTTTTTAAAAGTATTAAACAATGTATTTTTTATATTGTTTCAATGGTATTTGCAATTATGGTGATTTTTAATATTTTTAACTTGTTGTATAACAGCGATTTTGTTAGTAAAGATCATTATGGAACATTTTCTTTGTTAACAGTAATAATTTTATTGGTATCTCTATTTTTGATAGCCTTTGCTAATATGTATTTTATATCAGGAAAAGCTAAGGAACTGTCAATAACAATACTTAGTGGTAGGTCTGTTTACAACGTTGGATTCATATTAACTATACAAAATATGATTATATGCATTATAGGTATAATACTTGGATTACTAGCTGGAGTAGGCATAATGCCTCTTATAAACACAATTGTTTATAAGAGTGCTGGGTTAGAGGTAAATCCATATGCATTTAGTAGTTTGGGTTTTCTTTTAACATCACTAATAATTATTATTCAATTTGTATTTATGATACTAGTAGATATGGGGTATGCCTATAGGAAAGAAATAATAGATTTAATTAAAGAAGAGTCAAATACAATAGATATTCCAATAACAAGAACAAAGGATTTAGAAGAAAGCATTAAGCTTGCAGGCGGTTTTTCTGGTTGGTATGGATTTCCTAAGAAAAAGGATAATGAGAAGAGAAAAAGAAGAAAAAATTATATCGTTACTTTTATCTATATATTACCTATGTTAGCACTTTTATTACCAATAAATATTGATAATAAATCACAAATTGTAATAACAACATCATTCTTATCTATAATTGGAATATTATATATACTCAAAGATTTTATTCCAGAAAAGGTTAGAAACATAAAAGAGGAAAAATATTTATATAAAGAGATTCAACTACAATCATTAAGCAACTTACTGTATTCCTTAAGAAAAGTGAAATTTTTAATTATTGTATCTATAATTTCAAGTGTTATTTTAATTAATTTCATGGCTGATAAAGATTTAATGGAATATGAAAAAATTATTACTTTAATTACATTTGTTATAACAGTATCCATAATGGCCTTAGCTACTAATTATAAGGTTTTTATTGAGGGGGTAAATAGGAAAAGGATATTTAAGCAATTGTTTTTAATTGGGTATACAGGAGATAAAATAAAAAGGATAGTAGATGAAGAAGTAATATTTTTGTATGGACTATTATTAATAATTCCTATACCACAAATATTAGGGGTACTAATATGTAATATGTTAAGTGGCGGAATAGGAGTGTTCTTTGGAATACTTATTATTCTCATTTACTTCGGAGTTTTTGTTTTAAGTGGATTAATTTCTATTTGGGGATATAAAAATATTATCTTTAAAGCTATTAGGGAGGTATAAATATGTTAGTATCTGAGATTATAGAGGTAAAAAATTTAGTTAAGGTATATGGCAGTAAAGGGCAAATAAAAGCATTGGATGGAGTAAGTTTAAGTGTAAAGGAAGGAGATTTTGTTGGTATAATGGGACCATCAGGCTCTGGAAAATCAACGCTGTTAAATATGATAGGAACAGTAGATACTCCAAGTAAAGGAGCGGTTTACTTGGATGGAGAGAATATAAGAGAATTAAGAGAAGGAAAGATAGCAGAATATAGATATAAAAATATAGGATTCATATTTCAAGAATTTAATTTACTTGATAATTTAACCTTAAGAGAAAATATATCTGTTCCATTAGTTTTAGATGGAATATCTAAAGAGGTAATTAAAGATAAAGTAGACAAGATATCCAAGAAGTTAGGTATTGAAGATCAGATGGATAAATATCCTCAAGAATGTTCTGGAGGGCAAAGACAAAGAGCAGCAGCTTCAAGGGCATTGGTTACAGAACCTAAAGTTATTATTGCAGATGAACCTACTGGAAATCTAGATACTAAAACATCCCATGAATTATTACAATTTTTAAAGGACCTAAATGAAACAGAAGGAAAGACAATTGTAATGGTAACACATGATGCTATGATTGCAAGCTATACAAAGAAATTGGTGTTTTTGAGAGATGGTAAAATAGAAGAAATAATAGAAAAAGGTAACAAAAGTCAGATGGATTTTTTCTATGATATAGTTGAAGTAACAACTAAAGAAAATAAGAATTTATTTATGGGAATGGGTAGAAAGTGATATTAAGCCTCATTTATTCAAAAGTTTACAATAGCAATTAAAGGAATAATACTTAATTGTTATTGAAATACTAAGGATAAATGAGGTGTTTTTTATGGAATTGAAAGATACTAAAACAAAAGAAATGAGCTAATAAAATGGATGTGTACAAATTGTGGTTATATATATGAAGGTAAAGAATATCATCTAATATGTCTCGTTTGTTCATATCTTCAAGAATATTATATGGATTTTAGTACAAAAGAATATGAGTAATTATGATAGGAGGATAAAAATGGGAGAATCATATTGGATAGATTCATCTGAAGGAAGAACTTATGGACCATTATCAGGCAGTGAAGACTGTCAGTGTGGCATTATAGGAGGAGGAATTGTTGGGTTAACTACAGCTTATTTATTAACTAAAAAAGGTAAGACAGTAGTTTTGGTTGATGCAAATAAGGTTGCACAAGGATGTACAGGAAGAAATACAGGTAAGGTAACAACACAACATAATATTATATATTCTAAAATTAAGAAAAAATACGATTTAGAAAGAGCAAAAAGTTATTATGAGGGGAATAAAGAAGCTATAGAATTTGTAGAAAAAATAGTGAAAGAAAATAATATAGAATGTGAGTTTGAGAAGGGAACCTCCTATGTTTTTGCAGAAACAGATGAAGGGCTAAAGGAACTGAAAGAAGAGTATGAAGTTTGTAAGGAACTTGGGATAGATTGTGATTTTGTAGATGAGCTACCTATTCCAATAGAAAGTAAAGGGGCAGTTGCCTTTAATAACGTTGCAAGTATAAATCCAAAAATGTATTGCGATAGATTAGGAGATTTAGTAGTAAAGCAAGGTGGAAAAATATATGAAAATAGCCCTGTTACTCAAGTAGAAAGTGGAGAAAAGTGTTCTTTCCAAACTAGAGAAGGAAAATGGGTACAGTGTGAACAATTGGTTTTAGCATCACATTTCCCTTTTTATGATGGAGAAGGCTTCTTTTTTTCTAGGTTAGAGCCTAAGAAAACATATGCTGTAGCTGGAGATGTTCCAGAAGGATTTGTTGAAGGAATGTATGTAAATGTAGAAGACCCTAGTAGAAGTTTACATTATATGAATAAGGAAAACGAACATTTATTACTTATTGTTGGTGATACTCATAAAATGGGAGATGATAAAAATATTAATCATTATGAAGTATTAAAGGAGTATGGTAGAGAGAAGTTTGGAATAAAAAATTATAGATATGAGTGGTCCGCAGAGGATTATTTTACACCAGATTATATACCTTATATAGGACATTTAAATAGCAAAAATGAAAATATATATGTAGCAACTGGCTTCAGAAAGTGGGGAAATACAAATGGAACTCTTGCTGGAATTATTATATCAGACTTAATAGTTTCAAGTGAGTCTAAGTATAAAGACACATTTAATCCTTCAAGAGGAAAAGCTTTTTTATCAAAGGATTTTGTAAAGTTTAATATGGAAGTTGCCTATAATTATGTAAAAGGAAAGCTGAAAATAGGTGATATGGAAATTCATCTAGAAGAGGGAGAAGGTAAGATAATAAATTTAAATGGAAGAAGATATGGTGCATATAAAGAAGGTAAACATAACGTCTACATAGTTGATATTACATGTACTCATTTAGGTTGTGAATTAACATGGAATAATACTGATAAAACTTGGGATTGTCCTTGCCATGGATCAAGATTTAATTATAAAGGGGAAGTGTTAGAAGGACCTGCAACAGAAGCTTTAAAACCATATAAATGTGGAGAAAATAAAATTAATCCTAAGATAAAATAGATTTATTTGCCATAAGAGGATATAATATTAGAATAAATATGTAAAGGGGCGTTAAATATGGTTACTTTAGAAAATGAAAAACTAGAGGGATTTTTTAATGATGAAAATAATCCTATAAAAGATATTAGTGAAGAAACTATTATTAATATGATAAAAGATAGAAATGTTGATTTTGAAAAAGCATATTATTCTTTAAGTTGTGAAAGCTGTGGTGGTGAAAAAGTTGAAAATGAAAGAGCTTATAAGTTCTTAGAATATCATTTTTACATATATACTAAAGATGGCAAATATGTAACCAATAGTTTAGCTGTTGAGGAAGAAGGAAAATCTTTTAATAGACTTGAAAGAGAAGGTTTAGTAGATAATAGTTACATAGTAAGTATTATTGTATGTGCAGGATGTGGAGCTTTTAATATTGAAATAGAAGAGTTTGAAATATAGGAGAATAACTATGAGAAAGAGTAGATTAGGGAAAGTATTAATAATATTAATGACAATATCATTTATGTTAGTTGGTTGCGGTGTAAAAGAATGGGGAGAAGAGGTAGCAGCTCCGAAGGACTTGCCAATAGCAACAATTAAAGTGAAAGATTATGGTACTATAGTAGCTGAATTATATCCTCAATATGCTCCTAATACAGTAAATAATTTTATTTCTCTTGCAAACAATGGATTTTATGATGGTATTACCTTTCATAGGATAGTTAAAGATTTTGTTATACAAGGTGGAGATCCTGATGGCAATGGTACTGGAGGTCCAGGTTATTCAATAAGAGGAGAGTTTAAGGGAAATGGATATAAGTATAATACACTTGAACACGATGAGGGTGTATTATCTATGGCTAGAGCAAAAGATAAGGATAGTGGAGGAAGTCAGTTCTTTATAGTTACTAAAAAGGCTAGTAATTTAGATGGAAGTTATGCAGGTTTTGGTAAGGTTATAGAAGGATTAGACATAGTTCACAAAATAGAAGGTGCTGAAGTATCAGGTGAAACTCCTAAAAAAGAAATAGTTATAGAAGAAATAAGAGTTGATACTAAAGGGGCTAATTATCCAGAGCCAGAAAAGTTATAATATTCACCTCATAAATTTTATGGATATTTGAAATAATATTTATGAGGAGTGTGATATTTATGAAGGCTGATAAGAGAACAAATAATGGTCCACAAAAAGGACAAAGAAGACAAAAGCTACATGAAAATCAAAACAATGTAGGAAATGAAAATGAACCATCATTTTTTGAAAATCATAATGGTGAACAATTGAAATAATTTATAAAGAAGCTGTTGTAAAGTAAATAACTATTTTACAATAGCTTCTTTGTTTTAGATAATTTTACTTATAGCTAAAACCATAAGTATTACCCCTGAAAGCCAGGATAAATTGATATTTGATTTTTCAACTAATTTTTTACCAATAAAACTACCTACTATAACAGCAAGAAAACCTATTAAGAAACATAATAAAATGGTTTGTATATATGCACTACCTGCTAAACTACTACCGAATCCAACAGCTAAGCTATCAAATGAAAGGGCAATAGCAAGATAAAGGGATTCTTTAACTGATAGTTCTTTTGATTTATCAAGGTCAGCCTTTGTTTCATCAGCATAAACTTGTAATATAAAATTAAAATCAAATAATCTAAAAGAAAAGGATTTTTCTTTATTTAAGTGTTTTTGAATATAGGTTTTAAATAAGCTTTCGAATAATCTATATATACCTAAAACCATTAGTATAGAGAAGCTTAAGGTTATAGGAAGTGTTCCTGGTAAAAAGTCTTTTATTAATCCACCAATAAATAATGATATTCCTAAAATTACAGAGCCAACAATACTAATGACTATAGAGGAAATGATAGGGATTTTTATTTTATTGCTTCCATATGCCATGCTAGCCACAAAAGCATCTATACAAATTGAAGAAACTAATAATAATGATTCTATCATAGATATACCTCGACAAATTTCTAGTTATTAGTATATATATGATTAAAATATTACTTTAGTTACAAGAAGAACTCCCTAATTTTTAGGGAGTTCTGTAGTTGATGTATATGGAGTTATGTTATTTTGCTTAATCCAATCGCTCCAAGTTGTTTTGAAATTATCATTATTTTCTTTGGTATATTTATAGAAGTTTCTTAGGAATAAAACTCTTTTATTTTCATCTCCTGGTTTAAATAAGTTAAAACCACCTAATAGAAACTGTCTTTTTATAATATCATCTAAACTTACATTTTTAGAATTTTTCATCATATCAAAGAGTGACATAAAAGTTGTTGTTCTACCAATGCCTTCTTTACAATGAAAGTGAAGCCAGTAATTATTAGGTAAATGCGTAACGAACTTTACAAATTGATCTACTGATTCATCAGTAGGTCTATCACCGTCAGTTACCGCTATTCTTAAATATTTTACATTATTTGATGAAACTAGTTTACTTTCATTTTCAACAACTGTTGGTATTAATGTATGCTTTCCATTGTCCAAAGTAATAGATTTACCAAAAGGAATTTCTGACAATTGCTTAGCTTCCTTAGCGATAACTTCTTTATAATTAAGACCAGCATTAGCTTTATCCCCAGGACCATACCAGCTTACAGCATTACCATTAATAAACCCATGTGATTCTTGTCTTAAATCTATATCCCAAAATTCATTTTTTGTATTGATATTCTTTTTTAAATTTAAGAATGAGAGTGAAGTGAATTGAGAACTACCTGATATATTTAGGTTTTCAAGTCCTGTAGTGTTTCCACCACCTTTTATAACATTAGATAAATCAGTAGTTTTCCTAAAATTATGTGGAAGTGAGTCTGTATTTTCATAATCAAGTGATAAATAGACTTGTTCTACTTCCTTAGCAGAAATAGATAATGGTGATAATAAAGAAAATATTAGAATTGAAGATATAATCTTTAAATATTTTTTCATATAATTACCTACTTTCTCTTTATAAAATCTATAGTTAGTATTCCATAACATGTGAAAAATTATGATATAATTACATAGAATGTTAAGCTTAATGAATAAACGGAGGATGGAAATTGATGTACAAGATTATAGCATTAGATATGGATGGAACTTTATTAAATGATGATAAGATTATTACAGAGGTGACTAAAAAAGCACTTCAATCAGTAAGGAAAAAAGGGGTAAAGGTTGTACTAGCTTCTGGAAGACCTATAGATGGATTAAGAAGATATTTAGATGAATTAGGATTAGTAGATGATAATGAATATGTATTAAGCTACAATGGGTGTTTAGTTCAAGAAACTAAGAGTGAAAAAATAATTTCGGAAAAAGGACTAAAGGGAAGTGATCTTCACTATATTTATAATTTTGCAAGGGAGTTTGGAGTTAATATACATGCTTTTTCTCCAACAAGAGGGCTAATAACTCCTAAAAATAGTAAGTATACTGAAGTAGAAGCTGAGATTAATAAAATAGATATAAATATATGTGACTTTAATGAAATATCAGAAGATGAAAGCATTATAAAAATAATGCTTATAGATGAACCAGATGTATTAGATAAGGCAATAGAGAAACTTCCAAAGGAAGTTGGAGAAAAATATAATTTAGCAAAGAGCACTCCATATTTCTTTGAAATAATAAATAAAGAGTCTAATAAAGGGTTAGGCTTAAAAGCATTAGCAGATTATTTAAATGTTGATAAAGATGAAATAATAGCTGTAGGGGATGCTGGAAATGATTTAGATATGATTGAGTTCGCAGGACTTGGAGTGGCTATGGAAAATGGGCATAGTAATGTAAAGGAAGCAGCAAACTATATAACAAAGAGCAATAACGAAGACGGTGTTGCTGAAGTTGTTAAAAAATTTATTCTAAAATAGAATAGTAAGAGGTGAGAAGGTGCCTAATAAATATGGTAATCTACAAAAGATTTATAATGGGAAAAGAAAATATGGTATAACACCACATATTCCTGGAGGATTTATTCTGCCTGAAACTTTAGAGAAAATAGCAAGGGTTGTTAAAAAATACAACGGAGTAATAAAGATAACATCAGGTCAAAGAATATTAATAACAAACCTTGAAGAAAAAGATTTAGAAAATATATGGAATGAACTAGAAATGGAGCCAGCAGTTAAGGAACAGAATTCTGTTAAAAATGTAGAGATATGTCCAGCTGGATTCTGTAAAAGATCTAAGTTTAATACTATAGGAACTGGAATGAAGCTATTAAATAAATATCAATGGATGAGTATGCCTTGTAGAAGTAAGATAGGTGTAGCAGGTTGTAGAAATGCCTGCGGAAGTGTCTATAGTAAAGATGTAGGGGTAATAGCTGATAAGGATGGATTCATAGTTACAGCAGGAGGTTCGGCAGGTTATAATCCTAGGATAGCGGATATAATAGTAGATAAAGTTGATGAGAAGATGGCTTTAGAAATAATAGACAATATCTTTAACTATTATATAGAAAATGCAGAAATGGGAGAGAAGTTAGGCTTTTTTATTGATAGAATAGGAATAGAAGAATTTAAGAAAAGTGTTTTGAAATAGAGTTGGAGAGAAATATGATTAAGAAAATTAATTTAAAGAGGAAAGATGGTAAGATAATACAAGGAATATTAAAGAAGCTTGATGAATCATATATTAATAGGATTATGAGGTTTCAAGATGAAATTGTTGAAGGACTTGAGAATAAAGAGTTATATTTTCCAAGTAAGGAGGAAGAATTCTTACAATTTATATCTAATAAAGGAAATATAATTGGATGTGTTACTGAAGATGACGATCTTATAGCTATAGGTGTATATTGCAAATTAGGCTATGATGAAGATAACTACGGCTATGATATTGGAATTAATGGAGAGGAACTATTAAAGGTAGGACAAATTGAATCAACATTAGTAAAAGAAAGCTTTAGAGGCAACAAGCTACAAAAGATAATATGTGAGTTATTAGAAGATATTGCAAAAGAAAATGGCACCTTAATTATGAGTGCCACTGCTTCACCGTATAATCCTTATAGTGTAAATACATTTTTAGATTTAGGCTATGAAATAGCTAAAGATAAAATTAAGTATGGTGGATTAAGAAGGTATGTATTGGTGAAGAGATTTAGTTAGATGGAGATGATAAAGTGAGTAATATGAAAGATCCAAAATTTAAATCTAATTTGTTATTAGCTACCTATGTAGTTGTACTAGCCTTTATATTCATAAATATTAAATCTGTAGGAAACATATTTGGTTCTACAATGGGAATGTTAAAGCCATTTTTAATAGCTATATGTATAGCTTTTGTACTTAATATACCAATGAAATTTTATGAAGAGAAGGTTTTAGATAAGGTTATAAAGCAACCTAAAAAGCGTAGACCTTTGGCAATAATATTAACTATTATTACAATAATAGCAATTGTTGTTGGGCTAGTACTATTTATAATTCCTCAACTTGTAGAAAGTGGATCAACTTTGGTAAAGAACATACCTGATTACGTTAAAACACTAGAAATGTTTATGGCAGAACATTTCAGTAAAACTGAAGTTTTTGATGAACTTTGGAATCAGGTTTTATCTATGGGAGAAAATATAATAAAAGTTGTTGGACAGGTTACAGGAAGTCTTGTTAGCCAAGTAGTAGATATAACTGTTGGGGTTACATCAACAATAATTAATTTCTTTATGGGAATATTAATAGCTATATATATTCTTTTAAGTAAAGAGAAGTTAGGAATACAAGCAAAGAAAATTCTTTATGCATTTTTTGATAGAATTAAAGCAAATAAGGTTATGGAAGTAGCTAGAATATCACATGATAAGTTTTCTAAGTTTATAACAGGTCAATGTATTGAAGCTGTTATATTGGGTGGATTATGTTTTATTGGTATGACTATCTTTAGTATGCCATATGCCTTACTTGTAAGTACAATAATAGGTGTAACAGCATTAGTGCCTATATTTGGGGCATTAATAGGTACAATACCTGCTGCATTTATAATTTTCATGGTTGAACCAATGACAGCAGTATGGTTTGTAATTCTTATAGTTGTAATTCAACAGATAGAAGGAAACTTAATTTATCCTATGGTTGTTGGAAATTCTATTGGATTATCTGCAATTTGGGTATTACTTGCTATTACAGTAGGTGGAAGTACATTTGGTATTTTAGGTATATTAATAGGAATTCCTTTATTTGGAGTGTTGTATACTTTACTTTCAACTATAACTAATAGTAAGTTAAAGGAAAAAAACATAAAGGTGGAAGACATAGATTAGGTAAAAGTTACTAGTTATGAGGTACGAGGTAAGAATGGAAATAAAGAGACTCTGCAGTTTTTGTAGAGTTTCTTTTTGAATAAGAAAGGATAAGCGTTTTACTTTCTTGGAGCGTAGCTATGTAACAAGCAAAATAAATATCCACTCCACTTTTTTCTTAATTAATTATTTATTTCTGGAAACAATAGTATTGAAGTGTTTTTAGGAGTGATGTTATGAAAAAAGACAGGTATATGTTTAAGTTTATATTAGCACTAATAGTTGCATCTTTAATATTATATTTAATTAATTATGCTATTTTTAAAGATTTACACCATATAGGAATGTTTTTTACAGAGGATTTGGCTTTTATTCCAATTGAAGTATTAGTAACTGTATTAATTATTGAAAGAGCATTAGAAAAAAGAGAAAAGAAGCATAAATTACAAAAGATAAACCTTTTAATTGAGATTTTTTTCGAAGAGGTTGGTAATCAACTGTTAAGGACAATTGCAAAAAGAGACAATGGTTGTGATGAATTGTGCTCTGTTATACCTAAAATAGGGGATAGTATTATAAAGGATTTTAATGAGATAAAGGAAAGAATTGAAAGATATAGTTGTAAATTAAATTTTAATAAAGAAGATATAGAGGATATTTATACTAATCTAAATGAGAATAAAGAGACATTATTTAGATTTATAGAGAATCCATACTTAGATGAACATGATATTTTTACAGATTTATTACAAGCAGCAGTACACTTACATAGTGAGATAAAGCTTAGAAAAAGCAAGGTGGATTTAACAAGTGAAGATATATCTCATTTAAACAGCGATATTTTAAGGTTATATAAATATTTAACTAAGGAATGGATAGTTTATATGAAATATATTGAAAAAGAATATCCATTCCTATATAGTTTTGCTTTAAAGAATATTCCCTTTAAGCAATGTTAGTTAAATAATTCTTTAATTTTATCAAGATTTTCTATAGCCATTTTATAGCCGTTATTATAACCCTCTCTTAATTTGTTAACATCTTTTTCGAAGCTTTCAATAGATTGTTCTAAAGTGGGTCTTATAATTACGGCTTTTCCTTGAGCTTCTAATTCCTCACAAAAACGAATAGTTTCATTATAATGATTATGTCTAGTTAATAAAGGTTCTTTTAAATTTGGATATTTCTTTCTAAATAGCTTTGAAACTATAATATTTCCTTTGCTAAGTTTTTTTCTGTATTCTTTTGGTCTTGTAAGCACTATTAAATGTTTTTCATTACCATCATCAATAGCTTTCTTTATTGGAACAGGGTCACATATCCCCCCATCATAGTAATAACTATTATTAATTTTAATTGCAGGAAAGAATAGTGGAATAGCACAAGTAGCTCTTAAAATTGAACATTTATCATCTAATTCTTTTCCATCAAAGTATTCAGTCTTACCAGTTATAGCATTGGTAACGCCAACTAATACTTTTCCTTCATATTTTTGATAAGTTTCCATATCAAAAGGAGATAGTTTACTTGGAATTTCTCCATAAACAAAATCTAATCCAAAAAGGCTTTTACATTTTAGAAAATTTCTTAGTCCCAAATATCGTTTATCATTTCTATATGTTATAAGTATATCAAGGTTTCTTTTCCTTTGTTTTGATATATATGATACCCCATTTGTAATACCAGCAGAAACTCCTATACAATAAGGAAACATAATATTATTATCTAATAAAGCATCCATTACTCCGGCACTAAATATAGGTCTAAAGGTACCACCTTCCAAAATTAAACTTGGCATATATTCATCACTCCTTGTATTTACTTGTATTATATCAGATTCGTCAAAAAATCGTCAAAAATTATATCATTTCAATTAAATCTTTTGCTCTTTCAATCATTTCATCTGTAACATGAGAATAAGTCTTAATTGTTTCTTGCATAGTGTGCCCCATAAGATTAGCAACAGTTCTAAAATCTAGACCTTTTGCAATTAAAGATGTAGCATAGGTATGGCGTAGATTATGTGGAGATATATTAAATCCAAGTGCGTGAAATTCTTTTCTCAAATGACTAGTTATTGAATCAGTAGTTGCATAATTTAATACTCTATTATCTAATGGGATAGGATTAGTTGATTTATATTTATTTAGTTCAGAAACAACAAATTTTGATATAGGAATAGTTCTATAAGAATTATTTGATTTTAGAGAACCAAAACTATAAACTTTCTTATCTTTATCGTATTTCCATTGTTTTTCAACTCTTAAAGTTTTATTTTTTAAATCTATACAATCCCATGTTAGCCCTACAATTTCAGAAGCACGCAAACCACATTTTAAGCCTAAAAGAGTGAAGATATAGTATTTTATATTTTTGTTAATTAATTTATTTAATAAGATTTTACTTTCATTAAGTGTTAGAGCTTCCTTTTCTGTTTTTGTATCTTCTTTTGGGAAGGTTATTTTTTTTATTGGATTAGTTAAAATAATATTATAGTCATTAACAGCAGAGTATAAACAAGTTTTTATTTTGTATAAATACAATTTACTTGTTGAAACTTTACAACCAGATTTAAGCATTTTATTAACAATTTTTTGAACATCAATATTTTTTATGTTTTTTATCTTAATATTATCTAGATCACTAAAACGATTAAAAGCTTTTTTGTAAGTATCAATGGTATTATGCTGGATAGAATCAGATTTATCTTCTAGGAATAAAGTGGTGAAATCTTTAAAAGTAATATCACTTAAATTAGTATTTAGAGTAAAAGTACCTTCAAGCTCTTTTAAAGTATTCATAGCCCATTCTTTTCCCTTATGTTTACCTTCTCTAGAATTCTCAAAACCTTGCTTTGATTTTTGACGCCATTTACTATTTTTATCTTTGTATGAAATTATAAATTGCAATCCATTATCTTTTTTACGGTTAGTGATGTTATATTCCATAAAATCATCTCCTTTTACGAATGTATGTTCTTTTTAGCTTTATAAATTAACCAGTTGAGCTAAAGGTTCATAAGGAACGTTTTTACAACTGGCAAATTCTTTTAATGTCTTTCCTTGTATTTCAATTAAATCAAACTTTATTCCTGTTAAAGCTAATGCAAAATAATTAGCTTGGCGCTCTAACTTTCCAATATTGGTATATCTAGAACTAGGTATATCGTGTAGAATCGCGTGACCTATTTCATGCCTAAGTTTAAATTCTTCATCATAACCATATAAGTCATTTCTTATAAAAATAATTTCTGTGCCGTAGTAATTTCTATAGTATATAGAATCATTCCCTTGCAACAAGAAGGATGTACTTTCTACTTTTTCTATTTTTATATTTAAATATTTACATAGTTCATATGGACTATTGGTTTTGTATATATCAAGAATACCGTCTGCTATTTCATTAATCCATCTCATAGAATCTCACTCCGTTAAAGTTAGGTTTATTTATTTTTTTCTTTCATGTATTTATAACCTAATAATTCTGCTTGGTTTATCATTTCATTAGCAAAATTAAGAATATCTTCATCACTCATCTTGTATGGGTCAAATCCACCGTATCCAAAGATTTGATGTTTAGTAACATAAGCTCTTGCTTCTTCTGGATCAGTAAAATGTTCTGGAACTATAGGAAAATCATTTTGTATAGTCTTTAAATTTGTTTCTTTTTTTAATTCTTCTCTTTCCTCGTCAAAGAAATAGCTTATAGGAACATTTAAAGTATCAGCAATACGTTGCAATGTATCAGTCTTAGGACTTGTATTTTTTCCGGAAAGAATGTCACTTAATGTTGATTGCGCCATATTAGCTTCTTTGCATAGTTTGTATCTACTCCAACCTTTCTTATTTAGTATTTCGATAATTATATCTTTATTAAACATAACTATAACCTCCTTTATGGTTACTACTTCTATATTCCGTAGTATAGTACGGAAAAAGAGATATGTCAAGAAAAACGAAGTAATTTAAAGAATTGGGGACTTATTTTTGTTTAATAGTAAAATTTACCGAAGTATCATTATTGAAAATACTTCGTAAATATAATACTATTAAATTAACGTAGTAATACGTTAGAGGGAGGTGTGGAAATGACAATAGGGAAAGCAATAACAATATTAGCTAGAGAAAAACAAATCAGCAAATATAGGATATCTAAAATTTCTGGAATAGCACAAACAACATTGAGCGAAATAACAAATGGGAAAAATGCAAACCCAACAATAGAAACATTAGATAAAATCGCAAAAGGGATTGGGATTCCTGTATCAGAGTTGATTAAGAAGGCAGAGGAACTTGAAAAAGAGGAGGAAAAGAAAAATGAGTAATGAAGAGCTAGTGAAGAAGATGGAATTGGTTTTAGCTGAAAATGTAGTACTAAAAGAAGAAAATATAAAATTAAGAGAAACTTTGAAAACACAAAAGAATTGGACAAGCATAAGAGAGAGTTATTTAGTTCCTATATTAAGAGAGAGGTATGGGGAAGGAAAATGTATACAATCAAGTTTAATAACCCAAATAGGTAATATAGTCAAGGAGTATGTAGGTGTTAGTAGACTTACAGAAATAACTGAATCTAATTATGACTATGCAAAAGAAATTGCTTTAGCAGTAATAAATACATTAATTAAGTTTGAATGGATTCATCTTAATAAAATGCAAGAGTATTGGGGAAAGATGAATGTAAATTAGGGAGGCGAATAGAAATGAATAATTTAACACCATTAGAATTTAAAAATCAAAGGATTATTACAACTAAAGTATTAGCAGAAGAGTTTGGAACAGAAGAAGGAAATATTCAAAAGAATTATTCAAGAAATGAAAAAAGATTCTTAGAAGGAAAACATTATTACAAATTAGCAGGACAAGCATTAAAGGAATTTAAAAATAGCTTACCGACTGAAAGTCTTGAACCTATAAAATTTGCACCGGTTTTATATTTATGGACAGATAGAGGAGCAGCAAGACATGCAAAAATTCTTGATACAGATGAAGCATGGGAAGTATATGAAGATTTAGAGGAAAACTATTTTAATCCTAAAGAAAAAGTACAAGATTTAAATACCTCCGAATTAAGTCCAGAGCTTCAAATGTTTAAGCAAATATTTGATACAGTTGCAAAACAAGAATTAGAAAATAAGCAAATTAAAGCTTATATAGAAAGAACTAATGAAAAAGTTGAACAAACCAAGGAAGAAATACAAGGGATTAGAGATGTAGTTTCTATTAATACAAGCACTGTAAGTTGGAGAGAGGAATGCCGAAGGTTAATTGTCAAAATGGCAAATAGCTTAGGTGGCAATAGATTTATAGGTGATGTAAATAGAGAAATATATGGACTTATGAAAATTAGATTGAAATGTAAATTAGATGTTCAACTTACTAATATGAGAAGAAGAATGGCTGATGAAGGTGTGTGTAAATCTAAGAGAGATAAGCTTAATTATCTAGATGTTATTGCTAGAGATAGTAGATTAATAGAAGGTTATGTAGCAATAGTAAAAGAGTTGGCTATTAAATATGGAGTTGCTTAGGAGTGATAACGTATGGAACAAACTTTGATTAATAGACAAAATCTTGCAAAGAGATGGGATTATGAATCAACTAAGCCTATTGAAGCGTTTGAAAAAGCAGGTGTATTAACTAGAGTGCCACTTCCAAACTCAATTAGGTATAGTCTAGAAGAAATTGAAAAGATAGAAAGCTTAGGGCAAGATATTAATCCACTTTCTCCACTAGAGCGCAGAAGATTGGAAAGAAAATTGAAAAACTTGAAAGAGAAAATGAGATGTTAATTCAAAGACTAAATAACGGGAAAATAGCACTTGGTTTTTAAGGAGGTCTATATGATAGAAAGAACAATCTATGAATGCGAACATTGTAATAAGAAAAAGTTAATTAATAAAACACAGATGAAAAAGCATGAGAATATGTGTTGGTTTAATACAAAGAATAAGACTTGTTTAACTTGTAGTCATTATGAATATGAACCAGGGTACTTAGAACCACATCCAGAACTTGATGGTTGTCCTTATGAAAAGATAGAAGCTTTTAGATGTTGCTCTTTGAAAAATGAACAACTAGATAAGAAACCAATTATTAATTGTAAAGATTGGAGAGAGAAGGAGGAATAAAAATGAATAAATGTCCAAGATGTGAAAATGAAAACTTAAAAGAAGATTACAATTATTGTCCAGTATGTGGAGTGAATTTAGGAACTGCTCCAGAAGTACCAGTTCAGGAGCAGTCTATAACACTTGTATTAAATGGTTCCGAAATATTTAGGAATTTAGCCATTCATGATAAAGTCTAACCACTTCAATTGTGAATTGAAGATTAACCGCTGAAATAATACTAACAAACTTATTAATTCCCTCTGGAGTAGTTGAAAAACTAATTTTATTTTCAACTGAATTAATTTTATCAGTAATTTCTAAAAGTTTATCTTCTGTAAGAGTAGATAAAAACTCATTAAAATCTTTTTTCATAAATTTCACCCCCTTTCAACATAATTTTACCATATGTTAAGGGGCAAGAACAAAATAAGGAGGTACAAACATGACAAAAGAAAATGTTGTAAGACAATTAAAAGACTTAAAAAGTGAAGCAGAATATCAACTTAGATATGATCAAAATAATGATGTTTGGATTGATGATTACAATGCTTTAGAAATTGCAATAAAAGCAGTTGAGAATAAAAAAGATAACCTAGGATTTTGGGTGGGATTTGGATTCTGTTCTTTATTCTGGTTACTTATATATTTCCTATATCACTTATAAAGGAGGGATAGCAAATTGAAGAAACTTAAGAAACTAACTAGAGATCAAAAGAAGTTTTTAGAGAAAGAAAGATTAAATCCTAATGACTTCTTAATAGAAAGAGCAACACCAGAAGAGTATGTATTTTATAACAAATATACAGAAGCATTATGGACTTATGACAGAACTATGGGGGTATGGTTATGAGAAAAGAAACAGTAAGACTATTACTACTTAACAGTAATGCAATTATGTGGGAAGGAGTTAAACATGGGAAGATTACTAACATTAAACGAAAGATTAGAAGAAATAAGAAGGCGAGTAGAGGAAGGCAAGACATTTGAAGAAGCTTTAGAAATAGTAAAAGGTTACGAGGATTGCGACCAAACAGATCCAAGTAACCAGTACAAAACGATTAAAAATATTATACCACCAGGAACAGATTTAGACAATGACCAGTTATATGACATAGAGAGTGGACAAACAATCAGGGACTTATAGGAGGGGATTTAATGAGAGCTATAGATGTATTAATAGCTACAATAAATGCACAGTTAACAGAATTAAATAAGTCTGATTACAAGATTTATGATTCAGAAAACCCAGGATTCTATATCACACAAGTTGGATATAACGGAAAATCAGATGAATTATATTTTGAAACCCAGGAGGATAGATAAATGTCAGAAGAAGTTAAGAAACTTAATTTGTTTCAAAAGATACAAAAAGCTAGAGTTGAGCTTCAAAAAAGAGAGATAAAGAAAACAGGATATAACAAGTACAGTAATTATTATTACTTTGAACTAAGCGATTTTCTTTCACCAATAAATGAGATATGTGGAGAGTTAGGGCTTTATACAGAGTTTCAATACAGTAATACAGAAGCATGGCTAACTATTTATGATGTTGATAATACAGAAGAATTTAGACAATGGAATACTCCAGTAGAAGTAGCAAGCTTAAAAGGTTGCAGCATGATACAGAACATAGGGGGTACACAAAGCTTCGCTAGAAGATACCTATACATGATGGCTTTTGAAATAGCTGAAAGTGATGCAATAGATAATGGTGGAGTAGATGAAGAAGCAGAATTAGGAAAGCAAAAGATTAATAAAGCCAGTGTATTAACTATTAATGGCTTAATAGATGAGACAAAGACAGATAAGAGGAAGTTCTTAGAATGGGCAGGAGTAGAGAGAGTTGAGGATATAACTAATAATGCTCTTGGAACTTGTATCAATATGCTTAATAAGAAAAAGAAAGACTTAAATGAAGCTATTGAAAGAAAAAAGCGTGAAGCGGAAATGGCTAGACAACAAGAACAACTTCAAAAGGATCTAGAAAATAAACAAGAAGATTTTGAATTTTAAGGGGGATATGAGAAATGAAAGAGATTATTGTAAATACGCAATTACCAGTAATAAAGACTAATTTTGAAGAAGTTAAAGAAAGTTTGAAAAGAAATCTTGAAAAGTATGAAAACACCATAGTTACAGAGGATAACCTTAAATACTGTAAGGCTATGCAAAAAGAATTAGCAGGGCTTAGAAATCAAGTTGACAGCAAAAGAAAGGAAGTAAAAAGGGTATTAGAAGCACCAATAAAAGAGCATGACAAAGAAACTAAGGAGCTTATAGCAATAATAGAGGAAGTAGAAAAGCCAATAAAAGCAGGTATTGCAGTATTTGATAGCAAGCGTAAAGAAGAAAAGAGAAAATTTGCAGATATTAAGATTTTTGAAACTTGCCAAGCTCTAGGTTTAGAAAAGAAATATGCAGATCAACTTACAGTACTAGATAAGTATTTAAATTTAAGTGCTAGTGCAAAAAGTGTAGTAGAAGATATAGAGCAAAGAGCAGAGGCATTAAAGCAACAACAGAATATGGATAAGGTTAAAGCAGAAATGATTAAAGCAAATATAGAAAGTGCTTTAGAAACTGTAAATCTAACTTTAAAAACTCCATTAGAATATAAAGACTTTGAGAAGTATATTGCTTTAGGTTGGGATGGGCCAAGAATAGTAAGAGAAATTAATGAGAGAGCAGCACAAATAAGACAAGCTGAAAAAGCAGCAGAGGAAATGGCAACTAAGAAAATTGAGGAAGAAAAAGTATCGAAGGAAGAAGTACAAATACCTATAGATTTAAAGCCAAAGGCTCCAGAAGTACCTAAGGAAGTTAAAGAAGATGAACCTAAGTTCTTTGTAGATACTTATGTAGAAGGTACTTTTGAGCAAATACAAAACCTTAGCAAGTTCCTTAAGGATAATGGATATAAATATGAGGTTCATAGTAAAGGAAAGGTAAAAGTAAAATAACCCTTTATAAGGAGGGATATCATGGCAAGACCAGTTAAAGAAGGATTAGAATATTTTCCTTTAGATTGTGATATAGATCAGGATGATAAAGTTGCACTTATAGAAGCACAGCATGGAATTAAAGGTTTTGGTGTAGTTATCAAACTATTAATGAAGATTTATAAGAACGGATACTTCTATGAGTGGACAGAAAAGGAACAATTACTCTTTTCAAAGAGAGTTAATGTAGACATTAATGAGGTTAATGTAATCATTAATGATTTAATAAAGTGGAATTTCTTTAATGAGGAGCTGTTTAGAAGTAAGAAGATACTTACTTCTAACGGTATCCAAAAGAGATATTTAGCAGCAGTAGGGAGAAGACAGAAGGTAAAAATATTAAAAGAATACCTACTTTTAGATGATGAAACCATTAATGTATACAAAAACTTAGTTATTGTTGACATAAACCCTAGTTCAGAGGGAGTTAATGTAGACATTGGTACACAAAGTAAAGTAAAGAAAAGTAAAGTAAAGGAAAGTAAAGAAAACAATAATAATAAATCATTGTTGTTGTTTGAAGAATTAGGATTTGGTTCTATTAGTCCAATTATTGTAGAAGATATTGAGTTATTAGAAAAAGAGTATACAGAAATGTGGGTAATAGAAGCGCTTAAAGAAGCAAGTGAACAGGGAATAAGAAATATTAAGTATGTAAAAGGTATTCTTAAGAACTGGAAAGCACGAGGATTTAAGGCAGAGAAACCACAGAATAAGCAACAAAATAAATATAGTAAGACTAGTGGATTTAATAACTTTGAGCCAAGGGAATATGATTATGATTCATTAGAGAAAAAGTTACTAGGATGGGAGGATTAGCATGAATGAAATTTGTATATGTGGTAAGAGAGCTTGTCATTCACATCATAGAGTATTTAGGTCACAATGTAGACCGTTAATAGAGTGTGATCTCAATTTAATACCATTGTGTTTAGAGTGCCACGATAAAATTCATAATGGAAAAGGACATAAGTTAGATAGATTACTAAAGTTACAGTTCCAGAATAATTTAGAGATACTTTTCGATAAGGAACTCTTAACTAGAGAAGAGATTAAAGAAGTATTAGACATATCGGACAAGCCTTTAAATCGTCTTTTAAAGACAGTAGAAAGACATAAGGGTAAATATGTTAGGAAAGATGTTATAAGGGCGTGCATGGGCGGTAAATTGATTGTAGAGGAGGAGAAATATTGAGTAGAGTTAAGTTTAAGATATGGGATAAAACTCGTAATAAATGGTTGACCAGTAATTGTGGTCAATTCTTATTGAATCAAAATGGAGATTTGGTATTTCATCAAGAAGGTTTAAATCCGTTGGAAGAAGTTAAGAGCGCAATTGATTATGAGATAGTCCGAGATACAGGGCTTAAGGACAAGTGTGGAAAAGCGATTTATGAGGGGAATATATTACAATTCTATAATGATGTAGATTATATTATTAAGCCTGGATATGCCAAAGTTGTATTTAAAGACGGAGCATTTTGTTGTAAACACTTTAAATACGGGACAGAATATTTAGCCAACATGGATATGAGTGATATGGATATAACAGTTGTGGGCAATATATATGAAAATCCAGAGCTCCTAGAAGGTGATAGCAAATGACACCAAGAGAGAAAGCGAAATTAACTATTAAAGCTCTAGAAAAGCGTAAGAAAAATAAGGAAAGAGATTTAAATAATTATGAATCACATAGAGCAGGAGTAATAAAAGCTATCAAGTTTAGAACTGGAGTGTATAAGTAATGGACTATGAAAAGCAATATCTTCAAGAAGTAAAGTTATTTAACAGTATAGTAACTAGGTTTGAAACTTTACAAGAAAATGATATAGTAGGAGCTTTTAAATTAACTAAAGATGCACTACAAGTTTATAACAGATGGTCAAAGATAAAGTGTGATATTAAGAAAGACCTTGGGAGAGGAGAGAAAGCAGCTCTTAAAGATAGGTTAGAAGAAATGTGTAAATATCTTAAAGAGGTTGCAGTTACTTCTCGTATGGTATGGAAATATGCAAGGGAAGATATAAGAAATAATAGGGAAGATATTTAGGAAAATGATAGATTTCAGCAATAGCTGTACCTATATATTATCAATTGATATTCAATTAAGAAAGGATGAGAACAATGGAAAACATGATTAACTTAGAAAGCTTTGCAGATGGAGCTTTAGCAGAAAAGGTAAATATAGCATTAAAGGAGGTATTAGCAAACATAACAGATCCTAACACAGAGTACAAGACTAAAAGAAAATTGACAATTGATATGACTTTTACAGCAGGGGAAGATAGGGAACTTACAGAGGTAGATATTGTTGCTAAAACTAAGTTGGCACCAGCTAAGCCATTAAACACAAGAATAATAATTGGAACAGATGGCAAGGGTGGAGTATTAGCAAGTGAATTTAAAAAGCAAATACCAGGGCAAAGTGCAATGAGAGTTGATGAATCAACTGGAGAAATTATAACAACAGCAGAAGAAAAAGAAATAGATTTAGACGGAATTAGATTAGTTAAATAATTTATAAAAACAATGCCATGGCAAGGGGCATAAACCTTGCACATTAAATAAAAAGGTGGAATAAAAATGATTAATCAAGAAGCATTAAAGTATTTAGTAAATTTGGGAGAGGAAAAGGATCCAATAGTAATGTTGGACCAAGGAACATTTACAAAGGAAAGCTTAAGCAGAGTAAAAGAAGCAAAGGCATCAGTATTAACAGTATCAACCCTAACTGGATTGGTAGACTATATTAAGTCAGATTTAGATAAGTTACCAGAAAAACTATTAATACAAGTTATATCTCCAAGAAAGGTAGCTCTATATAGTCCTTTAAATGCAGATAGAGAAAGAGAACAATATATATCTGCAGAAGCGATTTTACCAGATAACGTTATATATGACAGATTTATAGGAACAGAACAGTTTAATATTATGTTGCAAAGTGCATTTGTAGATGTAGGAACTAAATCAGCATTACTTAAGTATACAGGACTTATACAAGATGAAGCTGTAAAGACTACTGGTGATGATGGAGTAAGCCAACAAGTAACAGTTAAAACTGGTGTAGCAAGTGTAGGACAAGCTATTGTGCCTAATCCAGTTGAATTAGCACCTTATAGAACATTCCCAGAAGTAGAACAACCAATAAGTAAGTTTATATTCAGAATGCAAGAAGGTCCAAGAGCAGCACTTTATGAAGCTGATGGAGGAGCATGGAGAAATAAAGCAATTTTAAGTATAAAGGAATACTTACAAGAAGAGTTAAAAGAGTTAGAAAACATTGAGATAATAGCTTAATTAAGAGAGGGGATAACTTCCCCTCTTAATATAAGAAGGTGAATTATGAGTAAATATTTAAGTCATAAAACTGTAGTAGATGGAATTACATTTGATTCTAAAGATGAAGCTAAATATTATGAGGCATTAAAGATAAGAAAGTACAGAGGAGAAATACAAAACTTTGAGTTACAACCAAAGTTTACATTAGTACAAGGGTTTAAAAAGAACGGAAAAACTTATAGAGCAATTACATATACTCCAGACTTTGCTATATACCACAATGATGGTAGCGAGGAGTATGTAGATGTAAAGGGAATGACAACACAACAAGGTGAGTTAAGAATAAAATTATTTAATCATTTTTATAGAGATTTGAAGCTAAGTATAGTTGCTAGAAATCTTAAATATGGTGATGAATATGGATTTATAGATTATTACGAGTTACAGAAAATAAGGAGAAAGAATAGGAGAGGTTAAAAATGATAACTAAAAAAGATTTAAAAGAGATTAATGAGAATTTAGAAGGTATAAAACAAGCTAGAAAATTAAATATAAAAGCAAAGGCAACAGTTGAATTAGAAGATGGGACAGAAGCTCTAATATATCATCTAGGACAAGCTAATAACACTATAAGAATTGATATTAAGGGGTGTAAGTAGATGAAGCTTAATTTAGGTGATTACAGAATAGAAAGTGATAGTAATTGTTTTATCTTAAAATCTAAGAAAGTAGTACAAGAAAGTAAGCTAACAAAAGAAGAAAACATTGGAGAAGAAAGATGGGTAACAGTAGGATATTTTAGTCAAGTAGATAAATTGCTAGAAGCTATACCAAGACAAATATTACTAGATAATAATGATCTAAAAGAGATTAGTAAAAAGCTTGGTGTTCTATCCATAAAAATTGGAGGTATAAAGATGGCTTTGGAAAGGGTGGTAAAAGAATGAAGATGCATGAGTTGAAGATTCTACCTGAGTATTTTGAAAAAGTCTTAGATGGAAGTAAAACTTTTGAACTTAGAAAAGACGATAGAGGTTTCAATGTTGGAGATGTATTAATTCTTAGAGAATATATTCCAGGATATAGAGATTGGACTGGTCCAGAAGAAGTAATTATAGATGAAAAGTATACAGGAAGAGAAGTACGAAAGAAAATATCATATATCTACAAGGGATGCCCTAATGGATTAGGGTTAAGAACAGGGTTTAGCATATTAGCCTTAAAGGAGTGTGAGAGGTAATGAATAAGGTTATTCTCATTGGAAGACTTACAAAGGATCCTGAGTTGAGATATGCAGCTGGTAGTGGAATGGGTATCTGTAGATTTACTGTTGCAGTAAAAAGACAATTCAAGAAAGATGAAACAGATTTTATTAATTGTGTTGCATTTGGCAAGACAGCAGAAACGATATCTCAATATCTTACAAAGGGTAGACAGATAGCTGTTATTGGAAGTATTAGAACAGGAAGCTATGATGCACAAGATGGAACTAAGAGATATACAACAGATGTTGCAGTAGAGAGTTTTGAGTTCGTAGGAAGTAATGGACAAGCTAATACACAAGAAAATACACAAGAGAGCACTCCTTTTGATGGTGGTTGGGACATGGGAGAAGATGTTACTCTAGCAGATGATATGGGAGATTGTCCTTTCTAGTATGGAGCAGATAGGATTTAACTTTATTAGATTAAAGGAAGATTGTACAGAGTTACATAGTAGCTTTTTAGGTGGCTCTGTATGGAGCTTCATATTTGAACAGGAGAATAATTACATTATACAACTGGATGGAGTGTATTATGGTCCATTAAAAAATAGTTGTGAAAGGATATGAGGAAATGAACGTAAATGATGCTGCTATTAAAGCAAAGATAAGAGAGTATAGGAAAGATAAAGTATTGAAAGCTACAGCACTAAGAAAGCTAAAAAAAGAATTTGGAGTTAGCGACAAGGTGCTAGATGAATTTTGGCTAGAAGTTAAAGAGGAAAAGAAATTACCTAAGAAAGTGTAATAAAAGAGGCAAAAGAAAGGTTAATGGTACAAGCTTAACCAAGTAAAAGTTAAGAGAAAAATATTAACCCTAGAAGAAAGGAGTATAAGAATGTATTTTATAGAGATTTTATTAGGATTATCGGTATTTACACTTATATTTAGTTTTATTCCAGGGATATTTATAAAGAATAATAAGCTTATTCATTTAATGCTTACTATATCAGTTGTGTCAGTAATTCTAATAGCAATGTGTTTATTTTTATATATTTGTAATGCTCTTATGACTTGCATAACCATATGGTTTGGTAATTGGTAAGTCGTAATTGCAAGAATGTGCGAAGTAATAAAAAATATGATCTTTGAAAATTGAATAATGCGGTATTTTCTTTATTTTTGATAAAGTTAAATGTTACAATATTTTTATATAATGAGAATATTGGAGGGATGCCTTATGTTAGCAATGCTTTATCTTTATAGAAGCAGAAGGGAAAGTTTAAAGAAGCCTTATGAATATTTCAGAGATACCTATATAAATAGAATAGCACCTCAATTCTTAAATATTGAGCAGGAAGCAGAAAAAGTCAGTGAAGAATATTATAGTGAATTGGGGAGGTATTTCAACAATGAGTCTGATGACCCTGGAGATTATGCTGAATTAGCTTGGGAAAAGGGATTAGATTATTATGAAGGGGTATCATTAATGAAATATAACACTAAAATGATGTGGATTTCTACAGTATATCAATTTTGGGAACAACAAGTAAGAAAATTCTTATATGATGAAATTTCTCATACACATATTCTTGGTGATTATAAAGATTTTTGCACTAAAGGCATTAGTGACATAAAAGAAATATTCTTATGGTTTAATTATAATCTAGAGTTGAAAAATTCTTGGAAGGAAATTAATGAATTGAGACTAGTGAACAATGTAATTAAACATGGAGATGGATGGTCAGCAAGGGAATTACAAAAAATTAAGCCAGAATATTTTGAAGATGAATTACAAATTAACCGATTAGAATTATATAAAAATTCACTTAATGATGAAGTTTTAAATATAAACGAATATGATTTTGAGAGATATTGTAACTCTTTAATTGGATTTTGGGATGAGCTGCCTGAAAGAATAGAGTCGATTGACGAATAAAGAAATAACTAAAGTACCGTATTATTCAAAAAAAGAATAAGCGGTATTTTTTATTCGCAATTCTAAGAAATTATAATAAAAAAGTGGAGTAAACAAACACTCCACTCTATATAGGAGGACAAGCATTGTATCCTACATTTGGGAAGAGACAACAGTGTAGATATTTATAATTTATTTGATACCTACACTAGGCGTATTGTAACGCCTTTGATTAGTGCTTAGTTGAACAGAGTTACTAAAAATAAAACAAGTTTAAATATTTCTAGTAGTAGCGCTGTCCAAGCAAGGCACTTTTTCAAATTGCCTTTCATAGAGTCCTCCTTATTATTCGATTTTGATTACATTAGTACAAATATTCTATTTATTGAATATTTGTATCATATTATATCAGTGTGTCATAAATAAGTACACTGGAAGATGGAGGAAATATGAACAATACAGCAAAAAGAATAAAGAAGTATAAAGAGCTTAAAGCGGATATAGTTGATATAGATATAAGAATACAAGAGTTAGAAGAAGAAATATTAGGAGTATCAGCTCAACCACAAGAAGAAAGAACAGGAAAGACATATAAGATAACTTCTAGTGTAGAGCAACAGGCAGAAAAGCATCTTAAAGAAAAGGATAAGCTACTACAAGCTAAGAATAGAAAGCTTAGAGAGATTGCACGAATAGATAATGCATTAACTATATTAAAAGAAGAAGAAAGAGATATAGTGCAAACAGCATTAATAGATCAAAAGAAATATAATTTATTAGAAATAAAATATAATAGAACTTACTCCAGGATAAAACAAATAGAGTGTGAGGCAATTAAAAAAATGGAGAAGTATCTAGCGTAGTAAGAATTTAGAGAATATATAAGAAAACTATAGAAAAATTATAGAATTGCTTGAAGTAATCTAAAATTAAAAGGTTTATTATATAAGCTAGGAAGTTTGTTTAAACGACCTCTCATTAATTCTCAATACCCTTTTTAAAAAGGCACTTATAGAAATATAGGTGTCTTTTATTGTATAATTATGGTGAGGAGGGGTTGAGAAGTGGATAATTTGAGGACATTTTTAACTGTTATGAGTATGATTTTAACAATTTTAGGGGTATTAATTAAAGGAATAAATGACTTTTTCATAAATGTAATTAAGATGAAATATGAGAATGTACCTGGTAAGCAATCAAGCTTTAGTTTTGTAATTCAAATAATGATTTATATTGTAGGAATAGTAACATTTATAATTTGGTTATTGGGAGCACTAAATATCATTATTACAAAAAGTTCAACAAATGGATATTATAGTATAATAGTAATAATTATTGGAATAATAATTGCATTTTTAATATTTGCGCCAATATTTAATACAACAGTAGTATTCTTTGATGTTATGAATGAATATATAGATAAATTAGAAGGTGGTTCTTTCAATAGGCATAAAGAAAATTATAAAAAAACAATAGTAAAATGGAAAAGGTTATCATTAGTAGTACCTATTATTTCATTAATAATTTTATGTACTCAGCAATATTTAAGCAAAGATAGCTCATTATATATTCTAAATAAGGAAAATAGCACAATATTTGCAGGATATAATTTTTTTCTGGTAGTATGCTTTTTATTTCTTATCAGACTAGAAAGTATATATAATTCAATTATTAGTAATAATTTGTATATTATTAACACGAAGGAAGAAAAAATAAAGTGTAGATTATATTTAGAGTATAGTGAATTTTATTTGATATTTGAAAATGGACATGAGAGATATATAAAGAAAAGTGAAGTAGTTGAGGTTAGAAAGGTTTTAAATTCGAAATAAAAAGAATCCTAGAAATAGGGTTCTTTTTATTTTATATAAAAGGAGAATATATATGTTTAGATTCAATGAAATGATAAGTAATATAAAAATTGATGCAACAGATAAGAAGAATCATAGAGTACAACAATGGTTCTTAAATTCTTTCAGTAAAGCAAATGAAAGGAGCAAGAAAAGAGATGAAGAAAATAACTAGAAAAGAATACATAGAAAGACAAAAGAGAGGTAAGGCAGTAAAGAGAACTAAGAATACTTACTGGGCAATAGAAGTTTAGCCTATAGGAGCCAGTAGAGAAGAATATAATATGAAAGGATGTGAGTACCCCCTTCATCCAATATATTGTGTATTACCACTCTACTGGTTTTAATTATAAAGGAATTTTTCCTATATTTGTAGAAATAGAAATATAGAGGTGATTTAATGGAATATTTATATAATATTTTTACAGGTACAGATAGAATAAGCATAATAATTAGTACAATAATAATTCTTTTGTATGTGTTGGTAATTAGATTTGGTACAGAAAATTTTAATGCTAAGCATTTAGGGAAAAAAGTAGAGAAAGAGTATAGAGAGATGACTAAGTACTCATGGAAGATGAGAACTTATTTTGTTGTAGCTTTTTTTGGAACTATAGTAACATTTATGTCTAATGACAGAATTACTTGGTTTAATTCGGTTGCTTTAGTAGTAATTTCTGTGTTTGAGTTTGCTGATAATAAGAATTTATATAATGAAGCAAAAAGGATATACAATAAGAAAAAGAGCTCTTAATTGGGTTCTTTTTCTCATAATAGGAGGTGGCATTAATGGCCAAGCTAACAGAAAAGCAAAAGAGATTTGTTGATTAATACCAAGTAGATATTAATATTTATTATGAAAAATAAAGGAATTTCCCCATTTTTTATAGAAATTATGTTATTGGGGTGAAGTTGAATGAGTAAAGGAGATTATTTTAATATTATTGCAATTGTTGGAGCAGTAATTACATTTATAGTTACATACTTTAATAAAGAACAAAATAAATATATCAAATTGATAGACAACTATTTTGAGAAATTGTTAGTGCAATATGTTGATTTATATAATAAAGATAATAAAATTAATCCTTTAGATTTTATTAAAGAAAATTATAGCATTAAAGATTATTATATACCTAGCTATATTTTTTATTTAGTTAAAGCAAATAAGAAAGTTGAATTACATAAAGTTTTATTAGAAGACTATAGAAAGAGGTTTCCTAATAATGCAAATGGTATTTTTAGAACTATTGATTATTTAATGTATACATACTCGTTACTTGAAGTATTTGTATTCTCTATTTTATGTATAGTACCAGCACTTGTGATAGTATTAGTTGCGTTATACTCTATAAGTTTTGTAATCGCTGGTTTTGGAGAAGGATTTAAAGAAGGTATTTTAAGTAGTATATCAGGATTAATTGTTCTTGGAATTGTAATTGGTATTGTATTTTATGTGTTAAAATATTTAGTAAAATCAATTTCAAAAGGTATGAAAGATGAATATACAATGAAAAAGGACGAAATAGAAGAGTTGATAAATAAAAAAATAAAGAATTATGATGAGACTATAACCGAATATTATATAATTTAAGAGGTTCTAATAAAAGAACCTTTTTATTTTACGTTAAAGGAGGTGAAATAATGAATATACAAAGTAAGATAAATAAACTAATAAAAGCATTAAATACATATGGATATATCTATTTAGTAAATAGAGAACAATTCTTAAGCAAAACATCAAATAAAATATGTACAGTATATAAGTTATTTCACTTAATGGATATAGAAGATTATAACAGAATGTATCCAGATGATAAGAAAGATACTAATAAATATTCTAGCGTTAAAGTAGAACTATTAAGTACATTTAACCAAATAGAAATATTATTAAAGTTAGTAGAATTATATAAGGAAGTAGGTGGAGCAGATGGATAAGAAGCTTACACCTAAACAAAAAGCTTTTGTTGATTATTATATAGAAACAGGAAATGCAACAGAATCTTATATAAAGGCTGGATATAATAAGAAGGGTGCTAGAGGTAATGCAGCAAGATTGATAGCAAATGATAACATAAAACAATATATAGAAGAACGCCTAGCAAAAATAGAAGATGCAAGAATAGCAAAAGGTGAAGAAGTCCTCCAGTATCTCACAAAGGTAATGAGAGGTGAAGAAAAAGACCAATTTGGTTTAGATCCTTCACTCCAAGATAGAACTAAAGCAGCAGAATTACTAGGTAAGAGATATAGATTGTTTACTGAAAAGGTTGAGGTAGAAGGAGTTCAACAAGTACAGATAGTTGATGATATAGAATGATTAAAGTAAAGTTAAAGTGCATAATAGCTTCAAGCTTCTATGAAGCTCATAAAGATATAAAGCAAGGACTTCACACTCACTACTGGTTTAAAGGTGGTAGAGGTAGTACGAAGTCCTCTTTTATTTCCATAGAGATTGTATTAGGTATGATGAGAGATGCACAAGAAGGAATTATGTCTAATGCATTGATACTTAGAAGAGTTAAAGATACTTTATCAGAATCAGTAAGAGACCAAATAAAGTGGGCAATAGATACTTTAGGTGTAAGTGATGATTGGCATGTACCAGAAGCTAAATTAACAATAACTTATAAGCCTACAGGACAAGTAATAAGGTTTAAAGGTGCTGATAATCCTAAGAAAGTTAAATCTACCAAAGTACCTAAAGGATATATCAAATATATTTGGTATGAGGAAGTAGATGAATTTGAAGGAAAGCATAAGATAGATACAATTAATCAATCTCTTATGAGAGGTGGCCCTAAGTTCTTTGTATTTTACTCATTTAACCCACCAGAAAGTCAAAGGAATTGGTGTAACCAGGAAGTATTAGAAACTAGAAAAGATAAATATGTACATCATAGTGACTATAGAACAGTACCTAAAGAATGGCTAGGAGAGCAGTTTATTATAGAAGCTGAACATATGAAGAAGGTCAATCCTACCAAATATGAACATGATTACTTAGGAGCTGTAACTGGTACTGGGGGAGAAGTATTTAGGAACTTAACTATAAGAGAAATTACAGATGAAGAAATAAAGATATTTGATAGATTAAAGAATGGATTAGACTTTGGTTATGCAGCGGATCCATTAGCTTACTTGTTAATGAACTATGATAAGACTAGAAAGAGATTATATATCTTTGGTGAAGTATATAAGGTTCAATTAAGTAATAGTAAAGCAGTTGAAGAAATAAAGAAGCTTAATCCATTAAATAAAAGGGTTACTGCAGATAGTGCAGAGCCTAGAACAATAAATGAATTTAAGAAATTAGGTTTAAACATAATAGGAGCAAAGAAAGGACCAGATTCAGTAGAACATGGTCTTAAATTTTTGTCTGAGGAAATAGAGGAAATAATAATAGATCCAGTAAGATGTCCTAATGCAAAGAGGGAGTTTGTAGGGTATGAAATAGAGAAAGATAAGGAAGGAAACCTAAAAGGAGAGTACCCAGATAAAGATAATCATACTATTGATGCTTGTAGGTATGGAATGGAAGATGAAATTATAAATAAAAAAGTAAAAGTTAAGAGTAAAGGAAAAATAGGAATAAGATAATTTCGTTTAATTTTGATTTAGCGAAGTAATATAGAAAGTTAGTGTTTAAGCCATTCTAGTAAATTAAATTTTATTAGAATAAGGCTTTTTTGTTTACTATAAGTAAACTTTAGAAGTGATTTTTAAAATTTCGTGTAGGAGGTAAGAAGATGGCAATCATAAAGGATAGAGATTTGCTTAATGAAGATGGTAGCATATCGAATAAGTTATTAATCAAATGTATAGATGAACATAAGAGACTAGTCGATAGATATAGTAAGCTAAACAACTATTATGATGGGGAACACAAGATACTATCTAGAACACTAACAACTGAATCATTGCCTAATAATAAGATAGTAGCAAATCATGCAGAATATATTACAGATATGGCGACAGGGTATGTATTTGGAGCTCCAATAACTTATAGTGGTGATGGAGCAGATGAACTTAATAAAATATTTACTGAAATAGATGAAGATAGCCATAATAATGAGTTAGCTTTAGATATGTCTATATTTGGTGTGGGATATGAGTTGCTTTATATGAATGATGATGAAGTTCCATATCCAGAGTTAGCAGTAGTAAGTCCTTTAAATAGCTTTCTTGTAGTAGATAGTACAGTAAAACAAAAACCTATGTTTGCAGTTACGTATTTTGAAAAAAGAGATATTGAAGGAATGTTAAAAGGATATGATGTTAATGTTTATACTGATAAAAACATTACTCATTATTTCTTTACTGATTTAACTAGTCAATCTCCTACAATAGATGAACCAGAAGAACATTACTTTAGTGATATTCCACTTATAGAGTATAAGAATAACAAAAGACTTAAAGGGGACTTCGAGGGTGTAATAACACTTATAGATGCCTATAATTTATTACAAAGTGATAGAGTAAATGATAAAGAGCAAGTAGTTGATGCTTTATTAGCTGTTATAGGAGCATCTTTAGGTGATAATGAAGAAGAGAAAGTTGAAACAGCAAAGCTATTAAAGGAATTAAAGATTATTGAACTAGATGAGGGTGGAGATGCAAAGTGGTTAGTCAAAAATCTTAATGAAACTGAAATAGAAGTACTTAAAAAAGCATTAAAAGATGATATACACGAGTTTAGTAAAGTACCATGTCTTACTGATGAAAACTTTGTAGGTAATGCTTCTGGTATTGCTATGAAGTACAAGCTATTAGGGTTTGAACAGTTAGGAAGAACTAAGGAAAGATACTTTAAACAAGGATTAAGGCAAAGATTAAAGCTTATGTCTAATATAGAGAATATAAGGGCCAAGAATATTAATCCTAGCAACATAGATATTTCTATGAAACGTTCTTTACCAGTTGATGATGAACTTGCAGCAAGAATAGCACAAGAAACAGAAGGATTTATTTCATGGGAAACTAGAATAAAGAGATTTGATGGTGAAATAGATGTAGATGAAGAAAGAAAGAGACTAGAAGAAGAGAATAAGAAAAAGGTTGAGGACCAGCAAAAGATGTTTGGATCATATGACTTTAAATCTACTGGTGGTGAGGTAGATGAAGAATAATGCTTACTGGACCAGAAGAGCTAACTTAAGAATGGAAGAGTATCACAAAAATAGTGATTCTACTATTCAAAAGATTAGTGCTGCATATGACAAAGCTATAAAAGATATTAATGAAGATATAAATAAAATCTTTTATAAGTACCAGCTAGACAGTGGCTTATCTACTACAGAGGTAAGAGAGCTATTAAATACTAAAATACCCAAGAAGGAATTAGATAGTATTAGAAAAAGGATTTATAATATCCAAGATGAAGAGTTAAAAAGATATATGATGGCCCAGCTTAATGCAGGAGCATATAAGGCTAGGATAACAAGATTAGAAGCTTTAAAAGAGAGTGTATATATCAATACTAAGTTAGCAGCAGATGTTGAGATAAACCAAAGTACAAAACTATATACAGATAATATAAAGAAAGCCTACTACTCAAATACTTTTGATATACAAAAAGGTTTGGGGGTAGGTTTTAATATTGCAGAAATGCCTATAGAAACTATACAAGAGATACTTAAGAATAATTGGAGTGGAAAACACTATAGCAAGCGTGTATGGCATAATACTGATGTATTAGCAAAGCAATTAGAAGAAGTAATAACAAGTGGATTAATGAGTGGTAAAAGTTCAAGAAGGATGGCACAAGAGCTACAAGACTTAACTGATTATGGTAAGTTTGCTTGTGAGAGATTGATAAGGACTGAAACTACTTATGTAACCAATATGGCTGAATTAGAAAGCTATAAAGAATGTGATATAAACAAATATATCTTTATAGCAACCTTAGACTTAAGAACTTCTAGCGTGTGTAGGGAACATGATAGGGAAGTACATGAAGTAGAAAAAGCAGAAGCTGGAGTAAACCTTCCTCCGTTACATCCACATTGCAGAAGTACAACAAGGGCTTACTTAGGAGAAAAGACTTTAAATGATATTAAGAGAAGAGCGAGAGATCCAGAGACAGGAAAGACTTATTTAGTACCTGGAGATATGAAGTATCAAGATTGGTATGATAAGTTTGTTGTTGATAAGTATGGTAAAGGTAAAACAGAAGTTTTTGAGAAGATGATTAAGAATAAAGCTTCGGATAGAAAACAATTTAAGAAGTTTAAGGAGACTTTAGGAAAAGATTCACCTAATACATTGAAAGCATTCCAAGAATTAAAGTATAATAATAGTGAGGAATGGAATCTTGTTAAGGATTATGTAAAATCTAGAGAAAACAACATGATATCTGCATTTACGCCATATAGTCAATATAAAGAATATAAAGCTATTATTGATTCAGATATAGTAGGATTAATAACTAATAACGGAATCAAGATAACAGGTCAAAGTAAACACTTTATAGAAAGAGTTTTTGGAACTAATGAAGATCCTAAAACAAATAGGTCTAGAAGTGGAGTTGAAATTAATGATATTAAGGATGCGCTTTTAAATGGTTCGGTTAGAATCAGAAAAAGTGATCCTAATAGTATAAAATTTATAACAGATAAATGCATGGTTTCAATAAATCCTAAAACAGGAGTTTTAATTCAAACTAATCCATAAAGAAGGGGAGTGGCTATTATGAAGTTTAAACTAAAAAAGAGTTTATTTGATTTGTTAATTAATGTACCAGAAGTTGAACAGTATATAGTTAATAAAGTTGAGGAAAATGATTGTATTGATTTTAGTATAGATATTAAAAATTTAAGGGAAGTACAGTTATTAATAAATGATGAAATAGTACTTAATGGTATGGATAATCAAGATACTGTTAATAGTTTAGGATTAAAGTTATATAAATTATATGATGAAATATCATATCAAAAGGATAATCAATAAAAGCACTTACTAAATTAAAGGGTAGGTGCTTTTATTATGGATAAATTTAAGTCTTAGGAAACTAAGGCTTTTTATTATGCCTTTTATTACTTACTGATAGGCTTTAAAGAACAGGATAGTAAATAATATTTGAATCTAATGGGCATCGAACATTAGGGGCAAGGAGGAAGAAATGTTTATAAGAAATGCAAATTTAAGAAAAAGCTTAGGTATGGGTAGACTACTTGAAGCAGATACAGGAGCAAATGGAGGTTCTGGAACTGGGGCAGATGGTGGCAATGGTGAAGGAGCAGGAGAAGGTACTCAAGGTCAAGAAGGTGGAGACAAGTCTTTTGATGATGTATTAAAGGATAAAAAGTATCAATCTGAATTTGACAAGAGAGTTGCCAAGGCTCTTGAAACTGCTAAGTCAAAGTGGGAGACAGATTACCAAGCTAAAATCCAAGAAGCTAAGACAGAAGCTGAAAAGTTAGCAAAGATGAACGCTGACCAAAAGGCAGAATATGAGAAACAAAAGAAACTAGATGAACTAGCAAAAAGAGAGAAAGATATTACTACTAGAGAATTAAGGGCAACAGCTTATGAAACTCTAGCAGAAAAGAATCTACCTAAGGAGTTAGTAGATATTCTTAACTATGAATCTGCTGAAACTTGCAATAAAAGCATTGAAGCAGTAGAAAAAGCTTTCCAATCTGCAGTAGAGAAAGCAGTAAATGATAAGTTAAGGGGTGGAAATCCTCCTAAAGGTGGACAAGGAAGTAATAATCAATCAACATTTGGTTTTAACTTTGCTGGAGTTAGACCAAAGGAAACAAAATAGATTAAAGAAAGAAGGAATGTAAAATGACAGTAAATTATGCTGAACAATATGCAAGGGAGTTAGCAAATGCATATCCATATGTACTTTATTCAGGTAGATTGTGGAGTACAGAAAATACAAATAAATATAAACCGGTTGATGCAAAGACAATAAAAATACCGAAACTTTCAACTACAGGAAGAGTAAATGGTGATAGAACTAGTATAGGTGATTTTTCACAGAATTTCTCTAATAGTTGGGAAACTAAGGAACTTAAAAATCATAGAATATGGCAAACATTAGTGCATCCACAAGATGTTAATCAAACTAATCAAGTTGCTTCAATATCTAATATTACTAAGACTATGAATGAAACTCAAAAGTTCCCAGAACTTGATGCAATGATGTTCTCCACTCTTTACACATTAAAAAATGCAAAGAAATCAATAGCAGCAGAAGAAGCTGAATTAACTTCTAAAACTGCATTAGCTAAATTTGATGCAATGATGGATGAAATGGATGAGGGATTAGTACCACCGACAGGAAGAATACTTTATGTTGACACTTATACTAAGACTTTATTAGATAATGCGGTAGCTATAGTAAGAACAAATGGAGATAAGGTTTTGTCTAGATCCGTATCAAGACTTGAGGAAGTTGACATAGTTGGTGTACCTACTACTTTAATGAAAACTAATTATACATTTAATGACGGAACATCAGGAGGACAAGAATCAGGAGGGATAAAACCAGGAGATTCGGCTGGAGATATGGCTATGATATTAGTTCATCCATCAGCAGTATTGCCAATAGTATCATACTCATTTGCACAATTACAAGAGCCGTCAGCATTGAGCCAAGGTAAGTATGTATACTTTGAGGAATCATTTGAAGATGTATTTATCTTAGATGAAAGACATGCTGGAATTCAAGTATGTGTTAAGAAAGCTGCAATTTAGTAAGAGAGGGTAAAACCTCTCTTTTGTTATGAGGTGTTATTATGGCACAGTTAGAAAAGTTAAAAATAAGGCTAGGAATTAGTGATAATAGCGAAGATAATCTATTAAATATACTTTTAGAAGATGCAGAAGGTGAGATATTAGACTTCTGCAATAGAGATATACTTCCAGATAAAGCACAGGTTCTACAAAGGGAATTAGCTATTACTTACTATAATCGTATAGGAAGTGAAGGAGAAGCTTCTAGGAGTGAAGGAGGAGTATCTGTAAGTTATTCTACAGAGATACCAGAGAATATTAAAAGTAGATTACTAGCTTTTAGAAGACTTAAGTTAGTAGGTGTTGCAAATGCGAATAAAGAATAAAAAGACTTATTACCTTAAGAAGAAAACAGTAATTAAAGATAATGAAGGTGGTAAATATCCAGGATATTCAGAGCCTATAGAAATACAAGCAAATATATATCCGGCGAGTGGGAAATTACAAGCTGAAATATATGGAGAAAGGCTTAATTACATCTCAAATATGCTATATGATGGATCAAAAACTTTAAATGAAGGTGATGGCATATGTGTATATGTTTCTAAAGAAAGTGAACCAGATTACAAAGTTATAAGCATTAAGCGATATTCACATCTATTTATTGAATTGGAGAAGATATAAAAATGGGCAAGAGCGTTGTTGGTTTAGATAGTCTTTTTAAAAAATTAGATAAATTAGGTGGAAATGTTGATGAAGTACTTTATAAGAGTATGCAACAGCAAGGTGAGTTAGTAAAAGGTGATGCAAAAGACTTATGTCCTACTGGTGATACTGGTGATTTGAGACAGAGTATTCATAGGCAAACTAAAAGGTATAAAGACAAGATAGTATCTAAAGTTTATACAAATAATGAATATGCAGGATATGTTGAGTTTGGTACAGGAAAAAAAGGAGAAACAACTCCTACAGTAGATAAATATCCTGGTCCTCTATCTTATAAGCAAGATAAGTGGAAAGTTAATATTCCAGATGTAGGGGTAAGGTGGATAGAAGGTCAACCAGCTCAACCTTATTTATACCCTGCATTAAAGAACAATGAAGAAAAAGTAATAGAGAATATAAAAGAAGATGTTAAGAAAGCTATAAAGGAGGTAGCAAAGAAATGATTAATGTTAAGGATCAAATTTTTAATGCTATCAAAGATATATCTTCCAATGTAAGTGATAGCTACCCGTCAGAATGGGCGAATTTACCCGCTATACAGTATGTAGAAGAGGATAACAAGGTATATGAGTTTACAGATGGAAAAGAGGACAAATCTTATATAAGATATAAAATTGATATTTGGCACAATAGGAGTACTTCTGAATTTGCTTTAGAAGTAGATAAAAAGGTATCTGCATTAGGGTTAAGGAGAACATTATGCCAAGATGTAGCTGACCCTAGTGGGTTACGCCATAAAGTAATGAGATATGAGGGGATTATAGATAATATTACCCAGTTTGTATATCAATAAAAGGAGGAATGAAAATGTTAGCTAATGGAACTAAGTTAGGATTTAAGAAAAGCGGTGCAGAACCGGATGTGTATACAGATTTACCAGGCTTAAAGGAAATACCTGAATTAGGTATAGAACCAGAAAAAGTTGAAAATACTTGTTTAAGTGATAAAGTAAAGCAATATGAAAATGGAATAGGAGATGCAGGGGATTTAGAATTTAAATTTAAGTATGAAAATTCTAGCGCAACTAGTCCATATAGGATATTAAGAAAAGCACAAGAAGATGGTGAAGTATTGAGCTTTGAAGAAACATTACCAGATGGAACAAAGTTCAATTGGAAAGCACAAGTAAGTGTCAAATTAGGTGGCGGTGGAGTAAATGGGGTTATAGAATTTACTCTTAAGATGGCACTTCAAAGTGAAATAACAGTAGTTGATCCAAGTTAAGTATTTAGTATCTTTTATTCTCCATATATTTAGTCTATAATTACATTATTAGGAGATATATGGAGGGTATTTGATGATTATTGATAAAGTTGAATTCAAAAGATTAAAAAAAGAAGGCGGAAGATTAAGATGTATAATTATCGTAGATTCTAATTTTGGAAGTGGTAATTTATGTGTTAATAACTATGGTATATTTTTTGAACAAGCTTTTAAAGATAAGCATTTTATAAGTTTTGAATCAATTAAAAGTTTTGATGTTAATAGCCTTAATATTCATATCGTTTACGAAGAAGATTATAAAATTAGTTTTGTTTGTAAGAAGCAAAAGCATGTTATAGAGTTATATAATGAATATGCAAAGTATAATCATTTTGATATATTAACAGCAGAGGATATTAGAAATGAAAAAAGAGAGCATAATGAAGCTGAAAAACAGAGAAAGAAAGAACTTTTTGAAAAAATAATGGCTACTGATCCAGAAGTATCTCAAAGTAAACATAGAACCGTAAGTTATACGCCAATTAAAGAAAAATCAGTATGCTGCCCAAAGTGTGGCAGTACTCAATTAACTACTAATAAAAAAGGATATAGTTTAGGAAAAGCGATAGCTGGAGGAGTAATAACTTTAACTCCAATAGTAGGTGTTGCTACTGGATTAATAGGTAAAAATAAAATAATAATAACTTGTTTAAATTGTGGAAAGCAGTTTAAACCAGGAAAGAGATAAGCACTTACAGTTTGTAGGTGCTTTTTATTATGTAAAAGAAAGGATGATATTAAATGGCAAGAAAACAATTTGCTATATGGCAAGTAGGAGATGAAGAGTATAAGTTAAAGCTTAAGACTTCTACTTTATGTGATTTAGAAGAAAAATTAGGTACTAGTTTAATGAATGTATTAGGTAATGGGAATATGCCTGCATTAAAAATAATGCTTACGATAACGCATTATGCTATGAAAGATTATAATGCAAATATTAAATTCAAAGATGTTCAAAATCTATTTGATAAGTATGTTGATGAAGGTGGAAGCCAATTAGAGTTTTTCACTAAAGTGATTATGGATATTTATAAGGTGAGTGGTTTTTTTACAGAATCTCAAACAGAGATGATGGAGGAGAAACAAGAAGAGATGAAGGAAATGCTGGAATAATAAATAGTTATACTGAATTAATAGAAGGATTATACCCACAGTTTTTAGATATGGGATATAGTCCTTCTTTGTTTTGGGATTCTTCACTTCAAGAAGTTTATGACTTAATGGATAGCTACAACAGAAGAAAGAAAAATGAAATTAATGAGCTAGAGGATAAGCTAAAGGCTGAAATATCTCTTAATGCAGTATTAGCAAGACAGATAGGAGAATATGTAGCAAGTTTATTTAATAAAGAAGCTCAATTAACTCCATTAAATAAATTTTTTCCTAGTCTTTTTGCAGAAGACAAAGAAGAAGTTAATAATGATATGGCATTATATAAAGCTAAGATGGAGGAATATGCTTATAGGCATAATCAAAAATTAAGAAAGGAGGAGTAACATGGATGGTATGACTTTAGAAAAACTTCAAGTATTAATAGAAGCACAAACTAAGGGTTTTAGGGATGAAATAAATAAGGTGCAAAGTGAAGTTAAAAGAATGACTAATACTGTTAATAACGAAGTTAATAAAGTTAAAAATATCTTTAAGTCTCTTGGAAGATTTGTAGTGACTCTAGGTATAGGTAAGATATTTGTTAATAGTGTTCAAAGTGCAATGAAAGTAGAATCAGCTATTCAACAGATTACAAGAACCATGGGCGAGAGTACTAATCAATTCTTAAAGTGGTCAAAGGCTAATGCATTAGCATTTAATATGTCACAAAGTGATGCAATGAATTATGGAGCTATATTTTCTAATTTAGTAAGTACATTCAGTAATGGTACTCAACAAACTTTACAATATACTACAGATTTATTAAAAGCTTCTTCTATTATAGCTAGTGGTACTGGTAGAACTATGGAAGATGTAATGGAACGTATTAGATCTGGTTTACTTGGTAATACAGAAGCCATTGAAGACTTAGGAGTTAATGTAAATGTTGCTATGCTACAGAGTACAGAAGCATTTAAAAGATTTGCTAATGGCAAATCGTGGGACCAATTATCTTTCCAAACACAACAACAAATTAGATTAATGGCAATATTAGAGCAAACAAGCAATAAGTTTGGTGGAGAAGTATTTAGCAATACAAACTCTAGCCTACAACAATTTGTGGCAGTTCTTAAAGATGTTGCTTTAAATATAGGAAATGCTTTCTTACCTATTATGAATGTAGTAATGCCTATTTTAACTAACTTTGCTATGGGACTAAGAACTGTAACAGGATATGTTGCAGCATTTATGCAAACGCTATTCGGATATAAGCCCTCTAGCAAAACTGGTGTGGGAGGAGCAACAGGACAAGTTAATGCATTAGGTAATGCTGCTACTAAAACTGGAGAAAAAGCTAAGAAGGCACAAAAAGAAGTAAGTAGACTTCTAGGTGGATTTGATGAAATAAATGTATTAAGTAAAAATAGTAGTTCTGATAGTGGAAACACAGGAATAAGTGCACCCATAGGTGGAGGATTATTAGACTTTAGTAATGCGGAAATACTTGAACCAGATACAAGTGGATTGGAAGCTGCAGTAAATAAGTTTAAAGATATTTTTAGACCAGTTGCAGAAAGCTTTGAAAGCTTAAAAAAATCATTAAATCCATTTATAGATAATGTAGCAGAGAATTTGAAATGGTTTTGGGATGAAATATTAGTACCATTTGGTACATGGAGTATATCTAGTCTTATTCCAGCATTTTTTAATGTTTTAGCCGGAGCATTAGATATAATAAATCCGATAATAGATGTTTTTCAGGAACAAGGAGCTTGGTTGTGGGAGAGATTTTTACAGCCTATAGCTAGTTGGACAGGAGGAGTTATAGTAGATGTTCTAAATGGATTAGCAAATGTATTGAAATCTATTGGAAATTGGATGAAAGAACATAAAACAATTGTAAATGCTATGACAACAGTTGTTGTTTCATTTTTTGCAGCATGGAAGCTAACAGAACTTATGGGATTTATTCAAATGAGTGGAGGTATAGCAGGAGCGTTTGCAAAAATCACAAAAGCAATAAAAGCATGTACATTAGCGAAGTTAATAGATAAAGCAGAAACTATCTATTTAACTGCATTATATGCAAAAGACTTTATAGTTTCAGTAGCAAAAGGGACAGTTGAATTAATTAAACAAGCAGGTCAATGGACTATAAACACAGGATTAAAAATAGCAAATACAGCAGCACAAGTTGCAATGAATGTTGCTACTGGTGCATGGAATGTTATATGTGGGATTGCTACAGCAACTACAAGTGCATTTGGAGCAGCAATAGCATTTTTGACTAGTCCTATAGGCTTAGTTATTATAGCAATAGGAGCAGTTATTGCTATAGGTGTGTTACTTGTAAAGCACTGGGATGAAGTTAAAGAAAAATGTGGACAAGTATGGAATTGGATCAAAGACAAGTTTAACCAATTTAAAGAATGGCTAGGCAATGTATTTGCTACTGATTGGAGCGAAAAGTTTGGTTTCCTAGGAGATATACTAAATGCATATCTAACTAATGTAAAGAATGTTCTAGATGGAGTTAAAAGATTTTTCAGCGGTATTATTGATTTTATAGCTGGTGTATTTACAGGTAACTGGGATAGAGCTTGGAAAGGCGTTAAAAACATATTTAAAGGAATATGGGATAGCTTTACTGGAATAGCTAAAGCACCTATAAATATGATTATTGGACTTATTAATGGAATGATAAGTGCAATTAATGTAGCTATTAGAGGAATAAACAAGTTGAGTTGGGAGGTCCCTAGTTGGGTACCAATTATAGGTGGAGAAACTTGGGGATTCGATATACCACAGCTCGGAAAAGTTCCATACCTAGCTAAAGGTGGTATTGTAGATAGTGCCACTCTTGCTGTAATAGGAGAACGAGGTAGAGAAGTTGTAATGCCTTTAGAAAATAATACAGGGTGGATTAGTCTATTAGCAGATAAATTAGCTTCTAGAATGCCACAGGGAGGAAATTCTTCATATCCAAGTGGTCCTTTATCAATAATATTAGAGATTAGTGGAACGGAACTTGGAAGAGTAGTTATAGACAATATGAATAAGCTATTTAGACAAGAAGGAAAAATTTTATTAGATTTATAGGAGGTAGTTATAGATGATAAAGATTAATGGAGTGGCTATAGCTACTCCTAAGATTTATGAAGCTACGGTTAGTGATTTAGATGGTGAATCTAATAGAAATGCTGCTGGACAGCTTATTAGAGATAGAATAGCAGTAAAAAGAAAATTAAATCTTGAGTGGGGACCATTATCCCAAAGTGAAATAGCTCCGATACTAAATGCTGTATCTGGAGTTTTTTTTACGGTTACTTTTCCAGATCCACAATTAGGAATTATAACCAAAACTATGTATGTAGGAGATAGAACTGCTCCAGCATATCAGTATATTGATGAAGAGGTTAAGTGGAGTGGATTAAAACTTAATTTAATAGAAAAGTAGGAGGTGGTTAGATGTATAGTGTTAGTCCTATTTATTTAAATAAGATTAAAGAACCAACAAGAACAGTAGCTATTAAAGTCATTATAGGAGATAGAATACTAGATAATACAGAGGTCCAAAGCCTTAATGTAGAATATACCTTTGGTAATAACGGAATACCAGCTATAGGAGGAGTGACATCTTCAAAGCTTAGCTTAGAGTTATTAAGAATAGGGAATACACCTTCTTACTTTACTACTCAAACTATTAAACCATCTGTAGCGATAGATGATGGAATAGGTAATTTAATGTGGGTACCATTAGGAACATTTTATCCTAATCCGGATTCTATAAAAAGGACAGATAATAAGGTTAGTATAGAATGCTTTGATATTATAGAGAGCTATAGCAATGTTAAGTATGAATCTGGGCTAAAATATCCTACATCAGTTACTAATGTAGTTAATGAATTAAAGAATAAATACAAGGTGATATTTAAAGATGTAGTATTACCAAACGTAAATGTTAAAGTGTTGCCTACTGGTTCTATAAGGGATGTGCTTATGATTATTGCAGAGCTATTGACTGCTAATTGCTTAGTAAATAGAGATAATGAAATAGAATTTAGAAGTTTTAATACAGTAGAGTTTGACTTAGATACAAACAATTATATAGATTTTACTTTAAAGAGTGATAGTAATATTAAAATATCTAAGCTTATATGCAAAAAAGGTGAAGATATATTTCAATATGGGGATGATACAGGAGCGACATTAGAGTTTGAGAACGAAAATATTTCTTCTAATGCAGAACTAAAAGTAATTTATGATAGAATGTTTCCTTTTACTTATCCATCTTATGATTTAAAGGTACAGGGAATGCCACATTTGGAATGTGGAGATATCATAAAGTTAACAGATAAGAAAAGTGTTTTAAGATCAATTCCAATTGGAGTTCATAAACTTAGTTTTAATGGGGGACTAATTTCTAATATTAGTGCAAATGTACCGAGTACAAATAATAGTGTAGGATCTACAGGAAATAAATCAATAAGTCAAACTGCAAATACTGCTTTAATAAATTCAATAAAGGCTAATGAAATACTAGCAGGTAATATTACTGCTGATAATTTAGCTGCTAACTGTATTACAGCAGATAAGATAGATGCAAAGGCAATTACAGCAGATAAAATAAAAGCAGTTGTTATTGAAGCAATAAATGCATCCATTGAAGAAGCAACAATAGATAGTGCAAAAATAGATGTAGCTGAAATAGCAAGTATTGTTGCAAAGGATTTAGTTGTAGGAAATGCACAGATTACTGATTTAGAAGCAGAGAAAATTAAGACAGGTAATTTAATAGCTGATGTTATGAAAGCCAATGCTATTACCGCTATAAATTTAAATGCATCAAATGCAACAATAGATAGTGCAAAGATTGGAAACTTATCAGCAGATAAAATGTCTACTAATGTAATTGATGCTATAAATGCATATATAGGTGATGCAACTATTGATTCTGCTAAAATAGGCAATTTAGATGCAAATAAAATTATTACTGGTGATTTATCTGCTGATAGGATTAAAGCAGGGGTAATAAGTGCAATTAATTTATCAACAGATACTGCAACAATAAATAGTGCAAAGATTGGTAATTTAAGTGCTGATAAAATAACAACTGGTGATATATCTACAGATAGAATGAAAGCTAATGCAATAAATGCAATAAATGCTACTATTGGAGATGCAGTTATAAGCTCTGCCAAAATAGCTAATTTAGATGCAAGTAAAATAACTACTGGTACTTTATCTGCGGATAGAATAAAAGCAGGAAGTATAGATGCTACAAAAATAAATTCAGAAACCATTTCTGCAATAGAAGTAAGTGCTGGGGAGTTAGTAGCTAATAAAATAGCATCTGGTGAAATTAAAGTAGGTAATGCAAATATAGTAGATGGTACTATATCTGGAGCAAAAATAGCAAAAGCATCTATTTCCGAAGCTCAAATAGCAAAGGCAACTATTACAGATGCATCTATTAAAAGTTTAAATGCCAATAAAATAACTGCTGGTAAAATTGATGCAACAAAGGTTAATATAAGTTCAACAAGTGGTAAGTTATCAATAGCAGATAATACAATTACCATAAAAGATAACCAAGCTACTCCAAAAACAAGAGTACAAATAGGATTAGATGCAAGAGGTAACTATGGAATATATGTTTTAAATGCATCTGGTCAAGCTATTTTTGATTCTGAAAAAGGGGTATTAGCTCCAGAAGGATTAAATAACAATGTAGTAACTACAGATAAAATTAAAGATGAAGCAATAGGAAGCTCAAAATTAAATATAGATGAATTATTTGTAGGTGATAATGCATTTATTAAGAGCTTAAAGGCAGTTGAAATTGATGCAGCAAATATAACTACTGGTAAGATTAGCTCTGAAAGATTAGATATAAATGGATTAGTTACTTTTGATACATTAGATAAAACACTTCAACCTATTTTTAATGTTCAAGGAGATAAGACTTATATAAATGGTGGAATGATAGCTACTAATACTATAAAGGCAGATAAGATAGATTTATTATCTGGATTAACTGTAAATGGTGCAGATGGTAAACCAGTATTTGCTATAGGTAAAGTAGATGGAAAAGATGGAGTAGGTACTGTAGAGATTAATGGGTGGTTACATTCTTCTAACTATGTAAAAGGTAAATCTGGATATACTATAAATACAGATGGAACTGCGGAAATTAATCAAGCAACAATTAGAGGTACTTTAGATGTATTGGATGCAGGAGTAACTAATACTGGTACTGCTGCAACAGATGTTAGAATATGGGCTGGTGGAAGCTATGAAAATAGAGCATCTGCTAAATTCAGAGTTAATAAGAATGGTGATTTATACGCAACTAATGCAACTTTAGCAGGTATTCTATATGGAGAGATAGAAAGTAATAACCTACACGTAAAAGATAGTATATTAACTATTAAGGATAAAGTAAAGCTATCAGAAACAAGTTGTAGTTTTAATACAGATGTTACTATTAATAATAAAGTTAAATATTCTACTGGTAACAATTCTCTAGAATTAAAAGATACTAATTTTATGGTTAATTCAGCCCAAGCTTCTGTATCAATAGATAAGAGTTCTGGAGCATATGGTGGCTTAAATATTATTGGATGTTCACAAGGTCATCATATTTTTAGAGGGTCGACCGCTTCTGATAAGTTGGGAACTTTAGTTATAGATGCAGAAGGAAACCAAGGACAAAGAGGAGATTTTAGCTTCACTAGAAAAAACTATGCCGAAAAGTGCAAAGTTGATATAGATGGAGATTTAACTATATGTGAGAAGATTAATTCAACAGTTCAACAAATTGAAATGAGAAGTGTTAAAAATTCTAGCTGGGATGGCTGGGGATTTTATGCTAATTAAGGGAAGGTTATAAGCCTTCCTTTTTATTTTGGATTTAGAAAGGAGATAAATATATATGGCTTTAATAGCAAGTGGAATACATGGAAGCGGTCCTGGAATGTCTTATGAATTTTATGCAGAACAAACTTCAGGAAGTGGTAATAATAGAACAATAAAAATAACATTAAAATTAAAAGCAGGTCAATATAGTACATCATATTACGCTTATCCTGTTCAATGGAGAGCTAATGTAAATGGTTCTTGGAGTGGGTGGATGTCTGTAAAAGGTGGTGAAGCTTGGAGAGGTTCTGATGGTTTTAGAACATTTACGTATACTGCTACAACTAATGTTGGTACTACCAGCTCTAAATCAATAACAGTAGGAATACAAACAGATAGTATAGGGTATACTCATTGGGACTTTACAAAAACTGGGTCATTAACAGTATCACAAACAAATGTTCCTCCCTCATTATCTGGAACTGTATCTATAGATGGTTCAACTTCAAACAGAACTATATCAGAAAATACTACTAAACTAGTTATAAAAACTCCAGCTGCATCTGATACAAATTTATCTGGATATAGATTTAGAGTATCTATAAATGGAGGAGGGTATACTGAAATTTATAGAGGAGCTTCAACTAGTTATACTCATAATATTAGTGGCTATGGAGAAGGGACTACTTTTAAATATGTAGTAGATGCTTATGATAGTGTAGGGGCTTGGAGTGCTAATATTTATTCTCCAACAATAACTAAGAATAAATTCATACAAGATAATATTTCTTCAACATCTTCAATTGCTTTTGGTACAACTACCATTGCATTTACTTATTCTGGAGCATCTAATACTCAAAGTGGTGTTACAATTACAAAAACATTAAGTTGTGATAATGGGATAACTGTATATAATCCTAATATAACTGCTGCATCACCTATTAATCTAAAGATATGGAGAACTGGAGAAGCAACTCCAGCATCAACTCAACCATACGTAAGGTTTGATGATATAAAAAAGGTATTTGCTACAACTACTAATAAAGGTAAAGGAGTTTTAAATTTTACATTAACAAGTAGGAATTCTAATGGTACTACTAAAACTTCGTCAGAAGCTATCAATGTTAATTTACAAGTAAATCCGAATAATACTTCTGCTTCCATATCATTAGTACAAACTGAATCTACAAACTATTTAAGTATTGCATCAAGTACAAACAAATATTTTATTCCAGATGGAACTAAAGTTACTAGAGTTAAGTGGAGTTCAGTTACTGGTAAATTAGGGGAAGCAGTAACTTATCAAGTATATGTAGCTTATGGCTCTGGAGGATGGACTAAAATTGCAGATTTACCTACTGGAACGACTTATTATAATCATGCAGTACCAGTTCAGACAGTATCTCAACAATTCAAGTATAAGGTTAGAGTAATATCTACTTATAATTCAGATAACTTTTCAGAAGCAACAACATCTGCACAAACTTTACATTTTTACAATGAGCCATCGCTGACACAAGGTACAATTACAAGAGCAGCAACTACTGCAGATGTAATAGTTACTATAAAATCAAATTCATCTATTCCTAATATTAATACTAAAGGAACATGGTCAGTTTATAAATCTGGTGCAACCACTCCAGTAATATCTAGTGGGAATCTATCAGTAGCTCAAACTTCACAAACTCTTAAATTAACTGGATTAACTGATTCAAATACTTATGATCTAAAGGTTACTTATAATGATGATACTGGATATATGGTAACTAATAAAGTAACAACTATTAAAATTAGTGCAAATCTACCTATTATGTTTATAAATAAATATGGGGTAGGGGTTAATGGTGTTGCTGCTGATAGTAGTAATTCATTAAAGGTTAAAGGAAATGCTAATATTGCAGGAACTTTAAATGCTACAAATGTACAAGTAGGTGGTAACATTGTTTATCATACTGGAAGAAAACCAACACCAGCAGATATTGGGGCAGCTTCATCAAGCCATTCACATCCTTCAATATCGGTCTCTGATGTTAGAAATACAAATCCTACTCCTAATGATTGTACAGATAGGGCTATAACTACATTTTTTAATAATCAATATGGAGATGGTTGGAGAAGTGGAGTAACTATAAAAGGCTGGAGTGATGGATATTGTGCTTGGCAATTGTCTAATCCTTCATCTACTGTAGTTTCTGAACAATTAAAATTTAGAGCTGGTATAGGAACATCTTGGAATCCATGGAGAAAGATATATCATGAAGGAAATAAACCAACTCCAACAGAAATAGGAGCAATCCCTGAATCAAATAGGGAAATTAGATTTTTAGGAAATGTGAAGTCAGGAACAGTTGTTTTTGATAAAACTAAATTAAAGAATGGTGTCAAAGTATCTTTTATGACTAGCAACAAAATGGGTACAGATTCTTGGCATTATGCTATAAATGGTAAATGGACAGATGGCTGGACTATGAGTCAAGAAGCTAAATATGTTTTTGACTTTACAAAGATTAAGCCTGATGGTTCTGTATGGCTTTATGAAGTTAGTGTATTTAACACTTATAGAGAAAGTATAGGTTCAAGAAGGTGTGATGGTGCTTCTAAACTATATATAGGAGAACTTAACACTCTTATGGTATATCTTGACCATGCTACTAATGTGTGTGATAACTTAACAGCATTAATAGAATATTATTAGAGGTGTGTTATGAGATATGTATTAATCAATAAGTTAACTAATAATTTAGTTGAAAAAATAATTTTTCAAGAAGGAGGCTTCAAGCCTTTACAAGAAATGTTTCCTAATTATTTAGAGTTAATAGTGGATAAAGATGATGTGGTTACTAATCACAATATGAGGTATGATGAAACGTTAAAATCTTTTGTTCCTGTTACTGAAAGTGATAAAGATAATCCAAAAGTGTCAAAAGAATTACTAGATATTAAATTAGCTTTAGCTGAAATAGTAGAAGGAGGTTTATTATAATGGCTGAAATATATGCAGATTTAGTAGAAGCAGGAGAAAGAAGTCTTGACGGTAATAATGGTATTAAGAAAGTACCAGATAAATATATAAACAAAGTTAAAGAGATTTTACATGAAAGAGGAGTTTTGTAACTTCTCTTTTTTGTATATAAAAATAAAGAAGAAAAGAGGTAAAGAAAGATGGAAAAGATTTTTAACAGTATTAAAATGGGAGTTGCCTTTATAGGTACAATGTTTACTTGGTTATTTGGAAGTTGGGATACAGCTTTAATGGTACTTATATTCTTTATAGTATTAGATTACATCACAGGATTGTTAAGAGCCTACATAAATAAAGAAGTAAGTTCTAATGTAGGACTAAAAGGAATAGCTAGAAAAGCGGTTATCTTTGTGGTTCTTATTGTAGCAGTATTATTAGATAGACTATTGAATACTGGTAACTGGGTATTTAGAACATTAGTATGTTATTTCTACATTGCTAACGAGGGTATAAGCTTATTAGAGAATTGTGCAGGTTTAGGATTACCAATACCAGAAAAGTTAAAGGATGCATTAGCACAACTTAAAGAAGGGGAAAAGAAGGAGTTAAAACAAGAGTAGTCAAATAGGCTACTCTTTTAATTTTGGTACCGACATTAATGTCGGGGTGAAGAAGGAGGAAAAAGATGCTTACAATAAATAAAGAATTTTTGAAGTCACATAAGTGTTATAAAGGAAAAAATAATCCTAAATATATAGTTAACCATGAAACAGATAACTATAGTGAAGGAGCAGGAGCAAGAAATCATGCTAAAGCTCAATTTAATGGGAATTTAGGAGATGCTTCTGTTCATTTTTATGTAGATGAGAAAGAAATCTATCAATGTTTAGAGCTTACAGATGGTCCATGGTCCGTAGGAGATGCAAATTACGGAGTAATTACAAATTGGAATAACATCAGCATAGAAATATGTGTTAATCCAGATTCAGATTACAATAAAGCTAGAAAGAATGCAGCAGAATTAAATAGGTACTTATTAGAAAAATATGGCTGGGGAATGGACAGAGTAAAAAGGCATTATGATGCTACTTATAAGAGATGCCCTAGAAAGATGATTCAAAATCCTAACCTATGGAAAGAGTTTATACAGTGGATTAATACTGGTGATACTTCAATAGAGGTAGATCATAACAAACCTATTTATGTTGCAACTATAGAACAATCTAAAAACTTTATAGGAAATAGAGCAAAGAATGTACAAGCTAAACTTATAAGCCTAGGGTATGACCTAGGAAGCTGGGGAGCTAATGGTATATGGGGTGAGTATAGTTATAATGCTCTACTTAAATTCCAAAAAGATAATGGATTAAATCCAGATGGATATTGTGGACCAGCAACAACAGCTAAGCTAAACGAATTATGTGAAAATAAGGAGGAAGGAAAATTGTTAAATAATTGTAAGAAGAACGTATTAAAATATGGAGCAAAGGGGACTTATGTATTTTTAGCACAAAGTGCTATGAAAGCATTAGGATTATATAATGGGCCTATAGATGGAGAATATGGACCATCTAAAGGAAAGAATAGCTTCTACCAAGCAGTCGTAAATTTAAATGCTAAATTAGGATTTAAGAACGATAGTCAATTAGGGCCTGCATGCTGGACATATATACTAACTAAGTAGTATAATTTAGATACATCTAAAAATTCACAAGGGATAGTGTATAAGGAGTAATCTTTGTGCACTATCTTTTTGTATATAAAAAGAGCGACTAATCACAATGTGGAAAGATTAATCGCTCCTTTTATTTATATATGGTGTTCATATGTATTAATTTTCAATCAAATTAATACAAGCTTGTTGCTTCAATAAAAAAATATCATAAGAATAGTAAAAAATCAATGAAAAACTAAATTTAGTATAAATAGGTATATAGTTTATTAATAATTAAATATATTTCTTAATAGTATTGTACTTATAATAAAAGAGTGAGCAATCACATAGGGGATTACTCACTCTTTTTTATACGATTGGAGTATTAATTTAATAAAAATTAATACTGGTTTATTATATTAATTACAAAATAGCATAAAAGTGTAATAAAGTCAATAAATTCATTCTAATTATGACGAAAATAGGATTGGTTTATAAATGTTATATTTATATAAGTATTTGGTTATACTAATTGCTAGCATTGTACTATACTTAATATAAAAAGACAGTAAGTCAAAGGGGGATAAAATCCTTTTTTACTGTCTTTTATGTTATATAATATAAGAGTAGATACCTTTATAATAATATATTCAATGCATAAAAAAATAATTCTTGTAAATAATATAAACGCTATAGTTTCAAAGCCTAAATTTATATATAAAAGAGACTAGATTAACCTATAAGATTTATCTAGTCCTTTTTTGTTTATGAAAAAAATGTAGACAATTCCTCCTCTAGGGAAGTATGTATTTCACCAATAGTATAGCAAAATCAATAGTGATTGTATAGGGGGAATTTTACAATGAATATAACAAATATACTACTCTTGAATAACATATAATTAGGAAACATTTTGAAATTATATTTATTTTAAATTCATAGAATCCCAGAAAGCTAGTAAGTAATATTTTATTTACTAGTTTTTTTATTAAATTCTTGTTAAGAATATATATGTAATATTGACCTTGAGTTACAAATATATAATAATATTAAAAAAATAAAAACAACAAAGCGTTTAATTTTTGTAACAATAATGGTTAATCTTTTTAATAAAATAGGAGGGTTAAAATGGGGAAAACAAGTGAATCACAAAGGAATGCAGATAAAAGATGGAGAGAAAAAAATAGAGATCATGCAAATTATTTAAGGAATAGGACTAGTGCAAGATGTTTTATAAGAAATAGAGCTACATTAGAGGATATAGAAGAATTGAAACTTCTAATGGAAGAGAGAGAAGAAGCGTTAAAATGGTAAAATAATAAATTATGTTAAAGACTAGGATATAGTTATTATCCTAGTCTTAAATTTTGTCGTCAAAAAATCGTCAAAAATTAATGTACAAAAATATCTTTTATATCTTCGTTAATTAAGAGAATATGGCTTTAGTTGGCGCTTATATCAAGTTTATATCATTATATCTTAGTGGTTTTTATTCCAAAATTAAACTTGGCATAACTCCTCCTTAAGTGTAAAAAAAATTCAATACAGGAATTATATACTTTTTTTAACAGTAAATCAATGCACGAACAAAATAAAAGCTATCTAGGTAAACTAGATAGCTTTAAAATTATTCAAAAACTATTTCCTTAAAGAATTGAGGTACATGGAATGCAGGTTCTGGAACTGTGATATCTGCCCATGTTCCAAAGTGAGGAGTAGTTGTTTTGTCTCCACACTTAGTAAAGTTTCCTTTTATAATTTTACCTGATTTAGCTTCAAAACTTGGGAAAAAGGCCTTTATAAAGTCAAAAGGTATTTTATATTCTATAGTCCAAGGTTTAAAGTTATCAAAGTCGTTAATATTTTTATCATTAACATCTGCTTTTATTTCAAAATAATTAGGGTTTATATAATCCATACAATGTCTTACTGGCGGTTTGTCATCTAATTGAAGTAAAAGGTTCCCCCTAGCAGTTATTTCAAAGTTAAAATATCTTTTATCTTTTTCAGGTTCAGGTAAGAAAAAGAATTCTACACAGCTATCATACCATGAAGGTCCATTAAATTCTTTAACTTCAATTCTAACTTTTTCTTCACAAGAGGTAAATTTAACTCTTATTTCTTCATTTGTGTAGCAAAGTTGAACTTTGGTTTTAGGCATATATCCAGTAGTGTCCCATGGATAGTTATTAATATTGATAGCTTCAATATTATCCCAAGTGCTTGAATCAAAATTTTCTGAATTAACCTTTTTTATAACGTACATAAAAACAATCCCCCTAAAATCACCAAAATAAAATTGTATTATAAGGAAATTATACCAATAAAATAAATATAATAATAGTGTTTATGTAAAGGTAAGTCAATTAATTGGTTAATAGTGAAAAGTTGAATGGATATTTAGTAACAAGATATTGAAACCCTTATAACAATTCACTATTAACACAAATCTTATTCTGCTGTATCTATAAAATTAAATTTCTTAACATCAAATATTCCTCTATCAGTAATCTTTATATCTGGAATTACAGGTAAAGATAAAAATGAAAGAGTTAAGAATGGGTTAAAGTTTATTGTTGGAGCAATCTTTTTTATAGAATTATGAAGTCTTTCTAAATCATTCATTATTGAATCAATAGAGCGGTTAGTAATTAACCCGCCAATTTCTAGCTTTATAGAAGAAAGTACTTTACCATCTTCAACAACAATAATTCCTCCACCAATTTCTTTTAGTTTTTCAATTGCAAATAGCATGTCTGAATTATTTGTTCCAACTACTATTAGATTATGGGAATCATGAGCTATAGTAGTTGCAATAGCTCCGCTTTTTAATTTCATTCCATTAATAACTCCAAGCCCTATATTTCCAGTTCCTTTATGACGCTCTATAACAGCAACTTTAAGTAGATCTTTTTCTATATCAGGAATAAATTTATCACTTAGAGAAGAAATAGGTTCTCTTAAATGTATTGTTTCTAGCTTGTTTGGAATTACTTTAATTACATTAATAATGGATTTGTTACATAGTGTAATATCTAGCTTATCCTTTGAAAGAACCTTTATATTTAAACTATTTGTTGTTTCAATTTTAGGGGTAGGTATATTATTTTCAACAAGGATACCATTATCCACAACAAGTTGTCCATCTTTGTAAACTGATTGAATCTGGAAGTTTTCTAAATTATTTAGAATAATAAAATCTGCTCTATAGCCAGGAGCAATAGCGCCTAAGTCATTCAGTTTATAACATTCAGCAGAATTTAGTGATGCCATTTGAATAGCTGTTTCTGGATTTAAACCTGTCTTTATTGCATATCTAATAGAACTATCAATAGAACCATTTAATATTAAGTCATCTATGTGTCTATCATCAGTACAGAAGCAAAGTCTTCGGCTATTTTTTATTGAAGCAATCTTTATTAATTCCTTCAAATTTTTAGCTACAGTACCTTCACGAATTAGTACATACATTCCACGTCTAATTCTATCAGTTACTTCCTTTTCCAGATGACATTCATGGTCAGTTCTTATATTTGCAGTACAATAAGCATTAAGAGTTTCTATATTTAATCCAGCACCGTGTCCATCTATTCTAAGATTAAGAATTTTAGCATCATATAATTTATTAATCATATCTTCTTCACAATTAACTACAGAAGGGAAGTCCATAACTTCTGCTAACCCTAATACTCCATCACTAGAATAGAGTTTAGATAGATCTTTACTTGTTAAAATTGCACCTGAATTCTCAAAAGAAGTTGCAGGTACGCAAGAAGGAAGCATAAAGAAAAAGTTAAAGGGTAGTCCTTCACTTAGTTTTAGCATAAGTTTTATACCATCTAATCCAAGAACGTTTGCTATTTCATGGGGATCGGCAATTAATGAAGTTACACCATGAAGAAGGGCAGCTTTGCAATATTCAACTGGAGTGGTTAGGGAAGATTCAATATGAGCATGAGCATCTATTAAACCAGGGCATATATACTTGCCAGTACCATCGATAATTTCATTTCCATGGTATTTTCCAATTCCAACAATATACCCATTTTTAATCCCTACATCTGAAATGAAGGTTTCTTGTCCAAAGACATCAATTATAGATATGTTTTTTATTACTAAATCACAAGGGATACTTTTATTTGCCCCTTTTATTTGTTCAATAAAATTAAATTTGTTCATATAATCCACCTCTATTAATTTTATTCAACCCATGAGGCATATATACTTAATTAGCCTAGTAATACTATTTACGGTAGTATTGTAGATACGCTCAAACCATATTATTGAGCTTATAGGTTGATATTGTTTCTGATTATAACTACAGAGATGGATTATGTCAAAGGTAAAATTATACTTATATTAATTTAATGCAAACAGGGGATGGGACCTCTATACTTCCAACATGATTAATTAATCTACCAGTGTCTTCAGAAATTTCGAAAATAACCAAAGAGGAGGAATCTTGATTAGTAATAAGTATATATTTGCCGTCCTCGCTTATAGCAAAATCTCTAGGGCATGATCCAAAGGTAGGCTTATGCTCTACTAATGATAAGGATCCAGTTGCATTATCTATTTTAAAGCAAGCTATTGAGTTATTTCCTCTATCTGAAGTATAAATAAATTTGCCATTTGGATGAATATGTATAGCAGCTCCAGATTTTACCCCAGTATATTTGTTTGGCAGTGTTGAAAGTATATTTATTAGCTTTAAATACCCCTTATTATATTGAAATGAGGCTATTTCAGAAGATAATTCAGTTAAAACATAGATAAATTTACCATTTGGGTGAAATGCTAAATGTCTAGGTCCACAACCTTTACTAAATTTTACTCTTAAATCTTCTCTTTCAATAAAATCATTTTCTTTAATCTCATAGAGATTAATATAATCTTGTCCTAGGTCTACTGTTAAAAGAAAGTTTTCATCTAGGTCAAGGTTGGCATAATGAATATGAGGGGTATTATTGGTGTGGGTTAATGTCTTTATGGGTTTACCTATTCTGTGATCATCTTCAATAGGATAGACATTAATTTTATTATGGTGATAGTTTGCAGTAAAAATTAAGCCCTGTTTATTAGAAAAATTAATATAGCAAGGTGGATTTTCTGTTTCAAGAACAGAATTTATTTTTTCAAGAGATAGGTTTTCTTTTATTTTGAAAGAAGTTACTCCTCCTAAATCATTATCTTTAGAAACTGAATATAAAATATTATTTTCCTTATCTACAGCTAGATAAGATGGTTTTTCGATTTCATAAGCTAAAGCATGTGTTTTAAAAACTTTGTTTTCACAATCAAATTCAAAATTATAGATTCCTCTACTGTCCGTATTTGTATAAGTTCCAATAAAACCTTTTAAAATAGTTTTATTCATGCAATCACCTCCAAATATTTCCATATAATTATATCATAAAAGGAAATGATTTGTATAACCACTTCTTGGAAGATATAATAGTTTTATTATGGTAGTAATTATATCAAAGAAATAAAAAGGGGGATGACATTATGCCATTAAAAATTAATAGGGAGTTACCAGCATACAAAGTATTAAGTGGGGAAAATATATTTGTAATGAATGATGAAAGGGCAGAAACACAAGATATAAGACCATTAAAAATAGCAATTTTAAATTTAATGCCTAAGAAAATTCAAGCTGAGAATCAATTATTAAGATATTTGTCCAATACTCCATTGCAAGTGGAAATTAAGTTACTACAAACTAAAAGTTATACATCTCACAACACGCCATTAGAGCATTTAAATAAGTTTTATAGCTATTTTGATGAGGTTGTAAATGAGAAGTTTGATGGATTAATAATTACAGGTGCACCTGTTGAGCAGATGGAATTTCAAGATGTTGCATATTGGAATGAATTAAAGGAAATAATGGAGTGGAGTAAAAGCAACGTTTATTCAACTTTACACATATGTTGGGGAGCTCAAGCAGGGTTATATTACCATTATGGAGTGCCAAAGTATCCATTAGAAAATAAGATGTTTGGGGTTTTTGCTCATAGGGTGTTAAAGGAAAATGTTGAATTAACAAGGGGGCTTGATGATACCTTTTTTGCACCACATTCAAGACATACAGAAATAAAGAGTAAGGATATAGAAAAGGTTAAGGAATTAGAAATACTTTCAGAATCTGATGATGCGGGAGTATTTATTGTTTCTACAAGTGACTATAGAAAGGTATTTATTACAGGACATTTAGAGTATGATAGAGAAACCCTAAAAGATGAATATTTTAGGGATAAAGAAAAGGGATTGGAAATTTGTATTCCTGAAAATTATTTTCCAAATGATGATACAACTTTAGAGCCAGCGATGTCTTGGAGGGGCAGTGCCCATATAGTATTTGCAAATTGGTTAAATTATTGTGTATATCAAAATACACCATTTAATATTAATGATATTAGAAATGATTAAAGAGGAATAATTATGAAGTATTTTGAAGAAGCAAAGTGCATACGATTAGCTAATAATAAATTGAAAATAACATGGGAGGAACCTAAAAATTCCCTTGTAAAAATATATTTAGAAAATGATGATGAGGAACTATTAATAGAAAGAATTGAGAATAGTAATGAGGTTATATTTACAGATCCAGATAATAAAAGAAGATTATTATTTCTTTTAAAATCTGAGGGGTACAATTCTGAATTAGTTGGAGAAAAAATACTTCCCTTTGTAGGAGTACATCATTTTAGGGATATAGGTGGATATAGAACTATAGATGGCAGAAGAGTTAAATGGAACACATTTTATAGGTCAGATAAATTATCAGATTTAACAGAAGAAGATATTGAATATTTTAAAGCTTTAGGTATAAAAACAATCTTGGATTTAAGGTCTAAGGGCGAGGTGTTATCTTCACCTGATCCTTATATTGAAGGGCTTAAATATATAAATATTTCTGGTATGTCCGAGTTAGATAATAATAATGGAAACTTTGATATGATATCTATTTTTAATCAAAATTATTTAGAGCATTTTGATGGAAAGAAGTTTCTTATGAATGGATATAGAAGTGCTGTTTTTAATAATCTTGCTTATAAAGAATTAATAGATTGTATGGAAAATGAAGAAAGAATGCCTATTTTATTTCATTGTACTGCTGGAAAGGATAGAACTGGGTTTGCTTCTGCACTTATCTTATTAATTCTTGGAGTTCCAGAAGAAACTGTAATTAAGGATTATTTATTAAGTAATGAATATAGAAAGAGTAAAAATGAAGAAATAGTTAAATCCATAAAAAAGTTATCTAATAATCCTAAACATTTTGAGCTATTAAATATGATGCTAGAAGTAAGAAGAGAATATATAGAAGCGTCATTTAAAGAAATACGGGATAAATATGAAAACATAGATAAGTACTTAGAGGTAGAGTATGGATTAAGTAAGACAAAGAGAAGAGAATTAAAGAAAAGATATCTTTATTAGAATATTGTTACAATAAAGAATAAAATTTGACAAAATTAAATAAAAATATTATAATTACTCCAATTTTTAATATATAATTTGAATTATACTAAAGAAAATGGAGTGGATTACGTGGAACAGAAGAGAGAAAAATTTTCATCTAGTCTTACTGTGTTTTTTGCTACCTTAAGTTCAGCTGTAGGTTTAGGTAATATATGGATGTTTCCGTATGTTGTAGGTCAAAATGGAGGAGCAGCTTTTATAATTGTTTACTTAGGGTGTGTATTATTGATTGGTTTACCAACATTAATAAGCGAATTTATAGTAGGTAGAGGAACAAGAAAAAATGTATGTGGAGCTATATCAAAAGTTACAGATAAGAGAAGGTTTAAATCAATAGGATATATAGCGGTATTATCAACATTTTGTATGCTATTTTTTTATACAGTAGTTGCAGGATGGGTGTATTCATATGTTTTTAAAGCCTTATTTGGTGTACTTAAAGGAGTTACAGCAGAAGAGGCTGCACAAATTTTTAACAGTACAAGCTTAGGACCTATTTCGCCGATTATATGGCAGGTTATAGTTTTAGTAGTTGCAGGCTCTATATTAGGTATGGGAGTTAAAAGTGGTATAGAAAAGTTAACCAAAGTACTTATGCCAATATTAATGGGACTATTAATACTATGCGTATTAAGAAGTTTAACTCTTCCAGGTGCATATAGTGGTATAGAATTTTTATTAAAGCCAGATTTTTCTAAGGTAACAGTAAGTGTAATTTTATCAGCCTTAGGATTAGCTTTCTTTAAGTTGTCTGTAGGAACAGGTACTATGGTAACATACGGCAGTTATTTTACTGAAGATAATAATTTAATCGGAACAGCAGGAAAGGTTGCTATAGCTGATACTGGGGTATCATTGCTTGCAGGACTTGCTATTTTTCCAGCAGTTTTTTCTTTTGGACTAGCTCCAACTGAAGGACCAGGATTATTATTTAATACCGTGCCATTAATATTTGCAAAAATGCCAGGAGGAAGTATTTTATCAATAATCTTCTTTGGATTAGCCGCTATGGCAGCAACTATGGCAACTATATCTTTATTAGAGGTTCTTATAGCTTTATTTACTGAAGAACTGAAAATTTCAAGAAAAAAATCTATAATAATAAATATTTTAATTATTGTTTTAATTGGTTCACTAGCTGCATTATCAGCTAATCCAGATGGAGTTTTAGCAAATATAAAGATTTTTGGGTTTACAATATTTGATTCATTAGACAAGTTTGTTTCTAACATATTATTGCCTATTAATGGGTTGCTAGTGATACTTCTTTTAGGATATGGGGTATCAAAAGATTTTATAATAGAGCAATTAACTAATAAAGGAAGATTAAAAAATCAAAAAGTAGTTAGTTTGTTGACGTTTGTAATAAAGTATGTTACACCTATTCTAATATTAATAGTATTTGTTAAAAGTTTCGTTTAACAAATGTGTAAGATATTGTATAATAAAGAAAAGTCCATAGTAGGACTTTTCTTTATTTATGCTTTATCGTGGAAGTAGGGGAGATAAAATGGATTATAAGATATTAATTTGTGATGACGAAAAAGAAATATTAGAGTTAATAGAGCTATACTTAGGAAAAGAAGGGTATAGTGTGGTAAAAGCAAGTGATGGACAAGAAGCCATTGAAAAAGTAAAAAACGATACTAATTTTGATTTGGCAATTGTAGATATAATGATGCCTCGTGTAGATGGGTATAAGGTGATTAAAGAGATAAGAAAACTATACAATATACCAATAATAATGCTATCAGCCAAGAATCAAGATTCTGATAAAATATTGGGCCTAGATTTAGGTGCAGATGATTATATTACAAAACCATTTAATCCTTTAGAATTAGTAGCTAGAGTTAATGCTCAGATAAGAAGGGTATATAAATTAAGCGCTAAACAGAATGCTTCTCCTAAGATAGTTATAGGAGATATAGAATTAGATACATATAATGTAAAACTTATAGTTAGAGGAAAAGAAGTAGAAGTAACATCTATAGAGTATGGAATATTAAAGTACTTGATGGAGAACGCAGGTAGAATATTAACAAAGAATCAAATTTTTGAAGCAGTGTGGAATGAAGCGTTCTTAAGTGGTGACAATACTATAATGGTGCATATTAGTAGACTTAGGGATAAGATAGAGGAGGACTCTAGAAATCCTGTATATTTAAAGACTGTTAGGGGTCTTGGATATAAGTTCGAAAAAAGGTAGAGTACTATGAGAAAAAGAAATGATAAACTCTTAATCTCTTTATTTAAAAATTATATTACATTTGTAATAATATTAGCTAGTATATTTTTCTTAGCATACACCTATTTAGGATATAAAATGTCCAAGTCTATGGAGGACAGAGGGGCGCCAGTATTAGATTTGCTTCATGGTAAATATGATGATTACTCTAAGTTAAATGAAGATGTATTAATAAAACTTGAAGGTTTTATTGAAGTTTTAGATAGTAAAAGAAATGTTATTCATAGGATGGGGAAAGTACCCAAATATGAATTGTTAAAGGATTCTTACTCTGAATTTGAGTTGTTGCAGGCAATTAGTATGAGTGATGAAGATGAAAGATATTTTGTGTTAGTTGACACAGTAGAAGAGGATAATGATTTTAAAACTATATTGATTAGAGTACCAGAAGATAAAGTTTCTTTAGCTATTAATATATTTTCTGTACCCTATAGTTTAGGAAAGCCATTATTTAAACTTTATATAAAGGTTATAAGTATAGCACTAGTATTTTTTATAATTAGTATTGTAGCCTACAGTATTTGGACGGCTAAGAAGTTTAAGAAGCCATTAAGTAAAATAGATAATGCATTAGGAAAAGTTATAGAAGGTGATTATGAAGAAAAGTTAGTTTTAGATGGGGAGAAAGAGTTTATAGTAATAAGTGATACAATTAATTATTTAATTGATAAGCTTAAAGCAAGTAGAGAAGAAAACAAAAAACTTGAAGAAAGCAAAACAAGAATGTTAATAGACTTATCTCATGATATTAAAACACCTATTACTACAATAAGAGGATTTTCAGCAGCATTATATGAAAATCTTATAGAAGAAGAGGAACAAAGAAAGAGATACTATAAAACTATATACAACAAATCAGAAAAGGTTGGGGAATTAGTAGATGACCTTTTTGAGTTTGTAAAGTTAGAGAGTGTTCAGTATAAGCTAAAATTAGAAGTTGTAGATATTTGTGAGTTTTTAAGGCAGTTAATTGCTGAATACTTTGATGAAATAAGTGAAAGAGAATTTGATCTGGTAGTAAATATTCCAGAAATAGTAATAGAGTTAAAGATAGATAAGAGATTGTTTAAGAGAGTTATTAGTAATCTAATAGATAATTCTTTAAAGTATAATCCATCAGGAACTAGGTTAAAAATAGAGCTTAGGGATTTGGGGAGATCTATTGTTATAGAAGTTTCAGATAATGGAGTAGGAATACCGGATGATATAAAAGATACACTTTTTGATCCTTTTGTAAGAGGAGATTCTAGCAGAAAAAGCGATGGTGGTTCTGGATTAGGATTATCTATTGCTAAGAAAATAGTAGAAAACCATAATGGTGAAATTTCTATAGTAAAAAGAAAAAATGATGACAAAACTATATTTTATATTAGAATGAATAAATACTAAAAAGGTCCTGGGTACAGGACCTTTTTAACGTTTAGACCAGTATAAAATTTTAATTTCATTACCTTAAGTATAGAGGAAATAAATATCTCCTACCTTTTTTATTTTTATCCTCCTAAGGTTACATCCTGTTCATTGTACCAATTTAAAGCTTCATCCAGATGTTCAGGTTTAAAGTCTGGCCAAAAGTCATCTACTACATAAAAATCAGAGTACACAGATTGAACAGGAAGGAACCCACTCAATCTTCTCCTACCACCCCAACGTATAATTAAATCAATTCTAGAAATATCATTTGAGTGAATATTATTATATATATTCTTCTTTTTTTCATCAGCAGATTTTAATTCGTTTAGGTCCCATTCCCAGCCATAATTAATTAAGAAGTTTACCTTCATACCACCTTTTCCGAAGGTTCTACGTTTAGTAAAAGGGATAAGGTCTTTAGGGAATGAAGTAGATTTTGTATTTCCCATTACTAATATTTCACAGTCTTCTTTAGTTAAAAGTTGTACTGAATTTATACATGCTTCTGTAAATGCTAACTTTTGTTCATTAGGTCTCTTTGTATTATCAACAGTGAATCCATAGAATGTTATTTCTTCTATACCATATTTTTTACACTGTTTAAATAGAATAAGACCTGGGTTTATGCCTAGAGCGTACCCCTTATCTTTAGTCATCCCATTTTTTACTGCCCATCTTCGATTACCATCTGGAATAATACCTATATGTTTTGGAATTCTCATTATATATCACCTCAACAAATTTATAATCATATTATTTCCATTAGTTAAAAAAATATCCTATATAACTAGTTGCTTATAACATATATAAGGTATTATTATTGGAACTATTATGAAAAATCTACTAAAATATTGTTATATATTTGTCAAGGGGGATAGATGGTATGGCAGTAAATCAAAAAAGACAAAAAGAATTAAAAGCATTGGGATTTTTATTACAAAATGATAAAGAACATTTTGCTGTAAGGTTTTTAAGTAGAGCGGGGAATTTTACTACTGAAGAATTAGCAAATATAAATTATATAGCAGATAAATATGGAAAAGGATATAGTGGTGTTACAACTAGACTTCAAATTGAAGTTCCATGGATTAAAAATGAAGATGTTGAAAATGTAATTGAAGAATCTCAAAAACTGAGATTGAGACATGGTGGTACTGGAATGAAGGTTAGACCACTTGTTTCTTGTAAGGGCACTGTATGCTTACATGGAAATATTGATACCCAAGGAATTTGTAGGGAACTAGAAGAAAAATATTTTGGAACTGATACTCACGCAAAATGTAAAATTGGTATTGTGGGATGTGCCAATAACTGTGCAAAAGCGAGTTTAAATGACATTGGAATAATGGGAAGAACTGTGCCAGAATATGTAGAGGAAAATTGTGTCGGATGCTCACTTTGTGTAAAAGCATGTAGACAAAAGGCTTTAGAATTAGTGGATAAAAAAATTGTCTTCAATGAGGAATTATGTGTGAAATGTGGTGGATGTGTAAGAGCTTGTAGAACAGGTGGATTTATTGCTAGGGAAAAAGGAGCAGAAATTTTTGTTGGTGGAAGATTTGGAAGAGGAATGAGTCTTGGAACATCTTTAGGAAGAATTTTTAGCGAAGATGATATTGTTGGCGTAGTTGATAATATTATGGATTATTATAAAGAAAATGGTGTGGCTGGAGAAAGAATCTGTAAGACTATGGATAGAATAGGACAAGAAAAATTTATTAATGACATTTTACATAGTATATAAAATGTGCATTAATATATAAAATAGGATAATAGAGATGAAAAAACAAGAGGTCATCTTTATTATCTTTTATTTTTATATCATTTTAAATAGCTGTATGTTAATATACAATAAAGAAAATAGGATAAAATAATAATATTATTTGAAAAATTTTGGAGTGAAATCATGATTAGTTTAATGGGAATAAGGCGAGATATACCAATTCAAATTAGAGAAGCCTTTACTATAAAAAAGAAGAGAAAAAATGAAATATTAAATGAATTAATGAAATATTTTGATGAAGTAATAATATTAACAACATGTAATAGAACAGAAATATATGTAGATAGTAAGCTAAATAAAGAAGAAGTGATAGACGTAATCTTTAAAACAATAGGGTGGAATGATGAATTAAAGCCCTTTATATTTTATGTGGAAGCGGAAAAAGCATATAGACATTTATTTAGGCTTGCTTGTGGCTATCATTCAAGAATAGTAGGTGAGGATCAAATTTTAGGGCAAATTAAAAATGTCTATATTGAATCCTTAGAAGAAGGTACATGTAGTGGAGAGTTAGGAAGATTATTTCAAGAAGGAATAACCTGTGGTAAAAAGTTTAGAACAGAAGCAAAATTGTTTGAGATACCAGTTTCATCTATTTCAGTTGCAATTTCTATTATGTTAAAAGAAAAATGTAAAAAAGTTATGGTTATTGGTTATGGAGAAATAGGAAGACTTGCTGTTAAATATCTTTTATCACATAAGGTGGAAAATATATATTTAGTAGTTAGAGAGCCGGGAAAAATTAAGGATTTACATGAGGAAAATGTAAAAATTATAAATTTCAAAGAAAAAAATCAATTTATTCAAGAAGTAGATTCTATAATATCCTGCACTAATGCTCCACATGCTGTTGTTTTAAAAGATGATATTGTAGAAAGAAGAGAGACATTATCTATATTTGATATGGCGGTACCAAGAGATGTTGAAGTAGAAGTTGGATTATTAAATAAAGTAAAAGTATATAATATTGATGAAATAAGTGAAGTTGATGACGAAAATAAAGCATTAAGAGTTCAAAGAATGTCAGAATATAAGTATATTTATGAAGAATATTTAAAGGAATATATGGAATGGAAGGCTCTTCGAGAGATTTCGCCAATTATAAAAGAATTAAAGATGAAAGGCGAAGAGGTATACTCAAAAAGATTAAATACTTATCAAAATAAAAGTAGGGATCTAAAAGATGAAGGGCTTGTAAAAATGTTATTAAAAAGTACCTCAGATGCTTATATTAATAGAGCTATTGAAGTCATAAAAAATGAGACCCTTGAAGGAAGTGAAGAAGAATGTTTAAGAATAGTGAGGAAGATATTCTTAACAGAGGAATAGAGTTTTCTTTAATATCAGTATTTTCAAAAAAACTAAGAGTAGGCATTATTGGAGCAGGACGAGGTGGCTTTATTAAAGCAAAGCATTTTTTTAATCAAGGATGCTTAGTGGAGGTCTTAGCAAAAGAAATAGGGGAAGAATTTAAACAGTTTAAGGGAGAAAATATACAAATATATAAAAAAGAATATGATAAAAACTTTATAAAAAATAAGCATTTGGTTATTATAGCTATAGATGATAAGAATAAAAAAGAAGAAATAAAGAGAGATTGCGAAGAAGAAAGTAGGATATACATAGATTCAACAGAATTTATGGAAGGAATGGGGTCAATACCAATGCAAAAAGATTTGAAAAATATTGTTGTTGGTGTTAATACAAGAAGAGGAAATCCTAAAGGAAGTAGATTTATAGCGCAAAAGGTAGAAGAAGAACTATTAAAATATGATGATTTTATTGGTTATACTACTATATTAAGAAATAGGTGTAAAGATAGTAGTATTAAAAAAGTTTTAACAGATTTTATTTCTACAGAAGATTTCTTTTTCTTTTATAAAATAAAAAAATCTAATATAATATTAAAAATGTTTTTTAAGGAAAAGGATTTTAATAATGAGTAAAAAATTAAGTGATTTAGAATTATTCTCTGGATTAAAGCAAGAAACAATAGATTCCCTTACTTCCTTATGTATAGAAAAGCAGTATAAAAAAGGTGAACATATATTTTTTGATAAAGATAAGGTAACCACAATATTTATTGTCTTAAAAGGAAAGGTTACATTATATAAGATAGGTGAAAAAGCCCATAAAAGAATTATTTTTATACTAGGAGAAGGAAAAATAATAAATGATGTTGTATTAGATGATTTACCAGCATCGATAAGTTGTGAGGCTTTTGAAGATAGTGAAATCTTATGTTTTGATAGAGATGAATTTGTAAAAATTATGTCAAAGGACTTTGAACTAACTACTGTAGTAATTAATTCATTATCTAAAAAAGTAAGAAGATTATATAGACAGATAAAAAATGCTACTCCTATTAAGATTGAAAAGAGAGTTGCTGCAAAGCTATGGAAACTTGCTAAAGACCATGGAGTGGAGGTTGAAGATGGAGTTGAGATAGGGCTTAATATAAGTATTACTTATCTTGCAGATATGTTTGGAACTCCAAGAGAAACTATTTCTAGAGCGTTAAAAGTATTGCAAAAAGAAGAACTTATAGTATTAAATGGTAAAAAAATCATTGTAAAAGATAAAAATAAACTAGCTAAATATTTTAAAAATAATTAAACTTTGTGAGAATTATCACAGAGTTTTTTTTATATTGTTATTATAATAACGATATAAGAACAAAGACAAGTTTTCTGTAAGGAGATGTGGATATGGGATATAGATTAACTCTAGAAAATATGAATAAGCTTATAGTTCAATTACAAAAGAATAGTGAAGTATATGCTCCTAAAGTTTTTGAAGGAGAAGGAACTTTTTCAGATACAGATAGAATTAGATATGGAAAGATAAATAAAATAGAAGAAATAGAATTTGATAAAAAATCAGATTTTTCATATAAGGAAGTACTTTTACCAATAACACAAGTTTTATTCTTCTTTACAGAAGATAAGGTGAAAGAAGCAGAGGTAGAAGAAAAGAATTTAGTAGTATTCCTAAGAAGCTGCGATTTACATGGAGTTAAAAGAATAGATGATATCTATCTAAGAAATGGATTTGTTGACCCTTATTATAAAAAGATTAGGGAAAAGACAAAGTTTATAGTGTTTGGATGCGAAAAAAGCTTTGAAAATTGTTTTTGTGTAGATATGGGAACTAATAAAACTGATGAATATGATTGTTACATAAAAGTAGATGGAAATGAAGTTTTATTAGATGTTAAAGATAAAGAAATTGAAGAATTAGTAAAAATATTTGCTGAAGAAGATATTAATGTTATACCTGAATTTGTAGAAAAGAATGAAGTAAAGGTTAACATCCCTGAAAATTTAGACTTATCAGTAATGGATTCTAAGATGTGGGATGAATATTCTCAAAGATGTATAGCCTGTGGAAGATGTAACTTTGTATGTCCAACATGTACGTGCTTTACAATGCAAGATGTTATTTACAGAGATAATGGCAAGGTAGGAGAAAGAAGAAGAGTATGGGCATCATGTCAAGTTGACGGGTATACAGATATGGCAGGTGGCCACAGCTTTAGAAGAGCTAAGGGTGAAAGAATGAGATATAAGGTTCTTCACAAAGTTTATGATTATAAGAAGAAATGGGGATATCACATGTGTGTTGGATGTGGTAGATGTGATGATATCTGTCCAGAGTATATATCATTCTCAAATTGTATTAATAAGTTAGAAAAAGCTATGGATGAGGTGAAGTAGTATGCATAATGAATATTTGCCATTTGTTTCAGAAGTTTTAGATGTTATTAAACATACAGATATAGAATATACATTTAGAATGTCATTTAAAGGGAATGTAAAGCCTGGACAATTCTTTGAAGTTTCTATTCCTAAGTTTGGAGAAGCTCCAATATCAGTTAGTGGAATAGGAGAAGATTATGTTGACTTAACTATTAGAAAAGTAGGAAAGGTAACAAACGAAGTTTTCACTAAATATAAGGGAGATAAGTTATTTTTAAGAGGACCTTATGGAAATGGATTCGATGTAGAAAACTATAAAGGAAGAGAAGTTGTTATAGTTGCTGGTGGTACTGGACTTTCTCCAGTAAAGGGAATAGTAGATTACTTCTCAAAGAATCCTCAAGATGCAACAAGTACAAGAGTTATAGCAGGATTTAAGTCTCCTAAGGATATGTTATTTAAGGAAGACATGAAGGAGTGGGAAAAGAATATAAACTTCACTTTAACAGTAGATTCTGCTGAAGAAGGGTATGAAGGAAATGTTGGACTAGTTACAAAGTATATTCCAGAACTTAAGTTTGAAGATATGGATACTGCACAAGTTATTGTAGTTGGACCTCCAATGATGATGAAGTTTACTGTGGCTGAGTTCTTAAAGCTTGGAATGAAGGAAGAAAACATTTGGATATCACATGAAAGAAAGATGTGTTGTGGACTTGGAAAATGCGGACACTGTAGAATAGATGATACATATGTATGTCTAGATGGACCAGTATTTAATTATTCCAAAGGCAAACTTTTAAGAGATTAGGGGTGTAGTTAATATGGATATAAATACTAAAAAGTTAAAAAAGAACGCTTTTAGAATAACAAAAACTAGAGGAATTACTGCTTCAAGAGTAAGAGTTCCAGGTGGACACTTAAAAGCAGAGTATCTTGGATTAATTCAAGAAATAGCTGATACTTATGGAAATGGTACTGTTCATTTAACAACTAGACAAGGGTTTGAAATACCAGGAATTAAGTTTTCAGATATAGACAAGGTTAATGAATTATTACAACCTATTATAGAGGGATTAGATATAAATCAAGAAATCCCAGGTAAGGGATATACAGCAGCAGGAACAAGAAATGTATCTGCATGTATAGGAAATAATGTTTGTCCATATGCAAACTATAATACTACTAATTTTGCTAAGAGAATTGAAAAAGAAATTTTCCCTAATGATCTTCATTTTAAGATAGCATTAACAGGATGTCCAAATGATTGTATTAAAGCTAGAATGCATGATTTTGGTATTATAGGTATGACAATGCCACAATATGACTCAGAAAAGTGTGTATCTTGTGGTGCTTGTGTAAGAGCTTGTAAGAAGAAGTCTACAGAAGCTTTACATGCAGAAAACTATAGGGTTATTAGAGATCACAGAAGATGTATCGGATGTGGGGAATGTGTAATTAATTGTCCTACAGGTGCTTGGACTAGAAGCAAGAAGAAATATTATAGACTTACTATCATGGGAAGGACAGGTAAGAAAAATCCAAGACTTGGAGAAGATTTTATTATATGGGCTGATGAAGATAGTATAGTTAAGATTATAAACAATTGTTACAAATATGTTGAACAATATATAGATAGAAATGCTCCAGGTGGAAAAGAGCATGTAGGTTATATTGTTGATAGAACTGGATTTATGGAATTTAAGAAATGGGTTCTTGAAGGAGTAGAATTACCGGAGGATGCTATAGTAAAAGACAATGTTTATTGGAGCGGAGTTAAATATAGAGAGTAGTTTTAAAGAGAGGGATTGCTATGCAGTCCCTCTCTTTGATAAAAGTTTATTTATTGTTTTCTACAGGGAATAGCTTCATTCCATCCCCTTCTAGTTTATAGTAGTTACTTACAATAGTAATGGATTCCCCTCCTATTACTGTATAGTTATAATATTTTAATTCAGGAGATTTAGTATCATATTCTTTCACTTTAAATGCTTTAATGTCAAATTCAACATCTCTCATTTTATCTAGTAAGCCTTCATAATATTGAGTGTATCTAACTTTAGCAGGTTTATTATTTTTTACATTATCTAAGAAGTTTTTAAGAGGAGTACTATCTACATATTTTTCTTCTTTAGCGTAATAAACTAAATCATTATTTTTTATAGATTGTTCTTTGGTATATGGGGTAGCAATGTTAGATTCTATTAGGTTTTCTTCAGGTTGTTCTTGTAATCCACTGGTAACTTCTTCTTTTGGAGAAGGATTAGATTGAATAACTTCATTTTTTGAGGTATTACAGGATATTAACGCAATTGGTAAAGCTAACAAAAGACAAAAAGATATAAATTTATTCTTCATAAAGTTTTCTCACCCTTTTTATTTATTTTCTATAATTTAAGAGTAGCAGTTTACATAAGGATAGTGTTTACAAATAAATTACAATAAATGTATTTAAAACTACATATAATTAAACGCCTTTTGAAAAGATAAAAAATACCTATTGGACTTGGTAAATGATAGAATATAATATAGAAATATGAGGCAATATAAATTAATGAGGTGAAATAAATGAGTTTAATTATAGCAACAAGAAAAAGTAAGCTTGCTCAGGTTCAAACTGAGAGAGTTATGGAGTTATTAAAAGAACAACAAAATATAGATTCTGAAAAGTTATTAGTTGTTACAGAAGGTGATAAAAGATTAGATGTAACTTTAGATAAGATAGGTGGAAAAGGACTTTTTACAAAGGAAATAGAAATAGCATTAATAGAAGGAAAAGCAGATGGTGCAGTACATAGCATGAAAGATGTTCCTTTTCAATTAGCTGAAGAATTTGAACTTGTTGCAATGCCTGAAAGGGAAGATGTTAGAGATGCATTTATTTCACGAAAAGGTATTAATTTTAGTGAATTAAGGCAAGGTGCAAAGATAGGAACAAGTAGTAATAGAAGAGCTGCACTTTTAAAAGAGATAAGAAGTGACTTAGAGATTGTACCTATTAGAGGTAATGTTCAAACTAGGCTTAAAAAGATGGAAGAACAAGAGTTAGATGGTATAATTTTAGCCTCTGCAGGATTAAAAAGATTAGGGATGGAGGAAATAATAACAGACTATTTTGACCCTAATATATTCATCCCAGCAATAGGTCAAGGTGCTCTTGGAATAGAGTGTTTAAAAAATAGTAAAAATAAAGAGTATTTTAAGGCTTTAGATAATAAGATGGTACGTTTAGAAGTAGAAGCAGAAAGAAGCTTCATGAAAGCTCTAAATGGAGATTGTCATAGCCTTATAGGAGCTTATTCAATTATAGAGGGAAGTAAAATATATATGATTGGAACTTATATGGTGAATGGAAAAATAATAAAGAAAGATATAGATGGTTCCATAGAAGAAAACATAGAGCTAGGAAAAAGATTAGCAGAAAAAGTATTAAGTTGTGGAAGGTAGTAAAATGAGTAAGGCGTATATAATAGGAACAGGTCCTGGAGATGAGGAATTATTAACTTTAAAGGCTATAAAGGCATTAGGAGAATGTACTGCAGTTCTTTATGACAGATTAGTATCCAATAATGTTTTAAATTATTTAAGTGAGGACTGTGAAGTTTATTATTGTGGTAAAGAACCTGGTGCTCATTATAAAACTCAAGACGAAATAAATGAAATGATAGTAAAGCTTGCTAATGAAGGTCATTTAGTAGGAAGAGTTAAAGGGGGAGACCCTTATGTATTTGGTAGAGGTGGCGAAGAGGTTCTAGCTTTAGAAAAAGAGGGAATAGACTTTGAGGTTATTCCTGGAGTTACTTCACCTATAGCTGTATTAAACTATGCGGGTATTCCTATAACTCATAGAGGTATTGCACAAAGTTTTCATATAGTAACGGGAATGACAGCTGTTGAAGAAAAAATAAACTTTGAAGCTTTAGCAAATGAAACTGGAACCCTTGTATTTATGATGGGCCTTAGTAATTTAGAAAAAATAGTAGAAAATTTAACGAAGTATGGAAAGAATATTAATACCCCTGCAGCTATAGTAATGAGGGGAACATCATCCAAGCAAAAAAAGGTTGTTGGAACTTTGGATAATATTGTAGATAAAGTTAAAGAAGCAGGACTACAATCACCTTGCATTATTGTAGTGGGAGATGTGGTTAATTTAAGCAATAAGCTATCTTGGTATGAAAAAAAGCCCCTATTTGGGTGGAATATTTGTGTAACACGCTCTAGAGAGCAAGCATCAAGCTTAAAGGATAAGCTAACTAAGTTAGGTGCAGAGGTTACAAGTATAAGTTCTATTAAGATTGAGAAAACCTTAGAAAACCTAGATGAATATGTAGAAAAGTTAGATAAATACCATCACATAATTTTTACTTCAGTAAATGGGGTTAATATTTTCTTTGACTATTTAATAGAAAAAAATTACGATATAAGAAGGTTAAAAGCTAAATTTTCTGTAGTTGGAAAGGCTACTAAGAAAGCTTTAGCACAAAGAGGAATACAAGCTTATAAAATGGCTAGAGAATTTGTTGGTGAGGGGCTTTTTGAAGCTATTAAGGAAGATTTAAAACCTGGAGAAAAGGTGTTAATTCCATGTTCATCAAAGAGTAGAACTTTCTTAAAGGATGAAATTGAAGCTTTAGCATTAGAAGTGGATAGAGTTCATACCTATAATACAGTTCCAGGGAAGGTTAAAAATAAAAGAAGCTTTGATGAAGTAGATATAGTATTATTTACTAGCCCAAGTACAGTGAATAATATGGTAGATATGGTTGGAATTGAAGAAGTTAAGAAAAAGAAATGTATTGCAATAGGTCCTATTACTTTCAAGGCTTTAAAGGAGCGTGGAATAGATGGGCTTATGTGTAAGCAACATTCAGAGGATGGATTTTTAAGGGAAATTGTTGAGATTGTGAATAAGGAAGTGTAGTAAATGATTAATAGAGGAAGAAGACTTAGAAGAGATGAAAATATTAGAGCATTAGTTAGGGAAACAACTCTTTCACCAGATGATTTTATTTTACCTATTTTTGTTGTTGAAGGTGAAAATATAAAAAGGGAAATAAGCTCTTTACCAGGATGTTATCATTATTCATTAGATAGACTTCATGAAATTATTGAAGAAGTAAGGGATGCTAAAGTAAGAGGAGTTATTCTTTTTGGTATACCTAAAACTAAAGATTGTTGTGGTTCAGAGGGCTTTGCTAAGGATGGAATAGTACAAAAAGCTGTTAGAAAAATTAAGGAAATTGATTCTAATATATTTGTAATTACAGATGTTTGTATGTGCGAGTATACAGATCATGGACATTGTGGTATCTTAGATGGGGAATATGTAGATAATGATAAAACCTTAGAATATTTGTGTAAAATTGCAGTATCTCATGCAGAAGCAGGAGCAGATATGGTAGCACCATCTGACATGATGGATGGTAGAGTAGGTTATATAAGAGAAGCCTTAGATGATAATGGGTACAAAAACGTATCAATAATGAGTTATTCAGCTAAGTATTGTTCTGCATTCTATGGCCCATTTAGGGAAGCAGCAGATTCTGCACCTAAGTTTGGGGATAGAAAGACTTATCAAATGGACCCAGCTAATAGAAGAGAAGCTTTAAAAGAAGTAGAGATGGACCTTGAAGAGGGAGCAGATATAGTTATGGTAAAGCCAGCTCTTTCTTATTTAGATATAATAAGAGAAGTTAAGGATAATACAATAGTTCCAGTTGCAGCTTATAGTGTAAGTGGTGAGTATGCAATGGTAAAGGCAGCAGCTAAAGCAGGACTAATTGATGAGGAAAGAATAGTTATGGAAATGCTTACTTCCATAAAGAGGGCTGGTGCTGATATAATAATAACCTATTATGCAATTTATGCAGCAAAGAAGATAAGAGGTTAATGCTAATCTTTTACTCTTCATTTTTGTTAGGAAAGGAAAGTAATTTATATGAGTAATGAAAGCATTTTTAATGAAAGTAAGAAATATATGCCTGGTGGAGTAAATAGTCCAGTTAGAGCTTATAGAAATATGGGAATGAATCCTCCTGTAATTAAGAGGGGAAAAGGTGTAATAATAACTGATGAGGATGGAAAAGAATATATAGATTTCGTTTTAGCTTGGGGACCTTTAATATTAGGTCACTGCAATGATGGAGTTGTGAAAGCTATTAAAGAAACATCAGAAAATGCATTAGCCTTTGGAGCACCTACTAAGTTAGAACTAGAAATGGCTCAGTTCCTTTGTGAAACTATGCCTAATGTAGAGATGGTAAGAATGGTTAACTCAGGTACAGAAGCTACTATGAGCGCTATAAAGCTTGCAAGAGGATATACAAAAAGAGATAAAATAATTAAATTTGCTGGATGTTATCATGGACATTTTGATGGATTTTTAGTAGAAGCAGGCTCAGGGGTTTTAACTGAAGGAATCCCGGGATCTCTTGGAGTACCAGAAGAAAGTGTTAAGAACACATTAATTGGTGTTTATAATGATGAAAATCAAGTTAGAGAATTATTCAAAAATTATGGTAAAGAAATAGCAGCAGTAATTATAGAGCCTGTAGCAGGTAATATGGGTGTTGTTAAAGCACAAGAAAAGTTTATTAAAAAGCTAAGGATGTATTGTGATAGATTTGGAGCCTTACTTATATTTGATGAAGTTATGTCAGGATTTAGAGTATCATTTACAGGAGCTCAAAGTCTTTTTGATGTAAAACCAGACTTAGTAACATATGCAAAAATAATGGGAGGAGGACTTCCATGTGGTGCATATGGTGGTAGAAAAGAGGTTATGGAACATCTTTCACCATTAGGTGGCGTATATCAAGCTGGAACAATGTCAGGAAATCCAATAGTAATGGCAGCAGGGCTTGCAACATTAAGACAACTATACGATCATCCAGAATACTATAATCACATTGAAAATGTAGGTAAGAAGCTGGAGGATGGTATTAATAAGATTAAAGAAAAGTATAATTTCCCAGTTACTATAAATAGAGCAGGTGGAATGTTTACTATATTCTTCAAAGATGGGGAAGTAACATCTTATGACCAAGTTAAGGAATGTGATGAAGAAAGATTTAAGAGATACTTTACTCATATGATAAACAGTGGCTTTAATATAGCACCATCACAATATGAGGCATCATTCCTATCAACAACACATAATATTACACATGTTTTTAAATTCTTAAAAGCATTTGAAGAATTTATTAAAAAGGAAGTAGAGTAAAATGAAAAAGGTCATATTATTAACCTCTTTTGGAACATCTGAAAGAAAAGGGATAGAAAATAGTATTGACCCAATAGAAAGAGATATAAATAAAGCTTTTCCAGATTATAGAGTAATTAAAGTCTTTACTTCTAGACATATAAGAGAAAAGTTACTTTTAAAGCATGATATACAAGTTCATAGTTTAGAGGGAGCTTTAAAAAGAATATATAAAGAGGGTGTGGAGGAAGTAATAATACTTCCTCTTCATCTTATTAGAGGTAAGGAACAAGATAATATTGAAGAGATTGCTGAGAGCTATAAAGATAAATTTAAATCTATGACCATAGCAGAGCCATTGTTATCCTTAGAGGAGCGTGGTGGTCTTAGTAAAATGGATGATATTATTGAAAAAGTTATATCTATAAAGCCGAAGGATGAACCTATACTTTTTATTGGGCATGGTATTAAAAATACTTGTGACGTACCATTTATGTTAGTTAGAAAGGAACTTAAAAAGAGAAATATAAAAGGAATATACTTTGCAACTTTAGCAGGAAATCCAACTTTTGATGAAATAGTAGAAGAACTTAAAAAAGATAATGTAAACTCCTTAACAGTAACCTCTTTTTTAATAGTGTCAGGGTACCATGCTAAGGTGGATATATTTGGAGAGAATAAAGAGTCTTGGTGTTCGAAATTAGAATTAAATGGATTTAAAGTAAATAAGCAGGATACCTCTTTAGGAGAAAGATATGAATTTAGAGAAATATACCTAAAAAGCCTAATTAAGATACTTGATAAATAGCTTGTCTTATTATAAAATTTTTAAGGATATTTTAAGGGAATTATTTTTACTAAGGAGCGTACGTATGTATATCAATGAACTAAAGACAATATCGCATTCTGCGAGAAAGAAAATGGATATGTTAGAAGATAGCTTTGCAAAATATGGTTTATCTTCAATGCTTGGTGGATTATATGTTTGTTTTGGTACAATGTTGGCCTATGTTATAGGTGGACTTTTAGGTACTGCAGATTCACCATGGACAAAAATAGTAATGGGATTATCATTTGGTATTGCATTATGTTTAATAGTTTTTGCTGGAGCTGATTTATTTACAAGTAATACAATGACAATGGTAATTGGTGCAAACCAAAAAGAAACTAAGTGGATTGATGTAGCTAAGATATGTGGATTTAGCTGGCTTGGAAATTTCTTGGGTTCAATTATTGCAGCAGTTTTATTTGTAGAAGGTGGATTAATAAATGAATCTACTGCTTACTATATGATTAAAACTGTTGAGAGCAAGATATCTCTTACTGCACCTGAGATGATTATAAGAGGAATATTCTGTAATATTCTTGTTTGTTTAGCTTGTTGGATGTGTTATAAGATGAAGAGTGAATCAGGAAAAATAATGATGATTCTTTGGTGTGTATTTGCATTTATGACAGCAGGATATGAACACAGTATTGCGAACATGGGATTATTTGCAATAGTTAAGTTAATACCAGCAGGAAGTGGACTAGCTCTAGGTGCTATGGCTAAGAATCTTATCTTTGTTACAATTGGTAACTTCATAGGAGGAGCTGGAGTAATAGCTGGATCATATATTTTCTTAACAGGAAAGAAAAAATAATTTTTAGAGAGAAGAGGAACTGAGTGTAGTTCTTCTTTTTTTATCTCCTTAACTTCAATATGAGTGGAATTGATATTTGTTTCCATGTGACTTTAAGAACAGCGACGGAAGAATCAAATAAATATCCACCCCACTTTATATTAAAAATAAAAATAATATTATTAATATAAATAATAAATCTTAGAAAAATTCTTTTAAAACAAAAATTCTTATAAATATAACAATATATAAATATTTAAATAAATAGGAAATGTAAGGGTTAGCCTTTAATTGATGATTAAAAAAAACAACTTTATAATGAAGATGTGGAGAATTTTATGAAGAGAGTTGATTGGAAAATGAATTTTTTTGATTTAGTTAGTAAAAGACAAAGCGATAGAGGATATTTGGATAAAAAAGTTGATAGAGAGTTCATAGAAAAAATAATTGAGGGGGCAAGGCTTGCTCCATCTGCATGTAATGCTCAACCTTGGAAGTTCATAGTTGTTGATGACGAGAATAAAAAGGAAAGTTTAGTTAAGGGCTTGTATGATCCATTAGTGGGGCTAAATAAATTTGCTATTGAAGCACCTGTTTTTATTGTGGTTGTAGCAGAGAAGAGAAATTTAGTATCAGGAATTGGTGAAAAGATTAAAGGAATGGACTATACCTCTTTAGATATAGGTATAGCTTGTGAACATATTTGTTTAGGAGCTGCTGAGCTTGGTCTTGGAACTTGTATGATGGGATGGTTTAAGGAAAAGTTAATAAAGGAACTTTTAAGTATTCCTAAAAACAGAGAAATTAAGTTAGTTATATCCTTAGGATATCCATCAAGTGATGTTACAAGAAGGAAGATTAGAAAAAATGTAAAGGATATAATTAATTATAATGAATATTGATTTATAACTTGTTGACGTATAAATAAATATGATATGATTATATCTATACAAAAGTATGGGAGGGTTTATAATGTACGAAACAACATCATTAATAGGATTAATGGCAGTTATGAATATGTTATTTGGAATTGTAAATTATGTATTATCAGCATTAGCAATTTATAAGATAGCAAAGGTAGAAAAAGTAAAATGCCCATGGCTTGCTTGGATACCTTTTGCAAATTCATATATGGTAATTAAAGTGGCTGGTGGTAATATGATAATGATTATACTAGCTATTGTAAGTTTTATTACAGGTTCGGTATCCACTACTATAGTAGATAATATGGCATTCACTATAATTGGAGCAATTGTTTCTGTCGCTTGGTCTATTTATGCAATTACATTATATAATAGGCTTTGTGACAGATATAATGTGAACATAATGCTTTTTGTTGCTTCATTCTTAGCTCCAGTAGCATTATATATTAGAGTTCTTGCAACATTCTACATTCCATTATTATTAATAGGGTTCTATGCACATTATAAGTTATATAAGAATGCAGCAAAGGGACCTTCTACAAAGGTAAAGGTTCAAAGTAGAATGGTATTATCTAATAAAAAGAAAAAGAAAAAATAGTTATTTATATCGACTGTTACAAAAGGTTAAGTCCTTTGTAACAGTTTTTTAATTTTTGTGAAGTAATAATAAATATTACTTATCTATTGAACATATACTTGAAATAATGATATAATGCCAAAAGAATATTTAAAGTTTAAATAGAATGAAAGGAAGTACAAAATGAAAAGGTTATTTAAATTATTAAGTTTATCAATTTGTATGGTTATAATGGGTACCTTTTTTATAGGATGTAATAAAGATTCTTCAAAAGAAATCAACTTTCTTAACTATGGGGAGAATATAGATGAAGAAACTATAAAAGAATTTCAAGATAAGTTTGGTATTAAGGTTAACATAACTACTTTTGATGATATGGAAACAATGTATCAAAAAATTAAAGATGGAGGAGTAAAATACGATGTTATTTTAGTATCTGACGCTTTAATGCCAAGAATGATTAAAGAAAATCTTGTTCAAGAGTTAAATAAGGATAACATTCCTAATATTTCTCAAATGGATGAGGCATATTTAAATCTTGATATTGATCCAGGCAACAAGTATTCAGTTCCTTATATGTTTGGAACAGTAGGGCTAATTTATAATAAGGATGTAGTAACAGAACCTGTTGACAGTTGGGATATACTTTGGAATGAAAAGTATAAAGGAAAGATCTTTATGTTTGATACATATAGAGATACAATGGGAGCTGCTTTAAAGAAGTTAAATTACTCTTTAAATACAACCAATGCAAAAGAAATTGAAGAGGCAAAACAATTATTACTAGATCAAAGAAAGTTAGTTAGCCCATTATATGGGGTTGATAATGGAACAACAATGATTCCAGCAGGGGAATCTGATATAAATATGATTTGGTCTGGAGAAGGATTAAATCTACAAGACGAGTATCCAAACTTAGTATATGTTGTACCTAAGGAAGGAGCAAACTTCTGGATTGATAGCCTATGCATACCTTACAATGCATCAAATGTTGAAGGGGCTGAAAAGTTTATAAACTTTGTAAGTGATAAGGAAAGTGCTTTAAGAATTGCTGATGAAATTGGATATACAACACCAAATAGAGAAGCAAGACTAGAACAACCAGAAGAGGTTAGAAATAACCCTAATGCATATATGCCTAAAGAAATAATGGATAGATGTGAAATATATGTTGATTTTCCAAGTGATGTAAAGAAGATATATGATGAAGCTTGGACAGAAATAAAATCTGTTAATTAATAAATTATAAGGGAAAGCTAATTATAAGCTTTTCCTTATTTTTTTATAAACATTGTAGTTAAAGGTAAACTTTTATTATATAATATACAAAAAGGAGTGATATTATGGACGATAGAATCATTGATTTTAACGAGCTTAGAAATAAGGCAAAAGAAAAAGATGAAGATAAGCTTGTAGATAAACTTGAAGATTATATGTACTCTTTATATTATGATATGGCACAAGGTAAAATCACAATGGCTGATTTTACTAGAAATATATATAAATACATGGAAGAAAATAATATAACTCAAGAACAATTCTTTAACATACAAAAGAAGCTTATGGAGAGATATGGCTTTGATTCATCAATGATAGATGAACAATTAAAGTCAGCAGGAATAAATGTATCAGAGATTAGTAGCGATTATGAAAAGGTAAGAAAAAATATGAGTTTTAACGAAAAGTATAATTCTCAAATAGAAACTAAAGCTATATCAAGATATAAAATCAGAAATGAAAAGAATAATGTAACAATAGTTTTAGATGAAGAAAATGTTCTTATTTATAGTGAAGGAAAAATAGACTTAGCTGATTTAGAGCTTAGTGACTTTTTGTGTTCCTATAAGAAATTAAGAGATAATCAAGTTTTACAAATTAAACTTTGTGAAAATACAAGTGACTACCAATACTAAAGAATCATTGAAAAGAGAAATTGCAATAGCAACTTCTCTTTTTTTATGTTTAGGAAATTAAAAAATTTTAATTTGCTATAAATCAAAGGTATTATTACAATTTTATATTAAAAAATTATAAAATCAAGGATAATAATTTTATAATTTCCTTACCTTTAGTACGAGTGAGGGGGAGATTTATTTCCATGTGACTTGGAGCTTGCGACGGAACAATCAAAATAAATATCCACCCCACCTTTTGATTTGGTATATTTTTATAAATGGTAATATATATGTAAATAGTATAGAGTTATGGGAGGTATATGATGAAAGTTTTTAAGAATGAAGAAGGAGAAGTTCGCTCTGGATGGAAAATACTTATCTTATTTTTGGTTGAGTATATTTTATTATTTATAATGGCAAATATAATAGGTAGTCTGGTAGTCATTTCTAGATCTATAAGAGAAAATATATATATTATACTTATGTTTTCCCAGGAAATTGTTTTGATTCTTACACCAATATTGTCATGGAAAGTATTATTTAAGAAGGATTTGTCTCTGATTGGGTTAAAGGCTTTAAATAAAAAAGAAGTAAAGAATCTAATACTAGGATTAGTTATGGGGATAGCAGCTATTACATTAGCTTTTATTCTGATAATAATTAGTAAAAGTGGAGTTTTAGTAAATAGCTTATTAGAACCGAGATTTTCACTAAGTTTAGTTGTTTATTTTATCTTATTTATATTTGTTGGTTTTGCTGAAGAATTGCTTTCGAGAGGCTATATAATTGGAGCAATGGAAGTAAGCAATAATAATAAGTGGTTTGCCGTAATGGTTTCAGCAGTTATATTTTCATTAATGCATTATGGTAATAATGGATTTTCACTTATTCCTTTTCTTAATATATTTTTAGTAGGAATTTTATTTGGATTTATGTATGTTAAAACAAAGAGTATTTGGCTTAGTACAGGGTTTCATATAACTTGGAACTTCTTTCAAGGATGCATATATGGAATGCCTGTAAGTGGAATAACGACACCTAAGCTTTATGAAATGACTTTTGTAGGTAATTCTATTTTAAATGGAGGGACTTTTGGACCAGAAGGTGGACTAATTGTTACAATGGTTATAATTTTAATGTTAGTTTCACTAATATTTCTTATAAAAAATAAAAAAATACAGTAAAATATATGGATTTTCCAGTTTATTTTATAGAAAAATCATTTATAATATAAAAAGCAAGTAAGATAAGATTATTGGAGGAACATATGAGTATTTTAACAGTTAAGAATATGAATCATGGCTTTGGTGACAGAGCAATTTTTGAAGATGTTTCATTTAGATTATTAAAAGGTGAACACGTTGGATTTGTTGGAGCTAATGGTGAAGGTAAATCTACATTTATGAATATAATAACAAATAAATTAATGCCAGATGAGGGACAAGTAATTTGGTCAAATAATGTTAGAGTTGGATATATGGACCAACATGCAGCTTTAGTAAAGGGACAGTCTATAAGAGATGCGTTAAGAGATGCTTTTAAATATCTTTTCGATTTAGAAGAAGAAATGAATACTCTATATGGAAAGATGGGAGACTGTACACCAGAAGAGCTTGAAAAGATGCTTGAAAGAACAGCTGTAATTCAAGACCTATTAGATAATAATGGGTTCTATGTTATTGATGCAAAGGTTGAAGAAGTGGCAAAGGGGCTTGGGCTTTTAGACTTAGGGTTAGATAGAGATGTAGATGATTTATCAGGTGGACAAAGAACTAAGATTCTTTTAGGAAAGTTATTATTACAAAACCCAGACATTCTTTTACTTGATGAGCCTACTAACTACTTAGATGAAGAACATATTATATGGTTAAAGAGATACTTGCAAAATTATGAAAATGCATTCATATTAATATCACATGATATTCCTTTCTTAAATGAAGTAGTTAATTTAATTTATCATGTTGAAGAAAGAAAGCTAACTAGATACGTTGGTGATTATTATGAATTTAAGAGAATATATGAAGAAAATAAGAAGAGATTAGAACAAGCATATGAAAAGCAACAAAAGGAAATTGCAAGACTTGAAGACTTTGTTGCTAGAAATAAAGCTAACGTTGCTACATCTAACATGGCTAAATCAAGACAAAAGAAGCTTGATAAAATGGAAAGAATAGAGCTCTCAAAGGATAAGCCAAAGCCTGAATTTAACTTTAAGCCATCTAGAACTTCAGGAAAGGTTATATTTGAAACTAAGGATTTAGTAATAGGTTATGACAAACCATTAACTAAGCCACTAAATCTTTATATGGAAAGAGGACAAAAGATAGCTTTAGTTGGGGCTAATGGTCTTGGAAAATCTACTTTACTTAAGAGTCTTTTAGGTCTTATAAATCCATTAAGTGGGGAAGTAGAAAGAGGAGATTATCAAGAAATAGGATATTTTGAACAAGAAGATAGAAGTGGAAATACTAACACTTGTATTGAAGAAGTATGGTCAGAATTCCCCTCATTTACTCAATATGAAATAAGAGCTGCCTTAGCTAAGTGTGGATTAACTACAAAGCAATTAGAATCTAAAATTATGGTTCTTTCAGGTGGAGAAGCTGCTAAGGTTAGATTATGTAAAATCATAAATAAAGAAACTAATATATTAATCCTTGACGAGCCTACTAACCACTTAGACCAAGATGCTAAGGATGAATTAGCTAGAGCTTTAAAGGAATATAAGGGATCAATTTTACTTGTATCTCACGAACCAGAATTCTATAGAGAAGTTGCTACTGAAATTTGGAATTGTGAAGAGTGGACTCTTAAAATGGTTTAATGTATTTAAAGCATTTTAGTGAAGAGTTAAGGATAAAGTTACTACATAATTTCTATGATTTAGACGAGCTAGAATAATATCTGGCTCGTTTTTATTTATAACATGGTGAAATATGGAATAAGATATAAGTTAAATAATTTATATAATATATAGTAGTATATTGAGGGGGAGATTCTATGAATGGCAAATGCGAATTAGTCTTACCATACGATATTATAGAAATTACAAAAGGTACATTGTATGATGGGGATAAAATAGCATTTAAAATGCGATTGTATGAAATACCTATAGATTAAAACATGGAAAGTTTAAAATTTGGTGGGGGAAATACAAACTTTGATATTATATATGAAACAAGAAATATAAAAGCTAATATAGTTATTGATTAGTCATATTGTTATCAGTGGATTAATAATTTTAAAGTTATTTTTAATGAATTAGGGAGAATACAAGGAGATGAAAAGTTTTTGTATTAAGTAAGTACTATATGGTAAATATTTTATATATACTTCCTAAAAGCATAATGATGGACATATGGAACAATTTATTAAAGGAGCAGAAGAAGTAACTTTATTTTGTCGTATAAATATGAATATAAAAAGAGAACTACCAATAAGAGCTAGCGAAATGGGGATGCTTATTTATTTAGTAAAATCAGAAGAACCTATAAATTCTATAAAAATTGCTGAATTCTTTAAAGTAACAAAACCAAATGTTACTGCAATGGTTAATTCAATGTTAAAAAAAGAATACATAATAAAAGAACAATCAAAATTAGACAAACGAAGTTTTATACTAAAACCAACTCAAAAGGCTATAGATTTAGTTGAAGAAACATATGATGAATATTTTAAAACTATGAAATTATTAAGTGATAAGATGGGTGAGAATGATTATAAGGAATTAATAGAGTTATTAGGGAAAGCAAATAATATTTTATTGGAGGAAAAAGAATAATGGGGAAAATAATGATTACTGGAGCGTTAGGCAACGTTGGAGGATATGTAGCAAAATATGCTATAGAAAATGGGCAAAATGTAGTATGTGCAGATATTGATATTCAAGCATTAAATAAAAAGTTTGGAGATAAAACTAAAAATGTATATTTTGACTTTACTGATGCTAAAACTTTTAAAGATGCATTGGATGGAGTTGATAGAGTTTTTATTATGCGTCCACCACATTTAGGTAAACCGGAAGATTTAAAACCCTTCATAGATATTTTAAAAGATATAAAGCATATAAGGTTAGTTTCTTTCTTATCATTAATTGGTATAGAAAGAAATCCTATTCCACCACATTATAAAATAGAGAAATATATTGAAAAAGCTGAATTACCGTTTTGTCATATTCGTCCAAGTTTCTTTATGCAAAATATAAGTGGAGTACACGCTTTTGAAATTAAAGAGTTTAATAGGATAGTAGTTCCAGTAAAAAAAGCACTTACAAGTTTTATAGATGCAGAGGATATTGGAGAGATAACTGCAAAGGTATTATCAGAACCAGAAAAACATAAAAATAAGGGGTATTCTATAACAGGGGGAGAAGCCATTGATTATAACGAAGTTGCGAAAATATTAAGTGAGGAACTAGGGAGAGAGATAACATATGCTAATCTTAAACCGAGTTTAGCAAAACAATATTGGATACAAATTCGTGGACTTGATAAAGAGTATTCTACAGTTATGGAGATGCTTTATATGATGACAAGAATGGGAACGGCAAAAAAGGTGACTACTGTATATAAAGATATTATGAATAAAGAACCACAAACATTTAGACAGTTTGTTAGGAAAAATATTAAGTCTTGGATATAAAAAGTTTGTTGTAGCATTAGAATACAAGTAGGATATAAATATTTAATTGACAAGGTTTAATTATTAATATAATATTAAAACAAGTATTGACTATATAGGAGTTTATTAACATGATAGGTAGCATAAATGTAAATGACAGTTTAAAATTAAAGATCTATTTTGAATTTAGCTATTTTAGTTAGGTCTGTATTTGTGATAAAAATAATCATCATAGGTACAGACCATTGGTTTTGTATCTATGATGGCTAAGTTTAATATATTATGTAAGTAAACTTGTTATTTAAGCCACATAGATTAAATCTATGTGGCTTTTTTAATATCTAGTATTATTAGCAAAATTTTATGGATACATAGATTGAGTGTGAAAAAGAAAAGGAGTAACATTATGAAAAAAATGGTAGATATAATTATTGTAGGATTTGCAATATTTTCAATGTTTTTCGGAGCAGGAAACTTAATATTTCCCCCATACATAGGTATGACTTCAGGAAGTGGCTGGTTAGTAAGTTACCTAGGCTTCATTATTTCAGATGTAGGTATGATACTTTTATCCATTATTGCTATTGCAAGGGCTGGTTCTTATCAAGCTGTTTTAGGAAGGGCAGGTAAGAAGTTTGGACTTGCTTTAGAGGTTATTATAATGCTTTGTTTAGGGCCTATACTTATTATTCCAAGAACTGGTGCAACAACTTTCGAAATAAGTATTGCTCCATTAACTAATTCAATTGGTCCTGTTATGTTCTCTATTATATTTTTTGCTTTAACATTTATTTTAACAGTTAAGCCAAATAAGGTTGTTGATATTATAGGTAAGTTTTTAACTCCTATACTTCTACTTACATTAGCTGCATTAATAGCAAAAGGTGTATTATCTCCTTTGGGGGACTTAAGTAGTGCTAGTGATTTACAAAGTTTATTCTCAACAGGACTTTCTCAAGGGTATCAAACCATGGATGCACTTGGATCAGGAGGGATAGCTACACTTATTATAGCTACATTTTTAGCCAAGGGATACAATGATAAAAAAGAAGTTACAAGCCTTACTATAAAATCTTCCTTAGTAGCAGCTGTAGGTCTTATATTGATATATTCTGGATTAGCGTACTTAGGAGCTACTGTTTCTAATATTTATGATGCTAGTATATCTCAAACTGCATTACTAATTGCTATAACAAAAGGTTTACTAGGCTCATCTGGAGGAATTTTATTAAGCGTAGTAGTTGCCTTTGCTTGCCTTACTACATCTATAGGTTTAACTTCTGTTACAGCTAGATATTTTGAAGAACTTAGTAATAAAAAAATTAAATATCAGCATTTAGTTATGTTGATTTGTGTCTTTAGTGCTGTTATTTCTAATTTTGGTGTTGATAAAATAATTTCTATAGCAGCTCCAATATTAACTATACTTTATCCAGTAGCTCTTGTTTTAGTTTTAATGGTATCTTTTAAAAATATATTTACTAAGAATTCTATATATAAAGGTGCAGCTTATGCCACTTTGCTTGTAAGTATTCTTACTGTTATAGATAGTTTAGGTATTAGTATAAACTTTATTCATGCACTTCCTTTTGACAGATTAGGATTTAATTGGATAGTCCCAGCAATAATAGGCGGAATACTAGGTACTTTTATTTTTAAAGATGACTCTATTGATTTAATTTCAGATGTTTTATAAAAATATAAGTGAAGCTTTACTATATAAAATAACCCAACAGTTATAATTAGCTGTTGGGTTATTTTATATTACTATTTTTTATCTATGGTGAAAGTATCTAAAATAGAACCTTTAGTACTGATAGCAGAAATTTCTATTAATTTATCGTTAATATCTACAACTAAAAAGTGAAATTTATCTATAGGAGGAACAATTACTCCTTTTTTGTCTTTAAATTTATTGCGAAGTTTTTCACCTGCTCCTCCTGAAATTATTTGTGGAATGTTAGAGTGTGGTATTATTCTTCTGGAATAGTTATGTTCATGTCCAGAGATTACTATATCAATATGATTCTTTTCAACTATACTCCAAAATTTATCTCTGAATTTAGGATATAGATCAAGACAATGACCAAGGTGAGCACCAGTAGGAAAAGCTGGAGAATGGAGAAAAAGGAACTTATTACTTTTTTCTTCAGCAGAAATTTTTTCAAACCACTTTAGTTGATTATTGGTTATTTTGTGTATTTCATTATAATGAAAGGTATTTAAAACTATTAATCTGGTATTGCTTAAATCTAAATAATAAACGGTCTTATTATATTCATCTAAGTATTCTGTAGGGGTAAAGTCATTATAAACTTCCTTAAATATAAGTTCAAATTTATTATCATGTGGAGTTATATTTACTTCATGGTTACCTATAACAGGCAATATTGGTTTATTTGGATGATATTTATTTAAGATATTTTTAAAGTTTTTTAACTGAGATCTTAATATGTCTTCATTAGTACTACCAGCAATGCTATCACCACATACAACTATAAATTCAGGTTGAGGGCTTAATTTGCAAGTTCTATAAAGAATGTTATTTAGAACTTTATAATTAATTCCATGAGTTTTTCCTTTAGAATCACCAAATACTATAAATCTCATATTTCCTCCTTCCATTTATTAAAAAGTTCAATTTCATGTTTTTCTACATAAGATAGGAAATCATCTTTGTAGCCTAAAGAGTCTAGGCCTTTAAGAAGTATAGATGGGTATATGCTTTCTTTTTTCATAGCTCTGGCTGTATCAATAACTTTAAAGTTATTTGAAGGTGTTATAAATATGTGAAACAAAGCTATATCTAATCTTTTAAAACCAACTGAATTCATAGCTTTATATATAGCTATAATATTCTCACAGATATAAGAGGTTAGTTTATTTTTAGATAAATATTTATCCAGTTCAATACCATCTATATATTCTCTAATAATATAATCTTCCCCAAAGGAATATAGTTTGGGAAAGTGAGAATCTTTTTGGCACATAACTAAAGTTTCTATTTCGTCAAAGCACACTTCTCTCTTCTTGAAAATTTTGATACATTTAGATGAGTTGATTTTGTATACTTTACCCTGGTAGCCTTGCCCTAAGAGAGTAAGATGTTTTAAATTAAGACCTTCATATAGTTTAATATTAATCACCAGCTTTTAAAGTAATAGTATAGTTTATGATAGTATTTGTTCATTTGTTATAAAGGAATTAAAATTTATGGCATGTTCTAAATTCTATTTGATAGACGTGGTAATGCTAAGGGCTATATTAAAATAAAATAAAAAATCCTTACAAAATGTAAGGATTTTTTTGGTTGCGGGAGCAGGACTTGAACCTACGACCTTTGGGTTATGAGCCCAACGAGCTACCAACTGCTCCATCCCGCGATATTAAGTTTTAAGTTTGCATCAGCTAACTTGTGTTTTTAGTATATACGTTAGCTATTATAATGTCAAAATTGAAATGCACCATATTATGTTGTGAGAGAAGAAGAGGTTATTTAGAAGCATATATACCTCTAAATGCTATATAAAACAAAAAACTAGAATCATCATAGAAATTAAGATATATTTTGTCAAAGGAAATTATTGATTATATATTGCAGATGTATGAAATATATAAGTATTAGTGAAATGCTAACTATTTTTACTTTTATATTCTTTAAAAAGAATAACTATAAGTAATATTAGCAGAAGTAAAGTCACAAGGGGAAGAAATAACAAAAGTATTGAAAATCGTCCTATTAATGAATTATTTCTAAATATTGGAGCAAGACTTGCGTCACAATATTTAACATTAAATAGTGGAATCTTACCTTCAGCAGAATCATTATATGTTCCAACAACTTTTCCATATATATAAAAGTCTCCTAATAAGACAGGATCATCTACAGCATAATTAGGAAGATTACCAGTAAGTTGTATATATTTTGGATTAGCATCTGGATAAGTATTTTTAATAGTATTCCAAAGCTTATTTTTATCTTCTTTTAAGTAATAAAGGGGACCTGTTGTTACTTGTAAATGAACTTTTATTTTAATGTCATCTTTAGATAACTCTTTTTTAGGAGTAATTCTAGTAGGAATAAAGCAATATAGTGTTAGCGGAAAAAATAATAACAATGCTATAGTAATACACAATTTTATTTGTTTCATAAAATCAATCCTCCTAGAATTATAATAAAATATTATATTACTAGTTAAAATAAGTGGCAAATCATATTAGGTGAGTAAATAAAGATAATAGAATTATATATTTTGATTCATACTTTAATTTAATGGGAAAAGTATTTAATATATATACAATAAATGTAAAATAAGGTATAATTAAACTGTGGGAAACCATAGATATGATATTTATTTTTGTAAAGAGAGGAGGGAGATTAAAAATAATAAATTAATTCGAAATCATATCTATTAATTATAGAAAGTGTTAAAAAGTTCATAGTAGGGTAAGGAGTAATATTAGAAAATAAAACTAGGAAGATTTAGGAGAGGAAAATATGAAAAGTAGGAATTTTAAAAATACGAAAAGATTTACCTCATTACTCTTAGCAAGTACTCTAGTATTATCTGTAGTAGATTTCGGTTCAATGAAATTTGTAAAAGCGGTAGATACGCAATTTGCAGGAGAAGAATGGTATGACCAAATTAGCACTATAGAAGTAAATCGTGAGTCAGCAAGGTCTACATTTACTCCATATGAAACTATTGAAAAGGCATTGAAGCATGAAAAGTCAGCATTAGATAATCTTGATGAAACAGGTTCAAAGTGGTATCAAAGCTTGAATGGAACATGGGACTTTAAATGGGCTGAAAAACCTGCAGATCGTGAAAACGATTTAAGAGGTGGTGAAGCTAAAAATTATAAAGAGGCCTGGAATACAGAAGGCTGGGATAAGATTGAAGTTCCAAGTAATATACAAACTCAGAGAGATGAAAATGGTGATTTTAAATATGACACACCAATTTATACAAATCAGACATATCCTTGGGCAAATTATGAATCAGTAAACTATAATACAAATGGAAAGAATAAGCCTGTTGCACCAACTGTTAAAAATAGCGTTGGCCAATATAAGAGAACTTTCGTTTTACCAGAGGACTGGGATGGTAGACAAACCTTTGTTTCTTTCCAAGGTGTAGAATCAGCATTCTATTTATATATAAATGGAGAAAGAGTAGGATATGCTGAAGATAGTTATACTGCTGATGAATTTAATATTACTGAATATCTTAAACCAGGAGAAAACACAATTGCAGTTGAGGTATATAGATGGTCAACAGGAAGCTATTTAGAGAACCAAGACTTCATTCGTTTAAGTGGTATTTTTAGAGATGTATTTTTATATTCAAAATCAGATGTAGAGATTCGTGATATCTTTGTAAAAACTGATTTAGATGAAGAATATAAAGATGCTGTACTTACATTAGAAACAGACGTAAGAAGTTTAAGTCCAGAAAAGTCTGGTAAGTATACAGTAAAAGCTGATTTATATGAAATAGATAGTGATAAGAAACTTTGGAATGAACCACTTTCTTATGATGTAGAAGTAAGCGCAGGAAAAGCTACAGTTGAAGAGAGAGCAGATGATAAGGGACAAAGGGGTACAGGCTCTAAAGAGGTTACTAACCCTAAAAAGTGGTTTGCAGACACACCAAATCTTTATAGATTGTTAATTCAATTAGAAGATGAAAATGGTAATGTACTTGAAACAACTTGTCAAAGAGTTGGATTTAGAGAAATTGATAAAGTTGATATAAATGAAGCAGGTCAAGAGCAAGCTCAAATTAATGGTAAAAAGATCATGTTTAGAGGAACTAATAGACATGAGACTGACCATATAAATGGTAGAGCTCTTACAAGAGAAGATATAAAAGAAGATTTAGTAACAATGAAACAATTCAATGTTAATGCAATTAGGACATCACATTATCCTAATAATCCATATACTTATGCATTAGCAGATGAATTAGGCTTATATATATGTGATGAATCAAACATTGAATCACATAAAGGAGCAATTGAAGCTGATATACCATCAGGTGAGTCAGAGTGGAACAACTCTGTGATGGATAGAACAATAAATATGGTGGAAAGAGATAAGAATCATCCATCTGTTGTAATTTGGTCTTTAGGAAATGAAGCAACTTATAGAACTTACCCTATGAATGATAGTTATTGTTTTTATAATTCTACTCAATGGATTTTAGAACGTGATCCATCAAGACTAAGAAAATATGAAAGAGATAATCGTTATACAAAGGGAAATAGAGAACAATCAATGGTTGATATTTATTCATCACAATACTGGGGAGTATCATCAGTAGTTGGACACGTAACTAATACCAATAATAAAGCCCCTTATATTCAATCTGAATATGCACATGCTATGGGAAATGCACTAGGAAACTTTAAGGAGTACTGGGATGTATTTAGAAATTATGAAAATGCCCAAGGTGGATTCATATGGGATTGGATGGATCAGTCAATTGCTACTAAGATTAAAAATACTACAAAGTATTACGTGAAAAATGCAGATGGAACTGAATCAGAAATAAAAGGAACATTGGAAAATGGAAGAGAAGGAAAAGCCTTAAGAGGAAAAACTTTTGTTCCAAGTGTAAATGCAAATAGTGACGAATTAACATTATCAGCATGGGTGAAGTTAGATGGAATGACAGGAAGTGATCAAGCTATCATTTCTAAAGGTGATAATGGTTATAATTTAAAAATATCTAAAGCAAACAATAAAATAGAATTTTTCGTGGATGGATGGAGCAGTGGTACTTTAACTGTTGACTTCCCTAGTGAAAAAATAGGAAAATGGACTAATATTGTGGGCACATATGCAAATGGCAAATATTCTTTATATATAGATGGAGAAATGGTTGGAGAAAAGAGTATATCAAAGAATACTCCGGTAGATAGTGCAAGCTACAATATAGGAATTGGTGATGACCCACAATACAATGGGCGTACTTTTAACGGTTTGATTGATAACGTGATGGTTTTAAAGAAAGCGCTTACTAAACAAGAAATTCAAGAAAACTACAAAGTTCCTCAAGAAGATATAGTATATTCTATGAATTTTAATGAAAATGAAGTTAGAGAAGAAACAACAAATTACCCAGAAGGAGAATATTTCTTTGGATATGGTGGAGACTGGGGAGAAAAAGTTACTGATAATGATTTTTGTGCAAATGGATTAATGAATGCAGACAGAACTCCATCTGATGAGTTATATGAAGTTAAAAAAGTACATCAAGAAGTTTCATTCTATGATGATGGACAAGCTAAAGATGGAACAGTTAGAATAGTAAACGAATTCTTAAATACAAACTTAAATGAATACGATATAAGTTGGAAGCTTTTAATTGATAATGGAATTAAAGCTCAAGGAAAGCTTTCAGAAGAGCAAAAAAATATTTTACCTGGTGAAGAAAAGACTATTCAATTAGATTTACCAGAAATGCAAATAGTAGAAGGTTCTGATTATATATTAGAATTTAGTGTAACACTAAAAGAAGATCAACCATGGGCAGGAGAATACTATGGACATAAGGGTGATGAGATAGCTTTCGAACAACTTATGTTAAACTATACACCAGAAGTGGCTCGTCCATCTATTGATGTAAGTGAAAATAATACAATAAATGTAGAAGAAAAAGATGATTCAACAGTTATTACTGGTGGAGAAAACAGCGATAAATTCTCTGTTACAGTTGATAAAAATACTGGATATATAACAAATTATACAGTAAACGGAGAGGTTTTATTAAAGGAAGGACCAAAGCCAAATTACTGGAGAGCAAGAGTAAGTAATGATCCAAACTTCACAGATGGTATGAAAAATGCAGCTGATAACTTTAAGGTTAATAATTACACTGTAGATGTAAAAGATAAGGTGGTTTCAGTACATGTAGATGGAACTATTGAAGGAATAGATTCACCAAACTCAATTGATTATATAATTTATGCAAATGGTGATATTGTAGTAAGCAATAGCTTTACACCAGCAAATTCTAATGCAGTTGGCGAAATTGCTAGAGTTGGTATGAAGATGATAGTTCCAGAAGGATATGAAAACATCACTTATTATGGTAGAGGGCCTCAAGAAAATTATATCGATAGAAATACAGGGGCTAAGATTGGAATTTATAAGGATACAGTAACTAATTCTTTCTCAAGTAAATATGTTAGACCACAAGAGAATGGAAATAAGACAGATGTTAGATGGACTGCTTTAACCAATGGTGAAAATGGTAAAGGTATAATGGTAGTTGCCGAGGATAAGATGGAAACAAGTGCGCTACATTATAGGGCTGAAGATATTCACAATACCTGGAAGAATCTAGGTCATCCATACCAAGTTCCTACTATTAAGGATACAGTATTAACAGTAGATTATGCTCAAAGAGGTCTTGGTAATGCAAGTTGTGGTCCAGGTCCATTAAGTGAATATATTTTAAATAAAGGTGAAACTTATACACATTCATTTAGAATTACTCCAATTACAAAAGCTGCATCTAATGATAGTGAATTTGTAAAAGAGAGAATGGAAAATAGTAAGTTAAATCCAAATTCAATAATGCCAGTTACTAATATAACTTTAGATGGTGTTTCTTTAGATGGATTTGAGCCTTTAAGAACTGAATATAGTTATGATTTATTTAATAAAGAAGATATTACATTCCCAAATGTAGAGGCTGTTGCTACAGATGAAAATGTAAAATTAGAAATTACTCAAGCTACAAAGGAAAATCCTGTAGCTACAATTAAAGCAACTTCATCTTATGGTATAGAAAAGGTATATACTATAAAGTTTAGTTTAGTAGATCAAATGTATGTAAGTGATATGGAATGGATAGTTGATAAGGGCGGATACAGTTCAAACCAAAGGGATCTTTGTACATGTGGTAGTCCTTTAGGTGTTTGGGTTGATGGAGTTAAGACTCCATTTAAAAAGGGTGTTGGATCACATGCACCTTCCGAAGTAACAATTAATGTTGAAGGTAAAGATGCTACAAACTTTACTGCAATTGCAGGAATTGGAATGGAACAAGGTGGTAATAGTAATGTTAACTTTGTAGTAAAGGTTGATGGTAAAGAGGTATTCCGTAAAAATGGTGTGATGTTTAAAACTTCAGTTCAAGTAAATGTAGATATTCGTGGAGCTAAAACAGTATCACTTATTACAGAAACTAATGGTGCAGATTCAAATGATCATGCTGTATGGGCTGATGCAAAATTGGTAAATACTGTAACAAAAGTAGATTTAGAATCTGCTATAGCTGAATATGAAACAATTGCTGAATCAAAGGATGATTATACAGCTAATAGTTTTGAAGCATATACAGAGTCATATAATAGTGCAAAGGATATATTATTATCTGAGAATGCAACACAAAAACAAGTTGATGATGCTACAGAGACTTTAATTTCTGCTAAGAACTCTCTTGTTTATATTAAGGATTTAAAATTAAAGGTAGAAGAATATGAAGCATTAGATAAAGATCTATTTGTTGAAGAAAGTTATAATAAGTTACAAGATGCATTAGTAAAAGGAAATGAAGTATTATCAAATCCAGCAGCAACAAAAGAGCAAGTAACAGAAATAATGGCTCAACTACAAGATGCATTTGCAAATCTAATTCCATTAGATGAGAATAGAAAAGCTTTGATTAGTATTATTGATGAATTTAATAAGAAGGATGAAGAATCTTATACAGAAGCATCATGGAATGCTTATAAAGAGTTTATTGATAGTGTTATCGATACACTAAATAATCCAAAGGCTACTGATGAAGAAATTCAATTAATAATATCACAAGCACCAGGAAAAGTTGAAGCATTAGTAGATTTAACATTATTAAAAGAAGCTATTAATAATTTAGTTCCTCATGATGAAGTAAATTATACAGTAAATTCATGGAGTGAATATATTAGTACAGTAGAATCAGCAAAAACAATATTAAACAAATCAGATGCAAGTAAAGATGAGGTAAATGCAGCAGTAGAAAGCTTAAAATCAATAGATGATAAGCTAGTTGATGTATCTGAGTTGAAAGAGTTAATTTCACAAGCTGAAAAGTTAGAAGAGAAAAATTATGAATCTGATGCTTGGAAAACATTAAAAGAGCAAATTGAAGAAGCAAAAAATGCATTAATAGATGGCTCAAAAGATGAAATAACAGGTATCATGAAGGCGTTAAAGGATGCAATGGATAATACAAAAGTACCTGAAAAACCAGAAAATCCAAATCCAGAACCACCAGTTGATACTCCAACTGAAAAACCAGGGGAGACTCCTGGACAAGGAAATGGTAGTGGAACTAATGGAACTGTTACAACTGGAGATAGAAATAACGTATGGCCTATAGTAGCTGTAAATGGTATAGCTATGATGGTTGGTGGATTCCTATTTATGCTAAAGAAGAAGCATTAGTTTTATTATTATAAAGAATAGAGATAGCTTAATATTAGGCTATCTCTATTTTTTATATAATTACAAGGAAAAATTTAATATTATTAAAAATGAATAATTAAATATAAACATGTTGACTGAATTCGACAAATAGATATATAATGAATCCAAGAAAACTAGTCCTTTAAATTAAATCCAGAGAGATTAATAAGGTCGAAATTATACGGCACAGTTAAAATGAAAAGATACATGGGTGTATATCTTTTTATTAAGTGAAACGACCTTTCTACAAAAGAAAGGTCTTTTCTTTTAAATATGAGTACTGGTTTTCCTAAATATAAAATTTAGGAGGATAAAAAATGGAACAAAAGACAAAAAATCATGATAGTGATTATGCATTGGAGCATGTGCATAAAAAAGATAAGAAAGGTTTCTTTTCAATGTTTGTGGTTATGCTTGGATTTACATTTTTCTCAGCGAGTATGTTAACAGGAGGGAATTTAGGGACAGGCTTACCACTAAAGGATTTCTTTATAGCAGTATTCATAGGAAATTTAATACTAGCTTGTTATACAGGAGCATTAGCTTATATAGGAGCTGACACTGGACTTTCAATGCACTTACTTGCTAGGTATTCATTTGGTGAAAAGGGTTCATATTTAGCATCATTTGTAACAAGTATTACTCAAATAGGTTGGTTTGGTGTTGGAATAGCAATGTTTGCAATACCAGTAGCAAATAGATTTAATGTAAATCTATACTTATTAGTAGCAATTACAGGAATACTAATGACAGCAACAGCTTATTTTGGTATGAAGTCACTTACAATATTAAGTGCAATAGCAGTACCAGCCATAGCAATATTAGGTAGTACATCAGCTATAATGGCAACAAATTCAGTTGGTGGAGTTCAAGGATTAATGAATATAGAGCCAACAACTAAGATGGCATTAGTAACAGCTGTAACATTATGTGTAGGATCTTTTATAAGTGGAGGAACAGCTACGCCAGACTTTGCAAGATTCTCAAAGAATAAGAAGGTTGCAGTTTCAACAACTGTAATAGCATTCTTTATAGGTAACTCATTAATGTTCTTGTTTGGAGCAGTTGGAGCAATGGTTACAGGAAATTCAGATATAGCAGATGTTATGTTTTCACAAGGGTTAGTAATACCAGCAATATTGGTACTAGGTTTAAATATATGGACAACAAATGATAATGCAATATATACAGCTGCATTAGGACTTTCAAATATAACAAAATTACCTAAGAAACATATGGTAATCATAGGAGGGCTAATAGGAACTGTAGGTGCAATATGGTTAAATAATAACTTTACAGCATTCTTAACATTCTTAAACTCAATGTTACCTCCAGTAGGTGGAATATTAATAGCAGATTACTTCTTTGTAAAGAAAAGAAAGTATGATACTATAGAAAAAACAGAATTCAAAAATATAAACTGGGTGGCTATAGTATCCTTCTTAGCAGGATTTATAGTTGCAAATGTTGTTACAGTAGGAGTTATAGCATTAAACGCAATTATAACAACAATGTTAGTTTATGTAGTAGGAACAAAAATAACTAATAAATAAGGTGATGATAATATGTTAATCAAAAATATTAGACTTTTAGATAGAGAAGGATCATTTGATATAAGAATTTTAGACGAAAAGTTTAAAGAAATAGATTCAAGTTTAGAAGCATTAGAAGGGGAAGAGGTTATAGAAGGAAATGGAGCTTTAGCATCTGCTCCATTTATAGAACCACATGTTCACTTAGATACCACTTTAACAGCAGGAGAACCTGAGTGGAATAAAAGTGGAACTCTTTTTGAAGGAATTGAAAGGTGGTCTCAAAGAAAAGAATTTTTAACTAAAGAAGATGTAAAAACTAGAGCTAAAAAGGCAATAGAGTGGCAAGTGGCAAACGGAATTCAATTCATAAGAACACATGTTGATGTTACAGATGAGAGTTTAGTTGCTTTAAAGGCAATGGTTGAAGTAAGAGAAGAAGTTAAGGATTATGTTACATTGCAAATAGTAGCCTTTCCTCAAGAAGGAATTCTTTCATATCCAAATGGATTAGAACTAGTTGAGGAAGCTATAAAGCTAGGTGCAGATGTAATAGGTGCTATACCTCACTTTGAATTTACAAGGGAGTATGGAGTTGAATCTATAAATAAGATTTTTGAATTAGCAAAAAAATATAATGTATTAGTTGATGTTCACTGTGACGAAATTGATGATGAACAATCAAGATTCTTAGAGGTTGTAGCTACAAGAGCTTTAGAAACAGGTCTTAAGAACAAGGTAACAGCTAGTCATACAACTGCAATGGGATCATACAATAATGCTTATACTTATAAGTTATTTAGACTTTTAAAAATGTCAGGAATAAATTTTGTTTCAAATCCTTTAGTTAATACTCACCTACAAGGAAGATTTGATACATATCCAAAGAGAAGAGGTATTACTAGAGTTAAGGAGCTTGATGAAGCAGGAATTAATGTATGCTTTGGACATGATGATATCTTTGACCCATGGTATCCAATGGGAACAGGAAATATGTTAGAAGTAGTTCATTTTGGGTTACATGTATGTCAAATGATGGGATATGATGATATAAATGAATCCCTAAAGTTTATCTCAACTAATAGTGCAAGAACATTAAATATAGAAGATAAATATGGAATAGAAATAGGTAAGCCAGGTAATTTAATTTTATTAAATGCTGAAAGTGGTTATGATGCAGTAAGAAGAAGAGTAGAAGTTTTATACTCTATAAGAGAAGGTAGAGTAATTGCTAAAACATTACCAAGTAAGTCATTTATAAATTTAGAAGAAGAAAAAGAAATTACTTTTAAAAGATAGTACTAAAAGAGCTAGTTTATACTAGCTCTTTTAATTTTCCAAAACGCAATATAGGTAGTATAAATTGTAAAAAATGGATATAGCTGATACAATAAAAGTGATAAGAGAATTTATGGATGGGGGAATATAATGTATTCATATAAACAGTTAACAGATCCCAATAGTATAAATATGATTAAAAAAGCTCATGGAAAATTTTTGATTCCGCTTATAGTATCAATGGTATCTATGGTGAATATAATATTAGCTCTGTTATTTTATTTTGCTACTAAAGATATGTTTTTAAAAACATCTTATCCTATATACATACTTCTAGCTTTAATTGTACTACAGATAATTTTAGGGGTAACGATATATGGAAAGTATATAAATAAAGTAGTTATAGACTTGAAGAAATCCCATGGAGAACTTGAAATTAATTTTAATGAAAAGGGACTTACTATTAAGAAGAATGAAACATTAATAGAAATTTCATGGGAAGGAATTAAAGAAGTTAGAATATATGATGGCTATATAATATTTGTTAGTAAAAATTCTTGTGTATTAAACCGTATTATGACTTTTGATGGTTTTAATGTTGAAAGAGATGTAATAATTTATGATATAGAAAAATATAAAGAGGTGAGGTGGTACTACAATGAATTTTAAATTTTCACCTTCTGAAAATGAATTTGAATATAGGGAGTATATTAACTATAGGGTAGGTAGTGCTGTGGTTAATAAAATCTATATGTCCTGTTGTGTAAAGTTATTAGGGTATATACTGGTATTTATAAACGTATTTAAGCTTTTTAATAAATATAAATTTGCATCTAATATTACTACAGCTATTTTATTATTATTTTTAGGAATAACAGTTATAGTAATTCTTATATGTTTATTAGGAAAAAAGATAGGTATGAAAAAATATAAAAAGCAATTTGTTGATATAGATACTATATATTCTTTTAAAGTGGATGAGAATAAAATATGTAGAGAAAATAAATATTCCTATATTGAAGCACCACTTAAATCAATAACAGAGATAATAAAGATCCATTCTGGATTAATTATTAAGTTAAGAGATATTAAGGAAGATATATTTATTCCAAGTAAATCTTTGCCTATTGAAGTAAAGGAATTTATCCATTATATAGAGGGTAAGAACAGTGAATTAGAAGTTAATGAGTATAGGGGGAGTAGTAAAAACAATTTCCTTAGATTAAGTTTAGGTATATATGGACTACTTATTATTGCAATTATTTTAGGGCTTATATTATAAAACGATACAAAAAAAATGAAAGTAGCTTAACGTAGAGTTAGGCTACTTTTATTTTTTATTTCTTAACACAAAAATAAGATTTTTTAATAAATATATTATAAGAAAATTATTTGGAGGAGAATTATGATAAGTAAGGAAAAGTACATTGACTTATCACTAGAATTGCATCTTTTTTGGGCTAGAATTATGAAAGAGCATTCAATTTTTTTAGAGGTGGGATTTACAGATAAAAATAAAAAGTTAGCAAAGATAGCTGATAACTATAAGTTTAAGTTTGAAAAGATATTACAGGATGTAGTAAAAGTAAGTAATGGGCGAATTGGACAAGAGCTATTAGATTCTGGAGAAATTATTACTAAATATACTTTGGATGCAGAAAAGAAAACAAGATATTATACAGGAATAGATATAAATACTAAAATTACCTTGATGGAAAATAAGCTTGAATGCAAAGTGAATAAAAATGATAATGACAGAATTATAAGTTATATAAAGAATATCAATAATAGAGCTATAAAATTACTAGATGGATTAATTGAGTTTAAGATAAAGATATTAAGTGATGTTTTATGTTGCGAACTATTTACACTAAACTATCCAATGTTCAATGAACATTTAATAGAGGAAGCAAAGACTTATAGAGCATACATAAAAGAATTAGAAAATAATAAAGATATAGAAAAGAGCGATATTAGAAAAACAGAATTATTTTGGGATGAGATTATGATGGAACATGCGTTGTTTATTAGAGGTTTACTAGATCCTAGCGAAAATGAATTAATTGTTAAATCAAATAAATTTGCTAATGAATTTGAAAAGTTAATAAAGAGAGCTGAAAGTATTACAGATGATACAAAGTTAAGTGTTACTGATGATACTTTATCACAAACTATTAAGCTAAGAGATTTTAAGAAGGATGGAACAAAGGGAATATTAGAATGTAAAATTAGATCAATAATATTGCCTCTTCTTTCTGACCATGTTATAAGAGAAGCTAATCATTATATAAGAATTTTAAAAAAATATAATAAATAGCCTTTAGGAGTTAGCCAATTGACTAACTCCTTTCTATTTTTATATAAGATCCCTTAAGGGACTTTTTGATTGCGTCTTTATTTGTCTGTCTAATGTATGAAGATAAATTAGATATTTTATTTAGTGTATTATTTATATAGATAGTAGGGTCAATTATTCTTAATTTATTGACTTTGTATATATCATAGTTTGAGTCATCTTCTACTACTTTTGTATTTGGAGAAATAGAATTTAGTAAATTAATTATTTCAGAGTTTCTTGAGGAACTTAAAATAGTTAATAAATAATTGTCATCCTTTAAAAAGTCTTCTAAGGTTATTATTTTTTTATTTAAGGCTAATTTCAAAACTTCTGCAAATTTATAATTAGAATATATATTTAAAGGGTCCATAAAGAAATCAAGAACTTCTTTGTAATAAGTTTCTACAAACCATTCGCCTGTTTCAAGGGATGTAACTACTATTTCATCATTAATAACCCTAATATTAGTTAGAAATTTTTTTATATCTTCAATAGTAATTATCCCATTGTTATACATATCTCTAAGAGTATAGTCTATTCTATCTGCACAAAGTTTAGGAGCTGATTTTTCTAATATGTTCCACCTTTCATGATGAAGCAAAATATCTTTATAATTGTAACCATTGCTTTCTAATATTTTGGGGATATCTGAGTTATTTATTACATCTTCTAAAATAATTTCATGGTAGTCTTCCTTTTTATTATCTAAAACAGTATCAATAACATGAGAAAAAGCAGTATGTGAAATATCATGAAAAAGTCCTGCAATCTGTTCTTCAATACTTCCACCTAACAATCTAATTAATAGCATAGTTCCAATAGAATGATCATATCTAGTAATATTCAATTTTGGATTAACTAAAAAACTAGCTCCACCTTGATGAATTTTTTTTAATCTTTGAATTTCCTTTGTATTTATTAAAATCTCAAATATGTCTTCTACCTGGAATTCTCCATATAATATATCTTTTATTATCATTTTTATCCTCCTTAATTAGGATTTTATAATATGAAATAATATTTTATCACAATTTTATTTTATAATGAAACTAAATATACAATTTTATCATCATTATAAGTGAAGGGTGGGAACGCGCGTGGAGATTAAAGCTATGAGTGAAGTAAGTTCAGAAGAGATATTAGTATCAGTTTATAACGAAACCTATGAGGATATTTTTAAATATATATTATCGAAATGTAGAAATATAGATGATGTAGGCGATTTGGTTCAAAATACATACCTAAAGTTTTATAGAGCATTATCAAATAAAAATATAAAAGATTATAAAAAGTATCTTATTAGGATTGCAAGAAATGAGGTATATAGACATTACGGTATTTTAAAGCTCAGTCAAAATTTTATTCCTGTTTTTTCCTCAGAGAGCGAGGAAGAGTTTCTTAATTTAAAAACAGATTTAAAGGTTGAACACAACTATGATGAAAAGCTACTTTGTGATTCTATATGGAAATATTTAAAGGATAAGGACTCATTAACTCTTAAAATATTTATTTTATATTTTAGCAAGGATTTAAAAATAAAAGATATAGCTAATATATTAAAGGTTAATGAGTCTACTGTAAAAAATAGGCTCTATAGAACTATGAAAGAAATAAATAAGGAATTTAATTTGTAGGTGATAATTATGAATAAAAAAGATTTAATAAAGAAATCAATAGATGAAAACTTAATTTCTAAAGACGAAATATTAACTAATATTTTAAAAAGAGTTAATGAAGAAAGAATAACTACAAATAGTGATATAGATATTATGATATTAACTTTGATTAGCAGAAAAGATATGTGTGGATATGAAATATTGAAGGAAATTGAAATTAAATTTAGGGGGAGTTTTACTTTAAAAGAAGGAGGAGTATATCCAATACTTCATGGACTAGAGGGGGAAGGGTTACTTACCTCTTACTGGATAGAGGATGAGATTAATAAAAAGTATTATAGATTAACTGATATAGGAAGAGAGTATATGTCCAAAAAGGAAGAGAGTACTGATTATAATAAAAGCACAAGAAGAGCGTTGAACTTGGAGGGTATGGGATGGAAGTAAAGGGAGAAGAGAATATAATTAAATATTTAGAGTCTGTTTGCCTTAAGATTAAAAGTAAGAGAGCACACAATCAAATTAAGGAAGAATTATATGCTCATATAGAAGAAAAGAAAAAGGATTATATTAAATGTGGTGATAGTGAAAAAATAGCAGAAGAAAAAGCATTAAGAGATATGGGAAGTTCTGATATCTTGGGAGAAGAATTGAACAAGGTTCATAAGGAAAAGTTTAATTATAGAATATTAATTACAGTTGCCTTTCTAATTATAACAGGGATAATTACTATGTATTCATTAAGAGGAAATGCATATAATTATTGGGGAAATGAATATTTTTTTATAAATAAGATGATTATTTACACTACTTTGGGGATAGGAGCATTTCTATTAATATCATTTTTTGACTATAGAAAAATAAAAAATAAGTCTGCGCATTTATATATATTATCAATAGCTTTATTTATAGTTTTATTTTTGTTTAATAGTCCTGTAAATAATATTAATAGTTGGATTAATATTGGACCAATATCTATTAATGTAAGAGATTTAGCAGTTAATATATTCTTAATTTCATTAGTAGGAATTTTTAAAGATATTAAATGGGATACAAAAAAAGGAATGATTTATGGAGTGATTTTAAGCTTTATTCCCTTAGGTTTGTTGATGATATTAAAGTATTCTTTAGGAGTAGCAATAGTATATACAGTAACATTAATATTTTTATTATATATAAGTACTAAAAATAAAAAACTTACTTTTTGGTTAATGTTTATGTTTATAATAGCTTTAATTTTAATCTATAGTCAGAACAGTTATGATAACTATTTACATAATATTATAAAAGAATTATTAGATTCATCGGTGTTTATAGGGAAAGGAACGAGAGTTAATCTAGAGATAATTCCTAATAATATCTCAGATTGTATTATATCATCATTAATATACAGCTTTGGATGGGCATTTGGAGTGTTAGTATTATGTTTAGTTTTATTTTTAATTATATATATGTTTAAAATTAGTGGAAAGATATGCGATATCTATGGAAAAAGATTAATTATTATAATATCAAGTATATTTGCATGTCAGTATATATTAGGATTTTTATATAATTTTGGAATTTTGAACTTTTATTCTGTTTCAATACCTTTTATAAGTTATGGAGGTTCCAATATAATAATAAGCTTTCTTGGGATTGGAATTATAATGAATATATACATGGGAAAAAGCTTAAGGGGAGAGTATTAATATGCTAGGAATGAAATTTGCATTTATAGTAGGAAGTATAATAATTCTTATTATAGAAATGATTAAATTTATAAAAAGGAATAAAGAAGAGAAGTTTTTGAACTTTAGAGAAGTTATGAGTTTAATGTTTAAATTTTATATACTTATGGTTATTATAGTAACATTTTTTCCTTTAGTGATAGGTGGTTATATAGGAAAACCATCTATGAATATAGTACCGGTTTTTAATACTATAAAAGATATATATGAAGTACCAATAGAAATGGAGAGTTATATGGTTAGATTTTGGATTAAAAATATACTTGGGAATATTCTTTTATTATTGCCTCTAGGAATATTCATACCAATGTTTTTTAAAAGACTAAGAAGTTTTAAATCAACAGTAATTACTTGTGCATTGGTATCATTATCTATAGAGGTGGTTCAGTATATATCTATGTATTTTGGAAATTTTAGATCTTGTGATATAGATGATATTATTTTGAATACTCTTGGTGGAATGATTGGGTTTATAATTTATAAGGTGATTGATAAAAAAGCTGATTTAAGAATAGAATTTTAGTGTAAGAGAAGAGTGAGTTATCATTTCATTAGTTATTTCTAAAAGAATAGAAATATAGAGTACTCCTAGAAAAGCTTATATTGGTTATTTTTTATATTAATAAAAGATATGACAAATTAATATAAATTGATATAATAAAGTTATAATCATAAAAAGTGGGGTGCACTTAGATGCTAAAATATGAAGAAATAGCAGAGGATATAAAAAATAGGATAGAATCTGGAGAGTATCGCCCTAATGACCAATTACCATTAGAAAAAGAAATGTGTGAGAAATATGGAGTAAGTAGGATTACTATTAAAAAAGCTATGGACAAATTGGTGATGAGGGGATTAGTAGTGAAGAGAAGAGGAGCTGGAACTTTCGTAAAGGACATTGATGATAAAGAGGTTTCTCATATTAGTACATCATATCAGTTTGAAGGATTTTCAAAGACTTTTAGCGATAAGACAATTATATCTAAAATTGTAGAATTTAAAGTGATTAATGCTGAGGGAGAAATAGCAGAAAAATTAAAAATTTCAGAAGATGAGTTTGTATATTATATAGTAAGAGCAAGGTATGCAGATAAAGTCCCATATGTAATGGAATATACATATATGCCAATAGATCTTATACCTGGTGTAAAATTTGATACGCTTAAAGGCTCTATATATGAATATATAGAGAATAAATTAAATCTAAAGATAAAAAGTGCTCATAGGACAATAAGAGCATCTTTACCAACAGCAATAGAACAAGAGTATTTAGAGATAAATGAAAACTTTCCTATTCTAGAAGTAGAACAGACAGCCTATTTGGATACTGGTCAAGCATTTGAATATTCAAAATCTAGGCATAGAAGTGATAAATTTGAATTTAAAAGCATTAGTATAAAGTAAGATAAAAAGAGACTTTGGATAAGTCTCTTTTTATTATTTTAGCAAATAACATTACCTTATTAATTAAAAGATATATCTTTTTATTGACAAAGGATATGATGTATTGTATATTTAATGTAATGGATTCCATAAAAGGTGATATCACTATCTAAATATTTTGGGAGAGATGATAATTATGAATAAATTTACGTCTTTAATTGAAGAAAAGTTATTACCCATTGCAGGAAAATTAGCTTCTAGTAGAATATTGTCTGTATTACGTGATGCATTTATGCTAAGTTTTCCATTAACTATCGTTGGTTCACTTGCAGTAGTAGTTATGAATTTGCCTTATTTGGACAAGCTTATAGGAGCAGATGGCGTTGCAGCAATTAATAATATTTTTGGTATATTACCTTCGGCTACTATGAGTATAGCTACATTGTTTGTGGTAATAGGTATAGGATATTATTTAGCTAAAAGCTATGATGTAGATGCAATATTTGCAGCAGGTGTAGCGGTTGCAGCATTCTTAGTATTAACTCCACTTACTGTTACTGCGGATAATGGAACAGTAATTAATGATGTAATTCCAATTGCTAGATTAGGGGCAAAAGGAATGTTTGTAGGTATTATAGGATCCTTTATATCGACAAGAGTTTATGTTTGGGCAATTAAAAGAAATTGGACAATTAAGATGCCAGATGGAGTGCCACCAACAGTTGCAAAATCATTTGCTGCATTAATTCCTGGATGTATTGTAATCGGTTTATTCTTAGTTATAAGAACTATTTTCACTTATACACCATGGGGAAATATACATGATTGTATATATGAAATAATTCAAATGCCATTAATATCATTAGGTAGTGGACTTCTAGCAACTTTAGTTGCAATATTTGCAATTCAAATATTATGGTTCTTTGGATTACACGGTCAAATAATTGTAAATTCAGTATTAGATCCAATTTGGAATACTTTGTCATTAGAAAACTATGAGGCGTTTGTAGCTGGAACAGATATTCCTAATGTAATTACAAAACAATTTATTGAAACATTTACTGTTGGAATGGGTGGTACAGGTATGACCCTAGCAGTAATAGTTGGAATATTTATATTCTGTAAGAGTAGACAAATGAGAGAAGTGGCAAAACTTGCTGCACCATCAGGAGTTTTTAATGTTAATGAACCAATAATATTTGGTTTGCCAATAGTAATGAATCCAACAATTTTAATTCCTTGGGTTATAGCACCAATGTTAGTTGTAGCGGTGTCTTATTTTGCAATGAAGACAGGATTAGTTCCAAAAACAACAGGTGTTGCTGTACCTTGGACAGTTCCAATGTTCTTTAGTGGAATTTTAGCAACAAACTCATTAAGAGGGGGATTATTGCAAATAGTTAACTTTGCCATGGTATTTGTTACATGGATGCCATTTATAAAATCATTAGATAGATTTACAATCAAAAATGAAGAAAAATTAAAAGCTGAAGAAATAAATTAAATAATTAACTTTAAAGAAAGTGAGTAGTAGTATGAATAAAAAATATGTATTCCCAGAAAACTTCTGGTGGGGCTCTGCAACATCTGGCCCTCAATCAGAAGGGAGATTTAACAAAAAACATGATAGTGTATTTGATTATTGGTATGATATAGAGCCAGAAGCTTTCTTTGATAGAGTAGGACCAAACATAGCATCAAATTTTTATAATAGTTATAAAGATGATTTAGCTATGCTAAAAGAAATAGGTTTAAACTCTTTTAGAACGTCAATTCAATGGACAAGATTAATAAAGGATTTTGAGACTGGAGAAGCAGATGAGGATGCTATAAGGTTCTATAATGATGTTATAGATGAGTGTATAAAAAATGATATGATTCCAGTCATGAATCTACACCACTTTGATATACCGGTAGATTTGTATGATAAGTATGGGGGATGGGAATCGAAACATGTTGTAGACTTATTTGTTAGGTTTGCAGAAACAGCATTTAAATTATTCGGGGATAGAGTTAAGTACTGGACAACATTTAATGAACCTATAGTTGTAGTAGAAGGTGAATATTTATATCAATTCCATTATCCAAAGTTAGTTGATGGTAAAAAAGCTGTACAAGTATTATATAATCTTAATCTTGCATCAGCTAAGGTAATTGAAGCCTATAGAAAACAAGGGCAAGATGGCAAAATAGGTATTATTCTTAACTTAACACCTTCATATCCAAGAAGCAATGATAGTAAAGATTTAGAAGCTGCAAAATTTGCAGATGATTTCTTTAATAATTCATTCTTAGATCCTGCTATTAAAGGAGAATTTCCTAAAGGATTAGTTTCTACATTAGAAAAAGATAATGTATTATGGAATTCAACTGAAGAAGAAATGAGTATTATAAAGAATAATACAATAGATTTCTTAGGAGTTAATTATTATCAACCAAGAAGAGTTAAAGCTAGGGAAGTAGAATTTGATAATAGAAATGGTTGGATGCCAGGTAAGTACTTCGAAAATTATGAGATGCCAGGAAGAAGAATGAATCCATATAGAGGGTGGGAAATATATCCTCAATGTATGTACGATATTGCTATAAATATAAGAGATAATTATAACAATATTCCTTGGTATATATCAGAAAATGGTATGGGAGTAGAAGGAGAAGAAAGATATATTAATAATGAAGGAATTATTGAGGATGATTATAGAATAGAATTCTTCGAGGAACATCTACAATATCTTCATAAGGGAATAGTAGAAGGATCAAACTGCTTTGGATTCCATTCATGGACTCCAATTGATTGTTGGTCATGGTCTAATGCTTATAAAAATAGATATGGATATATAGCTGTAGATTTACCTACACAGATAAAGACTATTAAAAAATCTGGAAGATGGATAAAAGAAGTATCACAAAATAATGGATTTTAATAATAAGGGTGGCAATTATGCCACCCTATTGTTGAAAGGAGAGCTTTATGAAGGAAAATATGATTTTTAATGATGACCAGTATCAGTTAAGAGAATTTCAAGTTGATAGGATGAAAGAGGTTATAGTTAATAATAGAATTTCCAAAGAAAATGGAGTTGTTTTTTATGGAGATTCTATTGTTCAAGGATATGATATTAATAAATACATTCCTGAAATAAATGATAAATATAACTGTGGTATAGGGGGATTTACATCAGAAACATTGCTATGGATTTGTGATGAGGCGGTTATAAAATACAAACCATCCTTAGTATATATTTCAGTTGGAACAAATGATTTAGGAAATACTAATATGAGAAGTCCTAGAGAAATAGCGTTAAATATTGAAAAGTTAATTAGATTAGTTAGAGGAAATCTTAAAGAAGTAAAGATAATGATTGCTTCTACTACACCATGTGATGAAAACAAACAAGGCCCTAAGGCGGGAAAATGTTTAAGAACTAATTTCAATATAAGTATAGTAAATAAAGAAATTCAAAATATTTGTAATAGATATGAGAATGTTGAGTTTATAGATATATATAGTACATTATTAGATAAAATTAGTGGGAATATCAAAGAGATTTATACTACAGATGGATTACATCTGACAGAAAAAGGATATGAAAAAATAACAGATATAATAAAACCTAGAATATTACAGTTATATAACGATTAATTTTTGGAGGGAAATATATGAGTAATTATATTGTTTTTGACATTGGAGGTTCATCAGTAAAGTGGTCCATAATGAGTAAAATGGGAGATATATTAACGAAGGATAAGATAAAGGTTGTTGACAGTGTAGATCAATTTTTTGAAGAACTATCTAAAATAGTTAATATTAATAAAGACAATTTTAATTTAAAAGGAATAGCTATAAGTTCACCAGGTGCTGTTGATTCTATAACTGGAATTGTAGGTGGTGCAAGTGCAATTCCTTATATTCATGGACCAAACTTTAAAGAAATATTAAAAGAAAAAACAGGATTAGATGTTGCCATAGAAAATGATGCTAATTGTGCAGCATTAGGTGAGTGTTGGCTTGGAGCAGCTAAAGAAGAAAATGATTGTGCTTTTGTTGTTTGTGGCTCTGGAATTGGAGGGGCAATAGTAAAAGATAAAAAAGTTCATACTGGAATACATAAGCATGGCGGAGAGTTTGGTTATTGTATTGTAGATTATGATAAAGATGGTGAAGAAAAATACTTAACATGGAGTAGAGTTGGATCAACATCTGCTTTAGCTAGAGCTATTTCTCAAAGAAAAGGTTTAGAAGAAAAAGATATTGATGGGCTTAAAGCATTTCAATTATATGATGAAGGAGATATCATAGCTGTTGAAGAGGTTAATAAGTATTTTAGATATATGGCTATTGGAATATACAATATTCAATATACTTATGATCCTGAGGTTATAGTTTTAGGTGGAGCTATAAGTGAAAGAGAAGGGTATATTGAAAGTATTAATGAAAAGTTAGATGAAATTATGTGTAATAATACTGATGGTAAAATAAAGCCTATTGTTAAGAAGTGTATACATGGAAATGATGCTAATATGATAGGCGCATTATATAACTTGTTAAATGAAAGGTAGGAATATATAGTTATGTATCCGATAAAATTTGAAAATTTATATTATGAAAAGATTTGGGGAGGAAGAGATTTTGAAAGTTTTAGAGAAAATTTACCACATGGAGATATAGGTGAAAGCTGGGATATAGCATGTCATCATAACGGAATGAGTATAGTTTCTAATGGATATTTAAAAGGAAAGACTTTTGAAGAATTAATTAAAGAGTATGGAACAGAATTGTTAGGAGAAAGTTTTGAAAATAAAGAGTTTCCTTTATTGGTAAAGTTAATTAATTCAAAAGAAAAATTATCTGTACAGGTTCATCCAAGTGATGAATATGCAAAGAGGGTAGAAAATTCTTTAGGAAAAACTGAAGCATGGTATGTGGTAGATGCAAAGCCAGGAGCTTCTTTAATAGTTGGAACAAAGAATTGTGATAAGGCGATTTTTGAAAAGGCTATAAGAGAAGGTAAGACAGAAGAATATTTAAATAAAATTGAAGTGAAAAAAGGGGATTGTTTTCTTATAAATAGTGGATTAGTACATGCTATTTGCGAAGGTGTTATTATAGCGGAGATACAACAAAGTAGTGATATAACATATAGGATTTATGATTATGGAAGACCAAGAGAAATTCATGTGGAAAAGTCAATGGATGTAATTGATTTTAATTTAAAGCCTATAAATGCTAGTGGAAAAAAGCTTGTTAGTTTTTGTGGTTATGAGAAAGGAATATTATGCGCTAGTGAATATTTTACTATAGAAAAATATGTTGTTAGTAGTGAAGTATCAGAAAATAGTGATATAAATAAATTCTTTATATTTACTTGTGTTGATGGGAAGGGAACTATTATTTCAGAAGATGGGACAAAGATGGATATACTAAAGGGAGATAGTATTCTAATACCTGCTAAATTAGGAAAGTACACAATACAAGGAGAGTTAACTTTGTTAAAGAGCTATGTATAGAGGTAATAAAGAGATGAAATATTATATTGGAATAGATATAGGTGGAACAAACCTAAGAGCAGCTTTATTTGATGAAGACTTTACGTTGATAGATAAATTTAAAGTTGGAAATGAGGTGCCAAAAGGGCCAGAGTATAATTTAAATAAAATAGTAACTAGAATTAAAGAGGTATGGAATTATAAGAGTATAGTTGCTGTAGGGGTAGGTTGTCCAGGGCCTTTAGATATAAAAAAAGGAAAGATTTTAGTAGCACCCAATTTAAGAACTTGGGAATGTTTTAAGGTAAAAGAATACTTTGAAAAAGAATTAAATTTACCAGTTAAAGTTAATAATGATGCTAATGTAGCAGCACTTAGTGAAGCTATAATTGGTGCAGGAAAAGGCTGTGAAAGTGTATATTATGTAACTTTATCAACAGGAGTTGGTGGAGGCTTTATATATAAAGGAGAGATTGTATCTGGATTTAATAGTATCGCAGCAGAAATAGGAAATATGATTATAAATGAAGATAATTATAAACATTCAAATATGAATCTTGGCGGTCTTGAAGGGCAATGCAGTGGAAGCAATATTGCAAGAATTGCTAGTTCTAAATTAGGAAATAAATTAACTGCCAAAGAAGTATTTGAGGGAGCAAAAGAAGATAATAGTGTCTTAAGTGATATTATAAGAGATTGGGTAATTAATGTGTCAAAGGCTATAGCAAATATAATAGTTACAGTAGATCCTGAAGTTATAGTATTAGGTGGATCAGTTATTATTAATAACCCTGATTTTATAGAAGATATTAAAGTTGAAGTAAAGAAAAGAGTTTTTGAAGGAATAGAAGTGAATATTAAATTAGCTAATATGGGTGATGATGCAGGATTAGTTGGCGCTGGAATACTAGCTGAAAAGTAGAGAGAGTAATTCTATAGGTACTATAAAGATAAAGTAAATCAAGAAGACTTGGCATGTGGCCAAGTCTTTTTTAGATTATGTTACCATGGAATGCATAAATATAATTGAAAATAAATTACTTTTATAGTAACTTTACTATTATAATAAAATATAGATTAGATGTAGGAGGATAACTATGGCAACTAGTACATCAATAACTGAGAAGACAAGAGTTAAGGTTAAAGAACCTAAAAGATATAAGGTTATTATGCATAATGATGATTTTACTTCAATGGAGTTTGTTATATTTGTTTTAATGAATATATTCAATAAAAATGAAATGGAAGCTAATGATTTAATGATGAAAGTACATAAGGGTGGAAGTGCTATAGTTGGTACATATTCTTATGATATAGCTAAAAGTAAGATGGAAAAAACTACAGCATTAGCAAGACAAGAAGGATTCCCATTTAAAGTTACAATAGAAGTCGTATAGGAGGATAAAAAATGAAGTTATCTGAAGTAGTAGAAGAAATAGTTATTAAAGCTATAAATTATTCTAAAGAAAATAATCATGAATATATAACTCCAGAACATTTATTATATATAACAACATTTAATGAGGATTTTGGTAAGGCTTTCAAAAATGCTGGTGGAGATATTATAAAGTTACGAGAAGACTTACAAGGGTATATAAATGAAAATGTAAGTGTTATTGAGGATTATGAACCTCAAGGAAGTCATTCTTTTGATGAGGTGATTTTATATTCATCATCAAGAGCTCAAGCTAGTGATAGAAATGTGGTAGAGTTGTCTCATATTTTAGATGGTATTATAAATTTAGAAGAGAGCTACGCTGCTTATTATCTATTATCTCAAGTTGAATGGACTGATCTATTATATGAGTTGTGTGATTTGCAGGGGGAAGAAAGAGTAAATAAAGAGATTATGGCTGAAGAGGGCAATAGAAAAGAAATAAAGGATGAAGGATGGAAAGCTTATGTAACCTGTTTAAATGATATAGTAGATGGTTATTCTCCCCTTATAGGTAGAGAGTTAGAACTTGAAAGAACTATGCAAATCTTATGTAGAAAATATAAGAATAATCCTATACACATAGGTGAGGCAGGGGTAGGGAAGACTGCTATTACCTTTGGGCTTGCAAGACTTATTAATGAAGGAAAGGTTCCAGAGAAGTTAAGTAATTCTAAAATATTTTCAATAGATTTAGGTGGGCTTTTAGCTGGAACTCAATATAGAGGAGATTTTGAGAAGCGTTTTAAAATGGTTATGGATGGAGTATCAGATTATTCTAATCCAATTATTTATATAGATGAAATTCATAATATTGTTGGAGCAGGAGCAATTAACGGAGGAACTTTTGATGTATCTAATATGTTGAAGCCATACTTAACAGAAGGTAAGATAAGAGTAATTGGGGCAACAACTTATGATGAATTTAATAAGCATTTTTCTAAGAATAAAAGTTTACTTAGAAGGTTTCAAAATATAGATATAAAGGAGCCTTCAGTGGAAGAAACTATAAAGATATTAAGCGGGTTAAAAGGTTATTATGAAGATTATCACGGAGTAAAATATTCTAAAGGAACCTTAGAACATGCGGTAGAATTAAGCCATAAATATATAAATGAAAGATATTTACCTGATAAAGCAATTGACTTAATTGATGAAGCAGGTGCTTATAGAGTAATGCATCCATTAAAAAAGAAGGTTCAAACTGTTGATAATAATCTAATAGAAGAGGTTTTATCTAAGATTTGTAATATACCAAAACAAACAGTAGAAATAGATGAAGTTGAAAAGTTAGGAAAGCTAGAAGATGAACTAGAGTCCCAGGTATTTGGTCAAGAAGAAGGAATAAAAGAAGTAGTTAAGGCAATAAAGCTATCAAGGGCAGGACTTAATGATGACAATAAACCTGTTGCTAGCTTATTATTTGTAGGACCAACAGGTGTTGGTAAAACTGAAATTGCAAAAACTATAGCTAATATTTTAAACATAGAACTTATAAGATTTGATATGAGTGAGTATGTAGAAAAACATACTGTTGCTAAGTTAATAGGAGCACCTGCTGGGTATGTAGGATATGAAGAGGGAGGACTATTAACAGATAGTGTAAAAAAGAATCCTCATTGTGTGCTATTACTAGATGAAATAGAAAAAGCCCATAGTGATATATTTAATATTCTTCTTCAAGTTATGGATTATGCTACATTAACAGATAACCAGGGGAGAAAAACGGACTTTAGAAATGTAATTCTTATAATGACTTCAAATGCAGGAGCAAGTAAGGTTGGTAAAAGTTTAATTGGGTTTGGAGATAGAGAGGTCACTAGGGAAGGAATAACTGAAGAGGTTAAGAAAATTTTTACTCCAGAGTTTAGAAATAGATTAAGTAAGGTGGTAGTATTTAATCCTATAAATAAAGAAATGAGTAGAAACATTGTAGTAAAGCAACTTAATTTATTAAAAGATAAGTTAAAGGAAAAGAAGATAGATTTAAGCTGGGGAGATTCTTGTATAGATTTTCTTGAGAATAAAGGAATTAGTGAAGAATATGGTGCAAGAGAGATAATAAGAGTTATAGATAAAGAAATTAAATCTCTACTTGTAGATGAAATTCTTTTTGGAAAATTAAAAAATGGTGGTAAATGCACAATAGAATATGAAAATAATGGAGTAAAGGTGATACAGCAGTAAGCTGCATCACCTTTTGAATTAGAATTTGTTGTAATGAATTTTATTAAAGTTAAATGAGTTTTCATCATAAGGTATTTTTTCTTCATCCTTATACCCTAAAGCAATTATGCTTAGTACACCATAATTATCTGGTATGTTTAATACATTTCTTACTTCTTTTTCAGAATCATCATTTTCACCTTGTCGACTTCTCATTTGTATCCAACAAGATCCTAGGCCTAGACTTTCAGCTTCAAGTTGAATTAAGGTTGAAGCAATAGAAGCATCTTCTATCCAAACATCACTTGTTAAAGAGTCACCAATTACAACTATAGCAACAGGTGAAGTTTTCAAAGCAAGTGTGCCCCTGTTTTTACACTTTTCAAGTTTTTCTAAAGTAGACTTTTCATTTACTACTATTAATTCTACCGGCTTTTTGTTCATAGAAGATGGTGCAAGAAGTGCCGATTTTATTATTTTATCTATTTTGTCTTTTTCAATAGGTGTATCTTTATATTTTCTTATGCTTCTTCTACTTTTTAATAGTTCTAACATATAATCACTCCATAATTTCAGATTAATTATATTATATCATTTACTTATAAAGAATTTATAAATAGATATACTTTTAGATATAGATTTTCATATAATATTAAAAAATTAACTTTAAGGAGAGTATATGTTTAATAAATCATGCTTAATAAAAAAATATATGTTGTATGGCGTTATTGCTATAGTTCTTATTTCATCATTAAGTCACTTTTTATATGGTTTTAGTGGCAATATAAAGATTGTAGGAATTTTTACACCAATAAATGAAAGTATATGGGAACATCTAAAATTAGCTTTTTATCCTACGGTATTATGGTGGGGGATTGGATATTTTATATACCGCGGAAAAATGTATATAGATATAAGAAAGTGGATTGTATCTATGGCAATATCCATAATTATAAGTCCTATTATAATAATAACTTTTTTTTATACTTATACAGGTGCCTTTGGCATACAAAACTTAGTACTTGATATATTTTCGCTTATACTGGGGGTTTTTATAGGACAATTAATTGGATTAAAGTATTATGAGAATTATAAATATAATAAAGTAGTATTTTATTCTTTGTTGTTTATTTGTTTACTTGGTGTAGTTCTATTTACTTACTTTACATTTAATCCACCTAATATTCCACTTTTTGTTGACTCAACTACTGGACTTAGAGGAATTTATTTGTATTAATAAATATATAGAGAATATGGATGGGAGTATAAAAATGAAGACTAAGTTTTTAGAAGAATTAAATCAAGAAGACTTAAGACCTAAAATTATGGGATTAACTTTTAAAGGTGATGAGGGATATTATAATAGATATAAGAATGAAATTTTTCCTGAAAGGGTTATGAAAGAAAAAGGGAAGGGGGAGTATTATAAAGAGTTTGAAAGGTGTATTAATGACTTTAAAGAGATACAATATAATGAGAATTTTATATTTATCTTTTCTAATATACTAGAGGAAGATATTTATGTGGGAAGTAGATTTAATACTTTAAGAAATTTAGATAAAAGTGAAGAGATAGAGGTAGATGTAGAAATAAAAGCTATAATACATGAGTGGTTTTTACTTCCTTATAAATGTATAAATAAATATCATAAAGGTATTTGTCTTTTAGAATTTAAAAATGGAATACCTGATATAATTAGGAATATGAAGGTGTACCATAATGATTTCAATAATGATTATGCAAATATTGTATTATTAAATAGAGGTGTTACTAATGATTAAATATAATTTTAAAGAATTAACAGGAGATGTTGTTACAAGGGATGACTTTAGATATGAAGAGAGCAGAATGAGTTGGAATAGGGCTATAGAGAAATATCCTCTTGTAATTATTTATTGCAAAGAAAAAAACGATGTTAGAAATTCAGTTCTTTGGGCAAGAAAAAATGAGCTTCCAATAAGAATTAGATCAGGATGTCATAACTATGAAGGGTATTCCACAGGAAATGATGTGGTAGTTATTGATGTTAGTAAAATGAATAATATTTACATAGATGAAAATAAAGGAAAAGTAAAGATTGAAGGTGGAGTTAGAAATAGAGAACTTTATGAAGCAACAGGATCTAAAGGGTATCCATTCCCTGGAGGAGGATGTCCTACAGTAGGAGTTCCAGGACTAGTACTTGGAGGGGGCTGGGGATATTCTACTAGATTATTAGGATTGTCTTGTGATAGTTTAGTAGAACTTGAATTAATTGATTATATGGGTAACTTAATAATAGCCAATGAGAGAGAAAATAGTGACTTATTTTGGGCTTGCAGAGGTGCAGGAGGAGGAAATTTTGGTGTTGTAGTATCAATGACTTTTAATATTCCTAAAAAGATTGATATGGTTACATTAATAAATATGGATTTTCCTAATATTGATTTAGAAGAAAAGATAGAATTCATAAAGATGTGGCAAAATGAATATAAAAATTTGGATAGAAGAGCTAATTTCAAGCTAGGAATATATAATTCAGAAACAAAAGGAAAAGGAATAAAGCTTACTGGATTATTTTATGGGGATAAGGAAGAGGCTAAAAAGATAGTTGAACCATTTAAAAAAATTCCAAGCTTTGGAGAGTTTTCTTTAGATTATACAACTGTTTTAGATGCTAATAGAAAGATTCAAGATAGTCATCCAGATTATGAAAAGTATAAATCATCAGGAAGATTTGTGTCTAGAGATTATTCAGAAAAAGAGATTAAGGAAATAATAGAATTAATAGATGATAGAGCTGAAGGTGCATATTATGCAGCAGTATCATTTTATGGATTAGGTGGAGCTGTAAGAGATAAAAGTAGTGAAGATACGGCTTTTGCGTTTAGAAATTCTAACTTTATAATTGGCTTTCAATCTGTATGGGAAGATCCTAAACACGCACCGGCTAACAGGGCATGGGTTGTAGATAAATTTAAGAATATAATGGCAATGACAGAAGGTTCTTTTATTAATTTTCCTTATGCAGAGTTAGGGGATTATGAAAGAGAATATTTTGGTAAAAATACTAATAAATTAAGAGAAATCAAGAAGAAATATGATCCACAAAATATTTTTGGATTTCCACAAGGAATTTCTATTAAAAAGTAATAAAGGAAGCTGAGTGTAATATCAGCTTCCTTTTTTATCTTTAGTATGAGAGAAAAATCTGTAAAAATATCCACTCCATTTTTTTATTGACATAAATATTACAAATGATATTATATTAGTATATTTTAGCAAAGCAATAAAAGGGGAATTTGGAATATGATGACATTGGAAAAGTTTGAAGAAGCTTATGAAGTTGTACAAAAAGTAATTTTGCAAACAAAGCTAGTTTATAGTGATTTTTATTCGGATTTAACAGGCAATAAGGTATATATTAAGCCTGAAAACATGCAAAAAACAGGGGCATATAAAATAAGAGGAGCTTATTATAAGATAAGTACTCTTACAGATGAAGAGAGAAATAAAGGATTAATAACTGCATCAGCTGGAAATCATGCTCAAGGAGTTGCATATGCAGCAAAGTCCTATGGTGTAAAGGCAGTAATTGTTATGCCAACAACTACACCTTTAGTTAAAGTTAATAGAACAAAAGCTTATGGTGCAGAAGTAATTCTTTATGGGGATGTATATGATGAAGCATGTAGTTATGCTCTAAGGCTAGCAGAAGAGAATGGATATACATTTATTCACCCATTTGATGATTTAGATGTAGCAACTGGACAAGGATCCATTGCTATGGAAATAATAAAAGAACTACCTACTGTTGATATTATTTTAGTTCCAATAGGTGGAGGTGGATTAGCTTCAGGTGTATCTACTCTAGTTAAATTGCTAAATCCTAATATAAAAGTTATAGGAGTAGAGCCAGCTGGTGCTAATTGTATGGAGGTTTCATTGAAAGAGGGACATGTTGTTACATTACCTAAAGTTGAAACTATTGCAGATGGGACAGCAGTGAAAACGCCAGGAAGCAAGATATTTCCATATATAAAAGAAAATATAGATGAGATAATAACAATTGATGATAATGAACTTATAGGTGCATTTTTAGATATGCTTGAAAACCATAAGATGCTAGCAGAAAATTCAGGGCTTTTAACAGTTGCAGCATTAAAGCATTTAAAGTGCAAAGGGAAAAAAGTTGTTCCAATAATAAGTGGTGGAAATATGGATGTTATTACATTTTCATCATTAGTGCAACATGGATTAATTGAAAGAGGGCGCATATGTACAGTATCTGTATTATTACCAGATAAGCCAGGGGAATTAACTAATGTTTCAAAGGTTATAGCTGATGCACAAGGAAATATAGTTAAACTTGAACATAATCAATTTGTAAGTATAAACAGAAGTAGTGCAGTGGAATTAATAATAACTATGGAAACATTTGGACATGAACATAAAGAAAAGATAATTAAAGCATTAAAGGATAATGGATATAATCCAAAATCAATTAAGCCTACAATGATATACGAATAGAAACTAGGAGGATAATAAAATGAATAAAGAAGTTATTTTTACAGAAAAAGCGCCTAAGGCAATAGGTCCATATTCACAAGCACAGAAGGTAGGAGATTTATTATTTACATCAGGTCAAATTCCATTAAATCCTTCTACAGGAGAGCTAGTTACTGAAATAAAAGCTGCAACAAAACAATCTTTAGAGAATATAAAAGCTATTTTAGAGGCTGCTGGAACTTCATTAGAAAATGTGGTAAAAACAGTAGTATATATTAAGAATATGAATGATTTTGGAGATGTTAATGAAGTATATGGTGAATATTTCAAAGAAAATGCCCCTGCAAGAAGTTGTGTAGAGGTAGCAAGATTACCAAAAGATGCATTAGTTGAAATAGAGGCAATAGCTATAATGAAATAAAAAAAGGTGCGAGGATTTGATTTTCTTCGCACCTTCTATATTATTTACAGTATAGGTTCATAGGTTTAACATTATCTTGTACATCCATTAAAGCTTCACCAAATCTTTGATAGTGAACAACTTCTCTTTCTCTTAAAAATCCTAAAATTTCTTTTATATCAGGATCATCTGTTAGGTTTATTAGCCATTCATAAGTTGCTCTTGCTTTTTGTTCAGCACCCATATCTTCATGTAAGTCAGCGATTACATCACCTTTAGCTTGTATATAAGTTGCAGTCCAAGGGTTGCCTGTAGCATCTGTATAGAATAAAGCTTTTCCATGGTCAACATAGTGCCCATCTAAGCCTGCAGCTTTAATTTCATCTATAGAAGCATTTTCCATTAGTTGATTAGCCATAGTAGCTATCATCTCTACATGAGCCATTTCCTCTGTTCCAATGTCAGTTAATAATCCTTTAGATTTATTAGTTGGCATTGAATATCTTTGGTTAAGATATCTAAGAGCAGCACTTAACTCTCCGTCTGGTCCACCATATTGAGATATTAAAAGTTGGGCCATTCTAAGGTCTTTGGACTTTAAGTTAACTGGATGTTGTAAAGTTTTAACATAATACCACATTATTTATTTCCTCCTTACATTCTTTCCCATGGCCAAGGTGTATCTATCCATTTTTCAGGATTTTCTACATAAGCTGAACCGAAGTTAGTTAGTGGGCCAAAGTTTTCTTCGTATTCGCATTTTACCTTATCTAGTTGTTTGGAAATAAATTTGTAGTCTTCTTGAGCTTTTGAACAACAAGGGAAGTTATCTAAATAAAGGTTTAAGTCAACAGCAAAAAATTGTAGTTTCATAAATTGTTCTAAACATTCTTTCCTATTCACAAGCTTTACCTCCCTTAGTATATTTAATGTTGCAGTATGGATCGTACATATTCTTGAAGATTGTTCCAGCATGAATAGCATCATCTAGGTCAAATAGTGTTTCGTAAGGTTGGCATACTATATAAGCTTTTCCATAAATTTTTGGAGCAAAGGTTTTATAGTTTTCATAACAGTTTTTCTTCTTATCTGCACAAGCAGTGCTGCATTTAGGATCTGCAGGATCTTTTATACAATCCTTACAATCAATGCAATGTCTTTCATAGTACATAATTGTTTATCCCCTCGTAAATGTTTATCTAAAATCAATTTATGCAGAAAAAGAAAGAATTGTGAATGAAAAATAAATCATAAAATTTATAAAAAAGTTTAATAAAAGTAAAAAAATAATAATATTTGTAGTATATGTAACTTGGTGGGACTATAGTCCTTGACTTGATTATTTAAAAAATATACGATAATAAGTAGAAAGAATTGTGTAGAGATATGAAAAAAGAGGAGAATAATGAAAAAGGGAAGACGATTTAAGAAGAAAGAGAAAAAAACATATAATATTTTGATTTTCATATTTACATGGTTTTTTTTGTTATGTTTTTTAGCTGTGGCATTTAGTTTGATATTTTTTAATCAAAATGATCTTGTTCACTTTAGAATGATACCATCATTAATATTAGGAGGAGCTTTTCTAGGAATCCTAATATTAATATATAGTTTAGTTAAAAGAGATATTATGAAAGTAACTTTGGTAAAAAAGCATTTTAGGATTACAATCCTAATTTTTTTCATAGTACTTTTATTATTACAAATCATATTAGTAAAAGGTATATATTTTCTTCCTGGATGGGATGTAGGAGGCTTAATAGATCATTCAATTAATATTGTTGATAACCCAGAAAAGTTTAATAGCAGCTACTTCATGATGTATCCTAATAATTTATTTCTTATGCTTATATTTAGTAAAATTTATAGTATAACTAAACTCTGTAGGTATATAGATTTTACATTTATTCTAGTTATAATTAATGTGATTTTTGTAGATTTAACTATTTTTGTAACATTTATTACAGCAAAAAAGATATATGGGAAAAAAGTTGCTGTAATAATACTTTTAGTTTTTACATCTTTATTTGCATTCTCTCCTTGGTTAGTTATACCGTATTCAGATACATTAAGTATGTTATTTCCAATATTGATATTTTATTTATATATATGTGAAAAGCAAATAATAAGTAAGGCTATGAAAAGTTTTTATATACTTCTAATGGCAGTTTTAAGTGTAGTTGGATTAAGTATTAAGCCAACTGTAATAATAAGTATCATAGCTATAGTGATTAGTGAATTACTATTTATAACTAGAAAAAAGAAGAATTTTTTAGAAGTATTTTTTCTTATATTTATTTTATCTTTAGGGGGAATAACTACTAGTTTTATTGTTAATAAATTTACAAGTAATATTGTGGTTAATAGTGTTAATTTAGATAATAGGGATCATTTAGAGGTTCCCTTTACACATTTTATTATGATGGGTATGCAGAGTGTAACTGTTGAAAATAGAGGGACTATATACGGTGCATATGATGAAGATGATGTTAGGTTGACTAATAGTAAGCACTCAAAAGAAGAAAAAATAGAAGCAAATATTGAAGAGATAAAAAAAAGATTGAAAAACTTTGGAATTAAAGGGTATATTGAATTTTTAGCTAAAAAAGTAAATTGGTTTTTATCTGATGGGACTTTTTATTATGGTGGCGAAGGAAATTTTATTAGACAAGGACCATATGCTGTAGATGATATAAGTATAAAAATGCAGAACTATTATAATCATGAGAATAAAGATTATTTTAAGTTAGCCAATATTCTTCAAGGTTTTTGGTCTGTAATTATTATCCTTATAGCATATCCTGTTTTTGTTAGAGATAAAGATTATAACAATAGAGAAATATTTGTAATTAGATTAAATATAGTAGGTATAATATTATTTTTAGCATTTTTTGAAGCTAGGTCAAGATATTTAATAAATCATCTTCCATATTTTTTATTGCTATTTGGATATGGTTTTATAAAAATAAGTGATAAATATGAGGAATTAGTACAAGAAGATAAGATTAGATAGGAGAGTTGCAGTATGGAGTGTTCTTATAAATTTAAGTTCTATATTAATGCTAGACACTCAGTAAATTTGGGTGGCAATCAATCAGATATTCATCCACATACATGGGAGACTGTTATATACATTGCAGTAAAATCACAAAATTATATAAACTTTACTAAAATGGAAAAGATGTTAGAGGCTTATTTTCATCAATATGAAGGAAAATATTTAAATGATTTAAAATGTTTTAAAGAGTCAATACCTACAATGGAGAATATAGGAAGAAAAATATTTGTTGATATAAGTAATGTCCTTGAGAGTAATAATTTAATTCTTAATTCTATTGAGATAAGTGAAAATCCTACTAGGACGTACATAATAAAGAAATAGATATGAATATTGATAAAGACGTAAACTATTTTACTCGGGGCAATGCTAGTAGAAAAGATATGTTGAAAGATAAAAAACAACAATATAAAAATAAAGTATTAACATTAATACTTTATTTTGTAATATTATGTATGTTTGCTATCATTACAATACTCACTATTAATAAAATAGGAAACTATCCATGGGGATCAGAAACTTTTGGATATTTATATAAAGGTAATATTTTGTATGATTCTTTTATAAATGGAGAATCATTCATTAGTTATGATATTAACTGGTATAATGGAACTCAACTTTTAAAAGGTAGTGAACCAATACCATATTATTTATTAGCGCTTATCAATTTATTAACTAATGATATTTACGTTACTTTTAGTGTTTTTATTACTTTAGTTTTCATTGTAGGTGGAACTGGATTTTTATTATGGGGCTATTATTGTAATAGATTTAAATTAGGTTTGTTTTTTGGAATACTATGGTTTTTTATTCCCAATAACTTAAGAGTACTTTTTTCAGAAGGAAATCTTCAATTAGTTATAATAAATGCATTAATACCATACTTATTGTTAATTTATTATAAAGCTACTAGGGAAAATAAATTTAAAAATTACGTATTTTTATCAGTCATTATTTGTATAATTTCTTTAAATTCTATGCACATTGTTATAATGATTTTACTAGCATTATTTTTATTGGCAGTTTTTGATACAATAAGAAAAACCTATTTTGGAAAGAAATTTTTTATTGTTTTATTATCATTATTAGGTATTTTATTATCAGCCTTTTGGCTTGTTCCTGCTTTAGGTGAAGGTTTGCTTAATAGTAATAAAAGTGAAGTGATACAAAAGTTAACTCAAAATTCCTATAGTTTATTAGACTCAATTTCACCAGTTTTAAGGTTCTATAATGTAGAAGTTTATTATTTTGGTCTAAGCTTCTTTTTAGTAGGAATTTTTTCTGTTTTATTTATGAATGGTAGAAGAGATATCAAGAATTTAAGTTTTTATGGAATACTTATTTTTATAGGAACTAGTAATGTTTTTATTAAAGTGCTTAAGAATATTCCTTTTAGTGAATTTCTTATATTTTCCAAAGTGACTAGTATAGCAATAGCTTTGATATTAGTATCAATTTTATTGTGGAGGAATCTTAGAAAGGTATTGATAGTAATAATATGCTTCATATTATTATCAGACTCTATGTTGACATTTGACTTAATTGGGCATAATAGAGAATTTCCAGAAGGATTAGTATACTCATTAGATTATGCTAGCGAAATAGCCACTCAAAGAATAGGAATATTAGATTTATCACAGTATGGTGCATTACCAAGTTATTATTTAAAGTATGGAGTAAAAGGAAAGAGTAGTAACCAGGTATTTGGATGGCAATGGAAAAGTGCTAACACTTCAGAGAACATAGTAATGATTAATACAGCATTGGAAAATAATTATTATTTAGTTATGTTTGATAGATGTATTCAATTGGGAGCAGACACTTTACTAATAAAGAAAGATTTAATAAATGATTTTAATTACTTAGATGAATGTGCAAACCAAAATGGCTATATTAAAGTTTATGAAGATACAAACGACATTATTTATAAGTATCCAATAGAAGGTACTTTTGGAACGACAGTAAAGTTTGATGGAATTGCAATAGGAAAATATGCAGAAAATATATGTTACAGCTTTCCTAATTTCACTAAAGGGGACAAGGACTATATAGATGACTATACAGTTTCAGAGTTGTCTGAATTTAAAGCAATATTTCTATCTGGATTTAAATATAGGGATAAGAAAAAAGCAGAAGATATGTTAAAGGAGATTTCTGAAAAAGGCATTAGGGTAGTTGTAGATAGTAATGAGCTTGGTGATGAAGAGTTTTTAGGAATTTCATCAAAAAAGATAGATTTAGAAGATAATTATGGGGAATTTTATTTTAAAGGAGAACGTGTTAAAATTGGGGATTTTCCTGAAGATGAGAAAATATTTAGATGTAGTTATTTGTTAGGTGGCAAAGATGATAATAACAATTATATTAATGTAGATACAAGAATGCTTGAATATATGAAATACTATAATGAAAATCTAGTGTTTTTAGGATTGAATATTCCTTACTTTGAGATGATAACTAAGGATGATGTTGCTTTAGAAATATTAGAAGAAGCTACTAATATGGAATCGTATATTTTACCAGATAGAAAATGTGTAAATATACAAATTGATTTTGAATCTAATAGGATAATGGTAAATTCAGAAAATAATGATGTAATAGTTCCTATAGCTGCACTTAGTTCATTCGAAACAATTGAAGGAAGTTATCAAGTATTTAATAATTTAGTTAATTTAAAAAGTAAAGAACTAGTCATTGAAGTTACATACCCTAAATTAAGTGCAGGGATAACAATATCATTAATATCAGTATTGTTAATTTTAATTATTTCTAAATCCATGGTGAATGGACGAATAAAAAGCTACTTGACAAATAATGAGGAGTTGAGCAAATGAATGAAGGGTTTTGGCTGATTTTTATTTTAGCATTATGGATAACGGCAATATTATTATTTAGAAATTTAAAAATGGAATTTTTTAAGTTTTTAGTAGGGAGTTTGGGGATATTTGCCATAGGAATGATTTTCTTTAGAGATCCCATAGAAAATGGTTTTCTTTACTTGATAAATAGTATATTAGCTTTTATATCTGATAAAAGTGACATGTTTGAAGTTATGAAGAATTACTCAATAGTAAATTTTTATGTAGATGGTAGTATTTTATCTATGTCAATTAATTATCAATGCTCAGGTGTGATTGAATCCTTAATATTTACTTCTTTAGTAATATTTTTTCCATTTGTTAAAAGCTTTAAGAAAGTTTTAGTTGTATTAGTAGGTAATATATATTTGATCTTTATAAATATATTAAGGATACTTATGATTATTGTATTAACAAGACAATTTGGACTAGAAAGTTATGATTTTATACATATGGTGCTTGGAAGAATTTTTTTCTTTGTATTTACTGTTTTATTATATTATATAGTTTTTACTAAGAATCAGCTTAAAGGACAAAAGGTTGGTGAAATAAAATAATGGATGAAATAATTAAAGAGTTTGTCTTTTGGGGTATATGGCTAGTTATACCATTAATTATTGATTTTGTTATTGGGATTGTAGCAGCAATAATAGTATCTTTTGATTATTTCACTAAAACTGATGATAGAAAGTTGAGTTTCTATCCATATGTAACTATACTTATACCAGTTTATAATTCTGAAAAAACATTATGTCAATGTGTAAAATCTATAGTTAATCAAAGTTATCCAATTAGTAATTTACAAGTATTATTAATTGATAATGGCTCTAAAGATGAATCTTATAGAGTTTATTGTGAGCTTCAACAACAATATCCTAAATTAAGATTGTGGTGGCTTGATTCGTCTAAAGGTAAAGCAAAAGCCTTAAATAAGGGATTATATATGGCAGATGGGAAATATATAATAAATATTGATTCTGATGGAGTTTTGGAAAAGGATGCTATTTTCAATATGGTATATAAGTTTGAAAAAAAAGATGATGTAATAGCTATGACTGGTGTGGTATTAACAAATTATAAAGATATTGAGAAAACCAATATAGGTATTAAAAAAGTATTTCAAAAGTGTGAGTTGTTTGAATATAGTGAAGCTTTTTTGATAGGGAGGGGATTTCAATCAAAAACCAATACTATGTTTACTTTAGCTGGTGCTTTTTCAGCATTTAGAAGAGATAGTGTTTTGAGAACTCAATTATATAATGGAGAGACTCTTGGAGAGGATACTCATATGACCTCTCAAATTAGAGCTTTTTTAGATGGACGAGTAGAGTTATGTGAAGATTCCTTTTTCTTTGTAGATCCTGTTGAAAACTTAGATAAATTATATATACAACGTCAAAGGTGGCAAAGAGGTCAAATAGAAGTTTCAACTTTATTTTCAGGTAAAAATATAAAAAAAGGTTTAGTTAATATACTTAAAATAAACATAATTAAAGATCATACTTTAGTATTTCCAAGATTAATCTGGATTTTTGCGCTTATCTTTTTAATATTTATAGATTACCCAATGAAACTTATTGTAGGTGCAAATTTAATAATGTATCTTTCTTATGTTTTATTATCAGTAGTTAATTTTATTGTAAGTAAGCTTTATTTAAAAGAACAAAAAGATTTAAGAAGATTCATGAATAAAAATTTTATGATTGTATTTCTTTTGCCCATCTATAGAATAGTAATATTTTTTATGAGAGTTGCTGGAATTTTAAACTCAACAAAGGAAAAAAGTCACTGGAATACTAAAACATTTAATCAAGAAAAAGAAATGATAAATGAAAGGATGAAAAATGATTATTCTTGGTTTTATAGAATAAAATCTTGGGTTAATTGTTACAAGTAATTATAAATTTAATAAATAGAGGTGGTAGTATGAAGAGGGTCAGAAAAATATTATTAGCGAGTGTTATTTTTTGCACAATAAGTGGACAAGTTACATATGCATCAGCTACTACAGAAGAAAATACGCCTATAATAATTGATGGGATATATAGTGATTGGGATGGTATTCCAAATTGTATAGATAAAGAATCAGATTCAGATAAAAAAAGTGAGGATTTAAAAGAAATAAAGTATTATGTCAACAAGGATTATCTGTATTTGTATATAGAAAGATTTCCTTCACATAGTGGTGAATATCCGGATTCAGGATTGTGGGATATGTGGATTCCAATAATAAATGGAAATGGAAATGGAAGTCATAATTGTTTTTTCCCTTGGGATACTAAAGAAGGAGAAGTGTGGCATCCTCAAAAGGTATCGACTTTTAAGATAACTTGTGGCTTTGTAGAATTATGGGATTCTGAATCAGGAAGTATGGTGAAAAAATTTAATATAAGGATAAAGTTAGATGGAAACAGTGTAGGAGAAGATCGATTATTTACTAATTCAGATGGATCCAAAATTGAAATAAGATTGCCTTTAAGTATAATAGGATTGAATGGGGATTTAGATGAAGTTGAATTTAATGTTGCATCTGATATACATGCGTCTAATGAATTTGTAGATTGGGCAAATGATGATGGACCAATAGTAGTAACTAAAGGACCTATATTTGGTAAGTTGACGACAGTTGTGGCTTTATCTGGATTTCTTGGAGTAGCATTAGTGGCTAAAAAGAAAATTGAAAGACATGAATAGCAGAGCCTAAAGAGAAATTGTTTAGCAATTTCTCTTTTAAAATTGTGCTACAATATATAAACATATAAATATAACAATATATAAATATAAAAATATATAGTACAAAAGCGACTTGATGACAAATAGAATATTATTTCAATTGAAAAAATATTATGTGATGATATAATATCATGTGTACGAGGTGATATAGATGAGTGGAATAGCAGGAACAGGTTGTGAAAGAATAATTCCAACAGAGGAAAAGAAACCTTTAGAAGAAATAGAAAAGAGCATTATAAAAAGATATAGAAAGCCAATTTGGTCAAAGTTTATAAAAGCTATAAAGCAATATGATTTAATACAAGATGGAGATAAAGTTGCTGTAGCAATTTCAGGTGGGAAGGATAGCTTGCTTATGGCTAAATGTTTCCAACAGCTTCAAAGATATAGTGATGTTAAGTTTGATTTAGAATTTATAGCTATGGACCCAGGATATCATCCACAAATAAAGGCTTTACATAAAGAAAACTTAGATTATTTAGGAATACCAGCTCATATCTATGATTCTAAAATATTTGAAGTTATAGATAAAAAAGCTCAAGATTACCCATGCTATTTGTGTGCTAGAATGAGAAGAGGATCACTTTATGAAAAGGCTAAGGAACTTGGGTGTAATAAATTAGCTTTAGGACATCATTACAATGATGTAATTGAAACAACTATGTTAAATATTCTTTATGCAGGTAACTTTAAAACAATGTTACCAAAGCTTAAATCTCAAAACTTTGAAGGCATAGAGTTAATAAGACCTTTATATCTGATAGAGGAAGAAGCTATAAAAAGATTTATAAATTATAGTGGAATATGGCCACTGAATTGTGCTTGTATGGTAGCAGCCAAAAAAATTGGTGGTAAGAGATATGAAATAAAAGAGCTTATCGCAAATCTAAAGGAAAACTTTAATGATGTAGATAAGTCTATATTCAAAGCTGCTGAAAATGTAGCTATGGATTCTATTTTAGGATGGGAAATAGATGGAGAAAAGCATTCGTTTTTAGAGCGTTTTGAAGAATAATTATATTTAAAAAAAGAAGCCATATATATGACTTCTTTTTTTGATGTAATTTGGAGCGTAGTGCCAGAATAAACAAAATAAATATCCACTCTATACTTTTTTATTTATTTAGAGCAAAAGTTTTAATTGCATGTCCAACACCATTTTCTAGATTTGTTAGTGTTGTGTATCTGCATAAGTTTTTTATATCATCATTAGAATTTCCCATTGCAACACTATGGTATGCATGTTCAAACATTGATACATCATTATAGTTATCGCCAATTGCCATTGTATCATCTAAAGATATATGAAGGTAATCTGCAATAAATGCTAATGATTTTCCCTTAGAAGTTTCATAGCTTTGAAATTCAAAGTTGTTATATGCTGAAGAAACAACATTTACTCCTTTAATTTTAGAGGCTTCAGCAATTCCATCTTTTATTCTATTAGGGTCAAATGAAAGAGCAGATATATTAAATAAATCAGTATTTAAGTTTAGTATATCCTTATATGAATCTACATATAGTGCACTATCACTTTCGATAAAACTTACTAGAGAATCTAAATGGTTTCTATCTAAGTCAGGAATAACTGATTGATTTCTATTAAATTCATCTGTAAGACGTTTTGAAATATCTCTAAAATGTATTCTATGTTTATCAGAAGAAAGGCCATAAGGATAATTATTAGATTCTAGAAAATCTAGTATTTCCTTTACGGTGTCTTCTTTTATTGGATATGAACAAATTTTTTTATTATCTTTAACTGAATAAGCACATGACCCATTATCTGTGATTATGTAATCAGGTTTGAAGTTAGATTTAGATAAAAGTTCAAGAGCTGCAGTGTATTGTCTTCCTGTAGCCACAATGACTTTAATACCGGACTCTTCGGCTTTATTAATCCATTCTAAGTCATATTTTGATATTGTTGAGTCTGGTTGAAGTAACGTGCCGTCTAAATCTGTTGCAATTAGTTTCATTAAAAAAGTCCCCCTACAAAAAATATTACATTTATATTGTACTATTTTTGGATAAAAAAGTATATGGAGTGTATTAGGTTTTACAAAAAAATGTATCTAATTAAACTTCAAATTAAATATGGAAAAATAAGTATGGAAAAATTATAATATAAGGATAATAGTATTTAAGAAGGGAAGTTTATTATGAAGGTTGCTGTAATATCTGATGTACATGGAAATGTAGAAGCATTAAAATATTTCATAAACTATATAGATGAGAACAATATAGAAGTTGTTCTTAATTTAGGGGATATAATGGGTGGGATTAATCCTAGAGAGACCTTGAAGATAATAATGAATGATAAAAGGTTCATAAATGTATGCGGTAATCATGAGAGTAATCTATATTATATAGATGAAGAACTTTCAAAAGAAGAGTTAAGTTGGATAAAAAATATACCTTTAAAAAGGGTAGAAGAAGTAGCAGGAAAAAGGTTTTTAATGGTACATAGCAGAATAAATAGTAATACTGATATACCTTACTTATATAATGGAGGGATATTAGAAGAATTTTTAAATGATTATAATGGCGAATGGGATTATGTATTGTTTGGCCATACTCATTATCAATGTTATTTATCTTTTTATGAAGGGAAGATTATGATTAATCCTGGATCATTAGGGTTATCATACGATGAAAAGATAAGCTTTGCAGTAATTGATATTGATGATGAAAGGTTTAATATAGAGTTTAGAAAAATTGATTACAAAAGATAGTAAGGAAGGTACAAATGAAGAAAGTTAATTTATTAGAAGACAGTATAGGATCTTTAGCTGTAAGATATATGATTCCAAGTGTTTTAGGAATGCTTGGGTTATCTATGTGTATATTTTTTGATACTATGTTTATAGGAAGAGGAATAGGAAATCTAGGTTTAGCAGCCCTAAATGTGGGGATTCCTATGTACAGTATATTTAATAGTATAGGGTTAATATTTGGTGTTGGAGGTGCTACTGCACTTTCAATTTCAATAGGAAAAGGAAGGTTGGATTCAGCAAACAGTATTTTTACTTTTTCAGTAATATCATCATTTATATCAGGCGCGATATTATCTGTATTTGGAATAGTCTTTTTAGAGCAATTTTCATTATTTTTAGGTGCATCACAAGAGACTTTACCATTAGTGAAAGAATACTTATCAGCTATATTATCATTTGGAATAGCTTTTATTGTTATACAAACTCTTTCTGTATTTGTTAGAAATGATAACAACCCCAAATTGGTAATGTGGGCTGTTATTTGTACTAATTTAACTAATATTATTTTAGATTATGTATTAATTTTTCCATTAAATAAAGGGATGAGGGGGGCTGCTTTAGCTACATCCATAGCTCAATTAGTAGGGGTAAGTATATTATTATTACATTTTATATTTAAAAAGAATTCTATACATTTATATATATCGCAATATAAAAAATCACTAAGATATGCAAAAAGAATTATCTTAAATGGTATACCTAGTTTGGTTAATGAAATGTCTGCAGGAGTTGTTATTTTTATATTTAATATAGTTCTAGTGAAGATAGGTGGAGTAGAAGCAGTTTCTGCCTATAGTATAATTTCAAATGTAGCTTTAATTTGTACTGCAATATTTAATGGAATATCTCAAGGAATTCAGCCTATTATAAGCATGAATTATGGAGCAAAAAAGATAGATAGAGTTATATCTGCTTTTAAGCTAGCTAGAAAAATTTCATTTGTTTCTGGAGTAGTGTTTTTTATAATTGGGGTATCTAATCCTGAATTTATAGCGAGAATATTTTCAAGTAATATAGAAGGAATTCTAGATATTACTTGTAGTGGAATAAGAATATACTTTTTATCTTTTATTGTAATGGGTGTAAATATAGTATCTATAGGTTTTATGCAATCTATAGAAAGATCAAAGGTATCCACTATAATATCTTTAATTAGAGGGTTTATATTAATTTCTATAGTAATAGTAATTATGTCATATATTATGGGATTAACAGGGGCGTGGTTAACTGTACCAATAGTTGAAAGTATCACTTTGATATATACAATTATTATTATAAAAAGAGATAAATCTATATATCTACAAAAATAGAAGTTGAAATGATTTTTTGTATATGTAAAATATAAATTATATAGATAAAACTAAGAAGGTGAAAGAATGGATAGAGAATCAATAATGGCTATGGACCCTAATATTTTATTAAGTGTTATAAATATGAAGCTTAGAGATACTTTTTCTTCATTAGAAGGATTATGTGAAGATATGGATGTTTCAGAAAAAGAAATTTGCGAAAAATTAAATGCTATTGGATGTACTTATATAAGAGAAATAAATCAATTTAGATAAAAATATTTAAAAATTTCAAACTATAGTATATAGGCAAGTCTATGGGTTATAATACTAATATAGGTAAAATTTATGTTTGGAGGGTCGTCGTATGAATATGAAAAAAACAGGGAAGGTTTTAGTACTTTTAGGAGCATCAGCAGCTTTAATAGCGTCATTAGTCAATGATAAAAAAACTAAAGCACAAGGAGAAAACAATAATTAGGTTACAGAAAAAATAAAAGGTTATATTATAAGTTCTAATATTACAGGAAGTAAAAAAATAGTAAAATTTAAGTGTAATATATTGACAAAAATAGAAAAGATGCATATTATAATATTAAGATAAATCCTTTGAAGAGGGATAGTAACCAGGTGCAAGGTTAAAGAGAGCTGATGATGGTGGAATATCGGTACTGTAGCTAATGGTGAATGGGCCTTTGAGGAGCAAGATGAAATCTTTGGAGAGAGTAGTTAAGCCGTGGGTTGCACGTTACAGCAAATAGAGTATATTAGTACTTGAAAGTAGAGAGGTGTTATACACAATTTAGGTGGTACCGCGGAACATATCCGTCCTATTAATTTAGGACGGTTTTTTTATTTTATTTAATAAGTTTGGGGCGTGATTAATATGTTATGAAATGAAGAGTGGAAACCAGGATAAGAAATATTTAAAATTAGGGGGAATTTAAAATGGATACAAAGAAAATGGTATTAAACGCAATTTTAATTGCAATAGGAGTAATATTACATGCAATAAGTCCATCCTTTGGGTTACCAGCTCAACCGGATTTTGCACTAGCAATGCTTTTTATAATAATGTTAATTAATAGAGATTATAAAACAACTATATTTGCAGGTATAATAATAGGTATATTTACTGCATTAACAACTAAATCACCAGGTGGGCAATTACCTAATATTATAGATAAGGTTATAACTTGTAATGTAATGTATTTATTAATGCTTCCATTAAGGGAAAAAGTAAGCAATAATATTCAAGGGATAATATTATTTGTTTTTGGAACATTATTAAGTGGGACTGTATTTTTAACCTCTTTAGCACTTATATCGGGGGTGGAAGGAGCTATATTAACAACTATATTTGCAGTAGTAGTTCCTACAGCGGTGGTAAATGTTATTGCAGGAATGATTATATATAAGATAGTCGAACAAGCTATGAGAATTACTAAATATAATATATAGATAATTCTAACGTTTCATGTTAATTGGAAAAAACCTAGAAGTTATTCTAGGTTTTTTCTATTAATGTTTCATAAAATGAAACATTTCATCAGTATCGCTTGATATTGCTTTAAATGTATATCCCTTATCTTTATAGTATTTGATTACCTCAGGTAAAGCTTTTGCGGAGTTTTTATTCATGTAGCCACAATGCATAAGTAAAATTATATTATTTTTATCACTTTTTGCATGTTTTATATAAGTACTTGGGCTAGCGTTGTGGTTGGCACCATCAGTACTATCTACATTCCAGTCATAAATCTTCAAGTTGTTTTCATGTAATGAGTCAACAAGTGTTTTCTTTAAATGATAAGAATTGTTATTGCAACCAAAAGGAAATCTTAATATAGAAGGACTAATACCACATGCATCATTTATGGTTTTTTGACACTCTAGCATTTCTTTTAAAAACTCTTTATCTGAAGAATATAGTTTTGATTTATTATGGGACATACTATGTAGTCCAATTGAATGTCCTTCATCAACCATACGTTTAATGAGTTTTTCTTGTCCTTTTATTTGATCACCAATTAGAAAGAAGGTAGCAGGAACTTCTTCTCTTTTTAATATGTCTAGTACCTCAGTGGTTACTTTGCCACCAGGCCCATCATCAAAAGTAATATAAATTACCTTTTCTTCTTCAGCCATTGTATAAACTGAAAAAAAGCTTAATGTAAAAATAAAAACACATATAAAAGCTAGAAAAGAATATTTGTTTTTTTTCATATGTATCACCCTCTATAAATATTTATTACTTAGTATGTTCCTGTATAAAAAAAATATCCCTTAAAGAAAAGTGTAATATTTTGTTATTGAATTACTTAGATTGCTATGCTATACTTATAGAAGTTTAAATAAAAAATTAAAATTCTTTAAAGTGGTCCAGAGAGGCTAGTAAGAAGAAAGATTTACGGTTATATAGACAAATTATAGCTTCTTACTGCCATGTAAGAAGTTTTTTTATTTTATTAAAACCTTTTAATTCAAGTCCAGAGAGACTGAAAAAGGGAGAAAGTAATTTCTCCTTATAAATATTAAGGAGGTAAAAAGATGTCAGAAATGATACTTTCAGCAATTGAAAAATCAAAAAGTAGAACTTTAAAGGAAAAGGTAATGAGATGCATTTTGGCATTACAACATTTGGTTGCAATGTTTGGAGCAACTGTATTAGTACCAATCTTAACTGGATTAGACCCATCAGTAGCTCTATTTACAGCAGGATGTGGAACATTAATATTTCATTTGTGTACTAAAGGAAAGGTTCCAGTATTCTTAGGATCATCTTTTGCATTTATACCAGTAATTATAGCAGTTAGAGATGCATATGGTGATTTAAGTTATGCACAAGGTGGTATGTTTGTAGCAGGACTTATATATATAATAGTATCTTTAATAATAAAAAAGGTTGGAGTTGGAAAAATAAAAGCAATATTACCAGCACAAGTTGTTGGGCCAATGATTATGGTAATTGGATTAAATCTTATACCAACAGCTATAGATATGGCATCAAATAACTGGACATTAGCAATTATAACATTAGGTGTTACTTTAATAATAAAATTCTTTGGAAGAGGATTTACAAAACAGATTGCAATATTATGTGGTGTAGCAGTTGGATATATAGTAGCTTTAATAATGGGAGAAGTTCAAACAGCTGAAATAGCAAGCGCAGCAGTACTATCCGTACCATCATTTACTTTACCAAAGTTTGATATTGGAGCAATAATGATTATAGCACCAGTAGTACTTGCAGTATTTATGGAACATATAGGTGATATTACTACTAATGGACAAGTTGTAGGTAAAAACTTTATAGAAGATCCAGGTTTAAATAGAACATTACTTGGAGATGGATTAGCAACTATAGCAGCTTCACTTTTTGGTGGACCAGCTAATACAACTTATGGTGAAAATACAGGGGTTTTAGCAGTAACTAAGAACTATGATCCATCTATTCTTAGAATAACAGCAGTATTTGCAATAGGATTAGCTTTTATAGCTAAGTTTGGAGCTGCAATAAGAACTGTACCACAAGCTGTTATGGGTGGAATAAGTTTAATGTTATTTACAATGATTGCAATAGTAGGACCTAAGACTATAAAGAGTGAAAAAGTTAAATTTTCATGGAATAACATAATAGTTATGGTTGTTATATTATTCTTAGGATTAGGAGCTTCATATGTAGAAACTAAATATAATATAATTTTAGGAATTAAAATTACTGAACAAGTAGCTATTACAGGGTTAAGCTTTGCAGCATTAGTTGGTGTAATATTAAATTTAGTTTTAACATGGATAAGCAATTCGATAGGTAAAAATAGATAATAGTTATGATAATAAAGTCTTGAGATTAGTTAATAATTTCAAGACTTTTATTTTTGACAAATTACTATTTATTCTACCTGTATATAACATAACTGTATATAAAATATAAAGGTTATGTGGTAAAATTTAATTATGGAATTAAAAGTGTAGTATTACGGAGGGCTTTATGAGGGACTTAGACAAAACTTTTAATATGCTTGCAGTAACAACTATTATAGTAGCTGTTATAGCTTTATATAAAGGAAATACAATTTTTAATCTTATATTTTTAGGAATATTGTGTTATCAGTTTGTGATTTATAGAAAAATTTATTTTCTTAAGTTATCTATAGAACATGGAAAATATGAAAAAGCATTAGGTGCCTTAAATGGAGCAGTATGGGAATGGTTTGATGACTATAATTTACTTTTTATATCTAGTAGATACAAAAAGGTATTTAAAACTGAAAATAATATTGATTCATTTGATAGGTTATATGAGTTTATAGATAATAGTTATAAAGAATATATAAAAAGCTTTTTTACAGAAATAATAGATAAAAAAATTGAGGATGAATTCATATTAGAATTTAAGACTGTAGATATAGAGGGGCAACAACTATATATAGAATGTTCAGGAAAAGGAAAAATAAAAGATAATAAATATGAGTTAAATGGTATTTTTATTGATATAACAGAAAAGAAAAAGCAAGATGAATTACTAAGGATGAGTGAGAGAAATTATAGAAGGGCCTTAGAAGGTAGTCAAGATATAATGTTTTATTTAAAGGTTGATACAGGAGAATATATTATAAATGATAGAGAAGGTATATTGTTTAATAATAATGAAGATCAATGTAAAATCTCAAATGAGAGTTGGGTAAATTTTATTTTACCCAAGGATAGATGGATTTATATACAAAAGTATGAAGAATTTTTGAGAGAAGAGAAAGAATATTTTTCAGTAGAGTTTAGGGTTGAAGGTAAAAAAGGCGAAACTCTATGGATAAAACAAAAAGGGAAGAGAATATTAGAGGATGATGGATTATACATATATGGTTCTATTAGTAATATAACTGATAGAAAAGAAAAAGAAATGAAGATATATTATATGAGTAACTATGATGAAGTTACTGGAATACCAAATAGAAGATATTTTATAGAGAAATCTAAAAAAATGCTAACTCAGGTTAAGAGAGAGGAAAAGGATTTTGCAATAGTTTTTTTAGATTTAGATAATTTTAAATATGTTAATGATACTTTTGGGCATGATGCAGGAGATAAGCTTTTAAATAGCTTTTGTAATACATTAAATAGTGTTATTAATGAAAAATGTTTATTAGCAAGATTTGGTGGAGATGAATTTATAATAGCAATAGGGGATGTAGAAGCAAAAGAAGAAGTAGTAAAATTACTAAAAGATATATTAGATACATTTAATAGACCACTTAAAGTGTCAGGTAAAGAAATATATTGTACAGTAAGTATAGGAGTTAGTTTTTACAGAACTGATGGGGAAACTGTACAAGCATTATTAAAGAAAGCTGATATTGCAATGTATAAAGCAAAAGCTAATGGAAAAAATAGATTTTGCGTATTTAATAAGGAAGTTTCAGATGAAATTAACAGGGAATTAGCTGTAAAACGTTGTTTAAGAAGTGCCTTAGATAATGGTGAAATATATTTTGATTTACAACCTAAGTATTGGTGCAAATCTAAGAAGATAGAAGGATTTGAATGTTTAGCACGATGGAAAAGTAGTGAACTAGGTTATGTGTATCCAGATGAGTTTATACGTGCATCAGAAAGTTCAGGAGCTATAATTAATATAGGTAAATATCTTATAGATAATGCATTTAAAAAATGTAAATATTTAACTAGTATTATAGATGATAAATTTAAAGTGGCAATAAATCTTTCACAAGTACAAATACGAGATGTTGAACTTTTAGAATATATAAAGGAAAAGATTGATGAGTATGATATAGACCCTGCAAACATTGAATTTGAAGTTACTGAAAGTGTTATAATGAAATCAGCAGAGCGCAATATAGAAATGTTAAGAAAGATAAAAGATTTAGGCGTAACTATAGCTTTGGATGACTTTGGTACAGGATATTCATCTTTAAATTATTTAAAAAGGTTACCTATAGATAAAGTAAAAATAGATAAAAGCTTTGTATCAGATATAGGAATCGACTTAAAAAGTGAATTTATTATTGAAAAAGTTATTGAATTAGCACATATGCTTAATCTAGAAGTTGTTGCAGAGGGTGTAGAAATTAAAAATCAACTTCATTATTTAGAAAAAATTGGTTGTGATATAATTCAAGGATATTATTTTAGTAAGCCTTTAGGATTTGACAAAATAGTTAAAAGCTTTACAGAGGATAAGACACTAGTATTTGACAGGTAAAATAATCACATATCTCTTTAGTTTCTCATATTTTATTAATATAAGAAAACTAAGGAGGTTTTTTTTGTGAGCGAAGAAAAGGTGAAAAGAGTTTATTGTACTAACATGAAAGATGATGATCCTATTATAGAGAGGTTTATGAAGGAGTATTTACAGGAAAAGGCCGAAGCAAAACAAGAAGGGAAAACTGAAGATATAGTAGTAAATTTTGATATATCATATCCAGATGGCAGATGTGAAACACATACTTGTGGGTCAGAAAGCTATATTTTTGGAGAAAATGATGATAGTTGTATTAATAGCAAGATAGAAGCAGAAGAGATGAAATGTTATTATAGTGATGCAGACATAAATGTTACAGAAAAGGAATTTGATAATGCAGAAGATAATCATATTTGCAATGAATGCAAGGAGGAAGAATATGTAAGTGAAGAGCCGTATGACGTAAATACCAGTGATTATTATGAACATTATGAAAGGCAAAAATGGCTAAACTGCGAAGACGAGTGGAATGAAAATAATAATTGTGGATGTGCAGTAAAGGATAAGAAAGATAAATGCAGAAAAGAAGTAAAGGGCGTTATAACAGTAATTTCAGCTTTGCATAGTAAAGAAGGAACAAAAATAAAGGGCGTAAAAGTTAATCTTTATAAACTTAATGGAGTATGCCCCAAATTAGTAGATTCAAATGTTACTGATTGTGATGGTAAAGTTGTATTTTGCAATGTTCCTGAGGGAGCATATAGGGTTATAGAATTAATTGATAAGAGATACTTTGAAAAACCTCAATATATAAATTGGAATGAGGTTACTATTGATGAATGTACAACAGAAAGTTGTATTTATGTAATTAATAAGATTAAGAATAAAAGACAATGTAGAAGATAATTAATTCATAAATGAAAAAGATATGGAGTATATTTATTTTCCTTGTTCCATCGCTGCGCTTCAAGTCACATCAAAATAAATATCCACCTCACTGGTACTAAAGGTAAGGAAATTATAAAATTATTATCCTTGATTTTATATTTTATAATTTGAAAATATAATAATATCTTTGATTTATATCTAATTAAAATTTTATACTTTCCTCGTATAAAAAAGGCTTTAGAGAATAGGCCTTTTTTATTTTGTAGAAATATATGTCTATTATTGTTATAATGGTAGTAAAATAGTCTAAAGAGTAAGGAATGAAAGAGAAATTATGAAAATAAGAATAAAGTATTTTGAAGAGGCAACTAAGTTAAAAAAAATAGCAAAAGGTAACTGGATTGATGTGTACGCTAATAAGGATATATTCGTAAAAGTTAATGAAAGAGCTATGATTCCATTAGGGTTTGCATTAGAATTACCAAGAGGGTGGGAAGCGCATCTTGCTCCAAGAAGTTCAACATTTAAAACTTGGGGAATAATTCAAACTAATTCAGTAGGGGTAGTTGATGATACATATATAGGTGATAATGATCAATGGCACATGCCTGTTTATTGTTTAGAAGGAAAAAATATAGAGCTTATAGATGGAGTAGAAGTAAAGGGTACTTGGATAAGAAAAGGGGATAAAATAGCACAGTTTAGAATAATGGAAGTAATGCCTGAGATAGAGTTTGATGAAGTAGAGTCCTTTGGAAATTCTGATCGTGGTGGATTTGGAAGTACAGGATCTAAGTAATTATAATAAAGATAAATAGGATAAGATAGATAATAAGTTTGAGGACAAAACTCTGCATTTGCAGAGTTTTTTATATTAAAAGAGAAATTGCAGTAGGCAATTTCTCTTTTAATCTTTATTATCTATATTATCTTTTTTATTAATTAACTTCTTCCCATTTAATATAAAGGTCTTCTATTTTTTCTTCAAGGATTTTTATTTCTTTATTTACTCTTTCACTTTCTGAAGGATTAGAGTATATTTCTTCTTTACATAAATCTTCTTGAAGGGCTAGAAGTAATTCTTCATTTTTACTTATTTCATCTTCTAACTTTTTAATTTGTAGTTTCTTTGCCTTTTCTTCTTTTTCTATTTCGCGTTTTTTCCTTTTTTCTTCTTTTAGTTGAGTTTTAGTTTTACCATTTGCTAGTTCTTCATAAGCTTCAAATCTTAATGGATTAAGCTTCTTTTCAACATAGTAACTATAGTTTCCTAAATATTCAGTAGTTCCTTCTTCTTGAAGTTCCACAATTCTGTTTATAACTTTATTTAAGAAATATCTATCATGGGAAATTACTATTAATGTACCATCATAGCTTAATATAGCTTCTTCTAAAGCCTCTCTAGATAAAATATCTAGATGGTTAGTAGGTTCATCTAGTAATAATAAGTTGGATCTTGAAAGCATTAACTTAAGCAAGTTGATTCTACATTTCTCACCACCGCTAAGTTTATTAATAGTTTTAAATACATCCTCACCAGTAAATAGGAAGGTTGCTAATGCCCCTCTAACTTGTGATGTTGTTAATTCAGGGAAGTCATCCCATACTTCATCAATTATAGTTTTATCTTCACATAAGTTAGATTGTTCTTGATCATAATATCCTATGTTTACGTTAGTGCCTAATACTTTAACACCGCTATCTGGTTTTATTTTATCCATAAGAATGTTGAAGAAAGTAGTCTTACCTCTACCATTTTCACCAATTAAGGCGATTTTTTCTCCTCTCTTTAAATCTAAAGAAAGATTAGAGAATAAATGTTTATCACCAAAACTCTTACTTAAATTTTCAGCATGTAAAACATCATATCCACTTTTAACTGAGGTTTCAAATTTAATTTTTGCTGGTCCCTTTTCTTCATCTGGAGCATCTATTTTCTCCATTCTATCGAGGGCTTTTTCTCTACTTTCAGCAGCTCTAATACTCTTTTCTCTATTAAAAGATCTAAACTTCTCAATTATTGCTTCTTGTCTTTTTATTTCAGCTTGTTGAAGATTATATGCCTTTAGCTGTGATTCATAATCTTTTTCTCTAAGTTCTAAAAACTTTGTATAAGAAGTATTGTAGCAGTTAACATGACCATTAATTACTTGGAAAGTTCTATTAGTTACAGAATCAAGGAAAAATCTATCATGGGAAATAACTAAAATAGTACCTTTATAAGATTTTAAATACTCTTCAAGCCATTCAATTGCTTCTAAATCTAAGTGGTTAGTAGGCTCATCTAAAAGTAATATATCTGGTGAAAGTAATAATAATTTACATAATGCAACTCTGGTTTTTTGACCGCCACTTAACTTTGAAATTTCTTTATCAAAGTCTTCTTCAGAGAAACCTAAACCTTTTAATACCTTATTTATTTCTCCTTTGTAAGTATAGCCACCCCTATGTGAGTATAGTTCTTGTGAAGTATTATAGTCATTAATTATCTTGTTATGATAATCTGCTTTGCTTTCATCATAGGGCTCATTCATTTTGTTTTCTAAATCTAGAAGTTTTTCTTCTAATCTTATTAAGTCAGAGAAAACTAAAAGCATTTCATTATATATTGTCTTTTTTGTATCTAAATCTAGGTGTTGAGCTAAGTAACCTAAAGTTTTATTCTTATCTATAAATATTTCACCATCATCAAATGATAGTTGTTTAGAAAGAATTTTAAATAGAGTAGATTTACCCTCTCCATTTGCACCAATGATACCAACCCTATCCCCTTCATTAATTGATAGAGTAACATCCTTTAATATTTCATCTATTCCATAGCTTTTGCTAATATTTTTACAACTTAAAACAATCATAACCTTTTCCTCCGGAATTATATTGGGTAAACTAGTATAGAATAATAAAGTTTACATAAGTAAATTAATTAACCTTAACATCCTAATTAATTATACTATTGAACTTAAATCATAGCAATTTTAAACAAAAAGCAAACTTTTTAAACAAAAAGAAAATATAGTAAAATATAAATTGACTATTAGTCAGAAAGGAATATAATAGAAATATAAAATGACTGATAGTCATAAAGGAGGAAGAAATGACGAGGGATAAAAGTGGAAGCAGTAAAGTAGGGGAAAAGAAAAGAAAAAAAGAAACAGAACTATTTTCTGCTGCATATGAACTGTTTACTACAAAAGGCACACAGAATACAGCAATAGATGACATAGTTAAGAGAGCTGGGGTAGCAAAAGGAACATTTTATCTATACTTTAAAGATAAGTATGACATAATCAATAGGCTTATACTTCAAAAAAGTTCTCAAGTTATAAAAGAAGCAGTAGAAAAAACTGAAGAACAAAAATTAGATAGGTTTGAAGACAGAACATTATTTTTTATTGACTATGTTATTAATTACTTTAAAGAAAATAAACTTATGCTAAAGCTAATTAATAAAAATTTCTCCTGGGGACTATTCAGAAGAGCATTAAGAAATCCAGAGCAATATAAGGAAATGGAGGGGATAGTAGAAATCTTTATAGGAAATCTAGTTGAAAAAAATATGAATTTAGATGAAGCGGAATTGACATTGTTCATGATATTTGAGTTAGTAGGTAGTGTTTGTTATAGCTCTATAATTTTAGAAGAACCTACAACTATAGATGAAATTAAGCCAATTCTCTTTAAGAAAGTTTTAGCTATGATAAGTTACTAAAAACAAAGGGGATGTTAAGGGTGAATAGAATTAGTAAGTTTATTGCAGATCATGCTAAATCAGTCATAGTAGTTTCATTACTTTTATTAATCCCATCAGTGATAGGTTTCATAAATACAAGAGTAAATTATGACTTATTAAGTTATTTACCTCAGAACTTAGATTCAACAAAGGGAGAGGACATCTTGGACAAAACTTATTCCGATGCGTCAATAGGTATTGTAATAGTAGAAGGAATGGAGAATAAAGATATTAACATTTTAAAAGATAAAATTGAAGAGGTGGATGGTGTTACTACAACGTTAGGCTTAACAGATGTGTTAGATGAAAGTATCCCTAAGGATATTTTACCTGATGAGATAAAAAATCAACTTTATAATGAAGATTCAACAATGTTTGTTATAAAATTTGATGGGGCACCAGGATCCGATTCAACTATAAATGGTATTTCTAAAGTAAAGAAAATATTAAATAAGCAATGTTTTCTTAGTGGAATGTCTGCAATTATGGAGGATACAAAAGAGCTTGCCGAACATGAAGCTCCATTTTACGTTTTAATTGCAGTGGCATTATCAATTGTAGTTTTATTAATTTCAATGGAATCTACAGTTGTACCAATTATATTCTTAGTTTCAATAGGGATAGGTATTGTATATAATTTAGGCACTAACTTATTTCTAGGTGAAATATCTTATATAACTAAAGCACTAGCAGCAGTACTTCAATTAGGGGTAACTATGGATTACTCTATATTCTTGATGCATAGATATGATGAAGAAAGAGGTAAGTGGAGTACTAAAGAGGAGGCCATGACTCAAGCTATAAAAGCAACAATGACTTCTATATCAGGAAGTTCCCTTACAACAATAGCTGGATTCTTAGCTCTTTGTACAATGGACTTAGCATTGGGTAAAGATATAGGTCTTGTTATGGCAAAAGGGGTTGTAATTGGTGTAATATGTGCAATTACAATATTACCTGCATTTGTTTTGGTTTTCGATAAAGCAATTCATAAATTCAAGCATAAAACAATAATTCCAGAGTTTAAAAAGGTATCAACCTTAGTAACAAAGCATTATAAAGCATTTATAGTAGCATTTCTTGTAATAATGCTTCCAGCATTTTTTGGACAAGCAAATGCAAAGGTATATTATAACCTAGATGAAACATTAAAACCTGATATGTCTTCAATAGTTGCTCTTAACAAGATGAAGGATAATTTTAATATGACATCTACACATTTTATAATAGTTAAAGATGATATTAAGAGTTATAAGATGAAAGAGATGACAGATAGAATAGAAAATTTAGAAGGTGTAACTACAGTATTATCCTATGATAAATTTATTGGACCTAATGTTCCAGAAGATTTTATTCCAAGAGATATAAAAGAAATATTTAAACAAGGTGGATATAATCTTTTGTTAGTTAATTCAGAGTATAAATCTGCATCAGACGAACTTAACAATCAAATTATAGAGATGACAGATATAGTTAAGAGCTATGATAAAGATGCAATGGTAACAGGAGAAGGTGCATTAACTAAAGATTTAACTACAATTGCAGATCAAGATTTTAAGAATGTATCAGTTGCATCTATAGCAGCTATATTTGTAATTATTTTAATTGTATTTAAATCAGTGTCAATACCAGTTTTACTAGTTTCTGCAATAGAATTTGCAATATTTATAAATATGGGTATTCCATACTACACAGGAACAGTTATTCCATTTGTAGCCAGTATAGTAATAGGAACTATTCAATTAGGGGCTACAGTTGACTATGCTATTTTATTAACTTCTAGATTTAGGGAAGAAATCAGAAATGGATATGAAAAGAAAGAAGCAATGAGAATAGCAGTCCAAGAGTCAGCGAAGTCTATAGTAACAAGTGGATTAACATTTTTTGGAGCTACAGGTGGTGTAGCATTAGTATCTGATATGGCATTAATTAAGAGCTTATGCTTCTTAATGGCTAGGGGAGCAATTATTAGTATGATGGTTATAATATTTGTTTTACCTGCACTGTTATTAGTAAGTGAAGGCATTATTAATAAGACAACAAAAGGTTGGAAAATTAATAAACTTGACTCTATAGAGCCAAAGAAAGTTGCTATGTAGGGAGGAATTAAATATGAGAAAAGCAATGTCTAAGAAGGTTGTTGCATTAGTAGTGGCAGCAACAATAATGAGTACAACAGTAGTACCAGCAGTAGAAATAAAAAAGGATGAGTCTGTATTTGTAAATTTAAGTTCAGATGGAAAATTAGAAAAGAGTACAGTATCTAATTGGATACATTCAAGCGAGTCAAATTTAGAAGTTAAAGATAAATCTTCTTTAAGTGATATAAAAAATGTAAAGACTGATGATGAACCAGTTAAAGATGGTGAAAATTTAACTTGGAAGGTAGAGGGCAGTGATATATATTATCAAGGAAAAACTGACAAAGAGTTACCCTTAGATGTAAGTATAAAGTATTCATTAGATGGAGAAGAAATTAAAGCAGAAGATTTAGCAGGAAAAACAGGTAGGGTTAAAATTGAACTAGAAATAAAGAATAAGATTTATAAAGAGACAAGCATAAATGGTAAAACTAGAAAGATATATACACCTTTTACAACAGCATCTTCTATTATATTGCCAGTAGATAAGTTTAAGAATGTTAAAAGTGATGGTGGTGTAACAATTTCTGAAGGAAATAATAATATAATTGGCTTTGTTGCATTTCCAGGTTTACAAGAAAGTCTAGGAATAGATAATCTAGATATTGGAGTAGATTTAAAGGATAAATTAGTTGTAGAAGCAGATGTAGATAATTTTGAAATGGGTCCAATAATGATAACTGCAACACCTGAACTACCAGATTTAAGCGCACTAGACAAGGCTAACTCTATTGATGAGTTAAAAGATTCCTTGAATCAATTAAAGGATGGTAGTGATAAGTTATTAGATGGAACTGGAAAGTTAAAAGATGGAATAGACCTAGCAAAGACAAAACTTATTTCAGCTAGTAATTTGTTGAAAACTCAAAGCTTACAAGAGAAGATGTCTTTAATAACTAATGAAGATAAGACTGAAAGAGCTAGAAAATTAATAAAGGATGCATATTTTGCTAAAGATATAGATTTTCATCAAGCAAATGTGTTGATTTCTATGTTAGATGCTGAAAATGTTAATAAAGCTATGACCTTAATGGAAGACTATCAAAGGCTTGCAACTAAAGAAAATAAGGAACTATTATCATCCACTTTAAATATGATAGAAGATTTAGAAAAGGATAATAATTTTACTAGATTAATGTCAGATATAATTAAGACAAAAGATGGATATGATAGCATTGACAAAACTACAAAGATAAAGTTACAACAACTTTTATCTCAAGTAAATCCTACAAATATAAAGGCTGTACAAGGATTACTAGTAGATGTTAATGTTGCTAAAACAGCTACATCTCCTATTATAGAAGAGATAAGTAGAGAGATAAAGAGCGCAGGTGGAACATCAAATTACCTTTATGGGTTAAATAAGAATTTAAAAACAGCATCATCACTTATAGATAGTTCTAGCAAATTAGAAAGCTTGCAAGGAGATATGACAGCATATGCATCATCTTATATGATCCTAAAAGCTCAGCTAGCAGCCGCTGCATCACAAGGTGGAGAAACAGGATTTGCCCAAAAGAAAGAGGAATTAAAGTATATGATTAATGCTGTATATTCTCAAAGTAGTACAGAAGCTGCAAAATCATTAATTAACTATATTGATAGTTTAAATATATCTTCTGTAAGTTCTAATGCTTTAGCACAAGATGGGGCAAAAATTAATGAATATAATTCAACACTACCGTCTCTTGTTCAGGGAGTAAAGTCTATGGAGAATATGAAACCATTAATAGATACTGCAAGTAATGTACTTTCAAATCAAGAGAATGTTAATGCTCTAGGTAAATTCTTTAATGATATTAATGACCCAACAACTCAAGGACTAATTAAGTCCTTCGGGGAGGGAATAATGAGCTTATCGGATGAAGATTTGTCTGCAATAGGAGAAACATTAAATAATATAAATAATTTAGCAAAGGATTTGGAAACCAATAAGTCTAATATTGAAAATATAACTGCATTAGTAAGTGGATTAAGTAATAATACTGAATTAAAAAATAATCTGGTTAAGTTTAAAGCTGATATAGAAAGCTCTAGTGAATTGATTTCAGAATTAGAGGGACTATTAAAAGATACAAAGCCTAGCGATGTTGAAAAAATTAGAAGCTTATCTTCACAATTAATGTCTATGCAAAATGATTTAAAAAATAGTGAGGATATATTAAGAATTACTAATGATGCATTAAGGAGTGGTAATGTATTTCAAGCAAGAAATTTAATTTCTGCACTACCATCACTAGAAAAAGGAATAAGTGAATTATCTACAGGAAGTAAAGAATTAAGTGATGGAATGAAGACTTTCCATGATGATGGAATAAATAAGTTATATACAGAAGGTAATAATACTATATCTTCAATAGATGATGTAATTGCAGCAAAGGATGAATTGGTTAAAGCTTCAAAAGAATTTTCTTCATTTACAGGTAAGGGAGAAGAGATGGATGGAAGTGTTAAGTTCATTATGAAGACAGATGAAGTAAAGATAGAAGATAAAGCAAAAGAAGAAAAAAAGGAAGTTAAGGAAGAAAAGAAGGGCTTTTTTGCATGGCTTAAGAGCTTAATATTTGGGGAGGATTAGTAAAAAAGAAGTTCGCAAAGCGAACTTCTTTTTTTGCTATTTTTTAGTACCATCCTGTTTAAATAAAGAACCAATTCTTGGAGTACCATCAAATAATCCTATTATAAATAAGGTATGAAAGAAACCACCTGTTAATGTGATTTCACTTATAAATTTACTTAATACTGTAGCATCAGTAGCTTCAACTTTAAGATTATATATGCCAGGAGATAGTAGATAATATCCTGTTGTCTCTAAATATTCAACACCATTGAATAGAGTATCACCATTTGGTAAAGATAATGTTAGTAGAGGTGAATCAGGTGATAAATTAATGAACCTTAAATAAGATTCATTAGCCGAACTTGTTGGAGTACCATCTTTTAGTTTTAATAATTGCAATGTACTTTCGAGTAATACAACGCAAAGTGTTGATGTTGAATTAGGCTCTATATCTATGGTTTCAGTATATATAGGATTGTCATAGGTACCTGCTTTATATATTTGAATTTCGTTATTTCCAGGATTAATATTGTAATATTGAGTTATATTGCTGAAACCTATATTCATAGCAATTGGGTTACCATTGCTATAAATATCAATATTATTTGCACCAGGTGCAGCGTGCAACAATCTAATTGTAGAGGTTATTCTAGGAAGAAATTCATTAAACATAATCATAACCTTTCACCTACTTTTTACAATAACGCATTGTTATTTTTATAATACGTCTTACTATTAATTTAGCTATTGGTGAGGGAATATTATAGGCTTCAAGTAAAGATAATATTCCTGGACAGTCATTTTCAATTTCTTTATATAGCTTATTAATATCATCATCTTTACAACATCTAATTAAATCAATATCTTCATCAACGTCTAAATTCAAGCTTCTTAGTAACTCAGCTGGATTTTTAACGTTAGCGTTAGTGGTGGTATTGTTATTAATATTATTAGTAGATGTATTAGGTGTAGTATTTGATGTATTAGTAGTATTTAGGTTTGCGTTATTGTAAGAATACAAAGTATCTGAACTAGTATCACCAGGATACTGAATACTTAAATCCTTGTTTTGAGGAGAGTTAGGGCTATTAATAAGATTTGGTGTATAGCCTGAATTATTAGTATAACTTGGGTTAGTACCAGTACCTTGACTTTGTGAATTCATGGTGTTCATATTATTAGCATTATAGTTTGAAGAAGGTAATCCACCAGCATAGCTATTAGTACTAGTACCTTGATTTGATGTGTTTGTATTATTCATAGTACTGTTGTCAGTGCTATTATATGGTGGATTATTATAGCCCATGCCACTTGGGTTAGTATTAATTCCTTGGTTACTAGGAGTATTGGTATTGTTTTTAGATTGATTATTGTTGTAATTAGCAGATAGTGGTTCACCATAGCCCATGCTACTTGGATTAGTATTAATTCCTTGATTACTAGGAATATTTGGATTGTAAGTATTATTAGCATTGAAGTTAGCAGATAGTGGTTCACCATAGCCCATGCTGCTAGGATTGGTATCTATTGCTTGACTAGGTAATTGCCATGTGTTAATAGGAGTATTATATCCCATATTATTCTGATTAGGATATAAATTAGGTTGCTGTGTTTGCTGGTTCATATTTGGATTAACTCCCAATTTAGGAAGATTTAACTGAGAATTCATTTGAGGTGTCATAATCATACTATTAGGAATATTATTAACTGATGAGCCATCAAACAAATTCTGAGGAGTCCATCCAATTAGTGGGGAAGGTGAAGTAAAAGGTATAAAGTTTAGGTCATCGTCTGATTTTCTATAACTGGATGGCATATATTTTTCATCAGGTTTCATTTCTTACCTCCAAAAGAATGTTTAATATAATTATATGACTTAAAAAGTCACTTGTTACCTTAAATATTATGAGTTTGTAACCTTTCATAGAACAGAGAACCTAAATATAGATTTTTGAATAAGATATAGTGGAGGAGATGCATATGAATGAAAAAGTGGTTAACTTTCATGATATATTAATGGGAGTAGACGCTAAGGTGGAAATCTTAGGAGGGGTTAAGATTAGGGCGGTAAATTTTGATAATGCAGCGACAACTCCGCCATTTAAATGTGTTTTAGATTCTATTATTAATTTAAGTGAGTATTATGGGTCCATAGGCAGAGGTGCAGGACAAAAAGCTGAGGTTACAACTAGGATATATAGCAAAACTAGAGAATACCTATTGGATTTTTTTAATATAAAAGATAAAGAAAGGTATACGGTAATATATGTAAGTAATGCAACAGATGGTATTAATACTTTGGCAAGAGTTTTAATTAAAGATAAAAATGATGTTGTTATATCTACAAGAATGGAGCATCACTCTAACGATTTACCATGGAGAAGACAGTGTAAGGTAGACTACATTGAAGTAGATGAACGTGGTAGGTTGAAAATTAATGAGTTAGAAGAAAAGCTTATAAAATATAAGGGTAGAGTAAAGTATGTTACAGTAACTGGAGCTTCAAACGTAACAGGATATATAAATGATATTCATAAAATTGCACAAATTGTCCATAAATATAAAGCAAAAATAATAGTTGATGGAGCACAATTAGTTCCTCATATTAGGGTGGATATGAGTGGAAAAGAGAAAGATGAAAGTATCGATTTTTTAGTTTTTTCAGGTCATAAATTATATGCACCATTTGGTTCTGGTGTAATTGTTGGATTGAAGGATGAGTTTGAAGAAAAAGTTCCAGATAATGAAGGCGGAGGGACTGTAAATATAGTATTAGATAATTCTATAGAATATTTATCTCCCCCAGAAAAAGATGAAGCAGGGTCTCCAAATTATTTTGGAGTAGTAGCAATTACAAAAGCGTTAGAAGAACTTGATAAGATTGGTTTTGATAATATAAAGAACCATGAAATTCAGCTAAGAGATAAGTTGATATGTGGATTGTGCTCTATACCAAGAGTTAAGACCTATGGGGATATAGTAAATAGGGAAGATCGACTGGGTATTGGGGTATTTAATATAGATTCCATATATCATCAAAAGGTTGCAGAGAAACTAGCAAAACATTATGGTATATCAGTAAGACAAGGTTGGTTCTGTGCGCATCCTTATTGTAGAAGACTAATGAATATAAGTGAAAAAGATACTTTGATGTTAATGAATAATAAAGGAATGCCAGGAATGATAAGAGCAAGTTTTGGAATATATAATGATATTAGTGAAGTTGATTATTTTTTAAATGCAGTAGAAGATATTTCTATGAAAAAATAGAAACTAAAACTTTTTTGGGGGAGGGTTATGACAAGGAAATGTGAGAGGTGTTCGTATGATATTAGTATCACCCAGATATTAGAACAAGAAAAAGTTAATGAGATCATATGTCCTAACTGTGGTAGGAAACTAGTGGCTACAGATTTAAGTAAATTTGTAACTCTAAGCTTTTTTTTGATGATTTCTGTAATCTTTTGGATACTCCCCTTAAAAAGTATAATTAAATTATGTATTCAAATTATATGGGCTATAATTTCGGCATATTACTTGCCGGTGTTTTTATATATTTATAAAGAAAAAGAAGAAGAGGATTGATAAATCCTCTTCAAATTATATGTGGTATTTATTTAGTAAAAACTTTATACTGTGGAACATTGTTAGTTCTGTATAAAGTAGGAACACCATTTAATAAAGGCATAAAGTACTCATAAGCTTCTTCTGTTACTCCATTACCTTTTTCATTTATCCATTCTTTAGGGAAGTATTTAACATTGTTAGCTATTTTATTTGCTTCTACTAAAAAGAAAGAAGTTGAGTAAGGAGAATTGCTTTCTCTCTTTATTGCTACCATGTACCCATTATGTCCATCAGCAGCATATTTTAAAGCTTCATATCCAGCATTAAATGCTTCATCAATATCTATTTGAGATGCACAGTGCATTGCACATCTTTGTAGAACTCCTAATTCTAAAGCTTTAACTCTTGTTGTTATTCCAGCATCAAGTATTAATTGTCTTAAGTGTTGTCCAACTCCACCAAGTTGAGAGTGACCAAAATTATCTTGAGAAATTACGTTCATTTCTGATAAAAATCTTCCATCCTCTGTTTTTAGACCTTCAGAAGCAACTATAAATACTTGATTTTGTTCCTTAAACTTCGCTCTTACATCACATAAGAAGTCTTCAACATTAAAAGCTTTTTCTGGAAGATAAATAAAATCTGCTACAGGTTTACCGTTATATCTAGCTGTACAAGCAGAAGCTGCTAGCCATCCAGTATCTCTACCCATAGTTTCAACTATAAATATACCATTATTTATGTATACAGAAGAATCTAAATATGTTTCTAAAACAGCTGTAGAAATAAAGTTTGCTGCACTACCAAATCCAGGAGTATGGTCGGTATACATTAAATCATTATCTATTGTTTTAGGAATACCTATAAAGTTTATATCTAGTCCATTTTCTTTAGCGTATTTTCCAAGTTTAGCTGTAGTATCCATAGAATCATTTCCGCCAACATAAAAAAAGGCTTTTATATCTAAACTCTTTAAAATATCTAAAAGTCTGTCGTATTCCTCAGTAGATTCCTCTATGTTTTTCATCTTATATCTACAAGAACCTAATCCAGAAGATGGAGTAAGTCTAAATGTATCTATATCTTCAGAAGATATTTGGGATAAATCAATAATGTTTTTATTTAAAATTCCTTCAATTCCGTTTAATCCACCATAAACTTTATCGAATATCTTGAATTCTTCGTTAGCTCTAATTAATCCAACAACACTAGAATTAATTACAGAGGTAGGTCCACCTGATTGGGCTATAATACAATTTGGCATATTAACTCTCCTTATATCTATAAATTTATACTAATACCTTTAAATGTGATATACTATTTGATAAAACATCTACTCTATTTAATACTATACAATAAAAAGTAGTAATAATAAAGACTTTTTAAAATTTTTTGCATAATAAGTTATGTGTGAAACTATTTATAGAATGTATAGATAAAATTATGGAGTTGAAGAAATGAGTGTTTTTGGAGTTTTTGTAATAGGAATAGCTTTAGCTATGGATGCCTTTGGTATTAGTATAGGAATAGGAGTTAACTCAATAATAACTAGGAAAAAGAAAATAGGATATATATTGTCTTTTGGTTTTTTTCAATTTTTATTCACTTTGATAGGAGGAGGAATGGGATATTATTTTGATACATATATATTGCCTATTCCTTCTGTACTTGGAGGAATTATTGTAGGTGCTATTGGTATACTAATGATAATGGATGGAGTTAAAGAAAAGGAAAATTCTCTTTTGGTAAAAAATAGTATGGTAGTGATACTTGGTATCTCGGTAAGTATTGACGCTTTGATAATTGGTTTTACTACATTCCATCAGTTAGGAAGCTTGCTTGTACTACTTATAGACTCTGTTCTTATTGGATTAATAACATTATTTTTTTGTACAATTGCATTTTTCTCATGTAGATATTTAAGAAAAATAAGCTTTATTTCAAAGTATGCAAACTTCTTAGGTGGTATAGCATTAATATTATTTGCTATAAAGATGATATTTTTTTAAATAAAAAAATATATTCATATGATATAATATAATAAATATACTAATTATTCTTGAATCGTAGGTGAGATGATGAATTTTGATGGCTTTTTAAAGAGTAAGGAACTAAAGGTTACTAAAGGTAGAATAGCAATTTTAAAAGTTTTATATGAGGCAGATAGAAGCTTAAGTGTAGAAAATATATTAGAAGAATGTAAGAAATTTGGTGTAGATATTAACTTAAGTACTGTTTATAGAGGGGTAGAAGCCTTTGAGGAAAAGGGAATTATAGACAAGTTTTCATTAAATGATGGAAGATTTTCATATAGAATTAAAGGAGATGAACATAAGCATTTACTTCAATGTAGTGTTTGTCATAAAGAGATTGAAGTTCCATGTCCTATGAAACAAATAGAAGAGTTAGTTCAAAGCGAAACAGGATTTACATTAACAGAGCATAACTTAATTATGAAAGGTGTATGCGAGGAATGTAAAAGGCATAAGTAAGTATGAAACCGCAAAGGCGGTTTCTTTTGCTGTATAGCAAAATATAAAATTCTAATTAATAGAAATAAAAGGTATTAATACAATTTCATGTTAAAAAAATATAGCGAATTAAAAAAACAGAAACTGTTAATTAGTTCCTGTTTTATCAATGGTCCAATCATATTTTCCGTCAGGTAAGTCGATTATATGAGAGTTTATAGAAACTATATCATTATCAATCCATTCTATATTAGCATCTCTAATATGATAATCACTATATATAGTTTTAGATTTTTTATTATCTACAAATAAAATACACTTTACACTAAAATCTGTTGTAGCTCCATTATCAACTAAATAGGCCTCAACTTTATATTTATTATCAGGGGAAAAGGATTCTGATAATAACTCTTCATTTTGAGGAAACATTTTAGAGGTAGTTGATATTAATTCATATAATGCAAATATGATAAGTGATATTAATATACATAAAGATACTAGTGTACCAATAAGAATTTTTTTCTTGGATTTTTTTACTTCTTGATCTGTTAAAAAGTCTTCGTTAAAGTAGTCATTCATATATATTCACCTCAATAAGAATATAACATATTTTTACATAAATTGGAATAGAAAAAGACTACTTCAAAGTAGCCTTATTTTTTTAATTATCATTTCTTTTTAATATTAAGGTAATTACTAAAACTATTACTGATGTTAATGCAATAGTACCTCCAGGTGCACTGTTGAAATAATAGGAGAAAACTAATCCAAGCAGTATATCAACTAATCCAAATAATACTGATAGAGTTAAAGTTTTATTAAAATTCTTTTTTAGTTGCATAGATGTAGCAACTGGCACAACAATAATTGATGAAATAACTAGTATACCCATTATTCTTATAGAAAGAGAAATTGTTGCACCTACTAGAATAGTAAATAAGTAATTAATAAACTTAACGTTAATACCAGCAGTTTTTGCACCTTCTTCATCAAAGGTAATGTAAATAAGTTTATTATAAATCACTCTAAGTATTAATAGACAAATAATACCGGCTGTAGCTATAATAAGTAAATCACTTTTTGAAACAGTTAGTATACTACCAAATAAATATGAATTAACATTAGCATTTGCTTTTCCTGTGCTAATTAAAATTATTGCTATACCTAAACTTAAGGTTAAGACTATTGACATAACTAGTTCAGCATATTTTTTATAATATCCTCTTAGGAATTCAATTATAACTGCACAAATAGTAGTGAATAAAAATGCTGATATAATTGGATTTACGCCAAAAACTAGCCCAATAGCAACTCCAGCAAAGGATGAATGTGATAGGGTGTCACCTATCATTGAATTACGTCTAAGTACTATAAATAAACCTATGATTGGACATAAAACTGAAACAACTACTCCCGCCATAAAGGCATTTCTCATGAAATTAAATTCAAACATAATTAAGCCCCCGGAAGTGTATAGTTTTCCCTAAAATCTTTATTAGATTGAAGTGTTAACTTTCCATTGTTTATTGTTAATATATGTGTAGAATATTTTAAAGCTATGTCCATATTATGTTCAATTGAAATTATAGTTGTCCCTTGTTCTTTATTTATTTTACTTAAAAGAGAGTAGATTTCTTGTTGATTTTTAACATCAACACCTGTAGAAGGCTCATCTAAGATTATTAAATCTGGATTACCTATAAGAGCTCTTGCTATAAAAACTCTTTGCTGTTGTCCACCTGATAGGTTACCAATTAAGTTTTCCTTAAACTTTAGCATATTAACCTTTTCTAAAACATCAATAGAAGATGATTTAGGATCTAGTTTTAATGATTTTGCGTGTATTTTTAATATTTCATAAATTGAAATGGGAAATTGTGAATTAAATCCATCTAATCTTTGAGGTACATATGCAATATTATCTGTATCTACAGTTATTGACCCAGATATAGGGGTTAGTAGTCCTAGTATTAGTTTTATTAGTGTAGTTTTGCAGCTCCCGTTTTCTCCTACTATAGAAAGATATACACCTTTAGGAATATCTAGGTTTACATTCTTTAATAACGGAGGAGTATTCTTGTTGTAAGCAAAACTCAAATTATTAATTTTTATCAAGTTATCAGCTCCCATAATATCCTTTCTTAACAAAATAATAGACCAATATGCTATATATTATGCATTATTGGTCTATAAATACGCATAAATTGGATTAACTAACCCTATTATACACCTATTTGCGAACTATTTGCAAATACTAACTAAGAGTATTTAATGGGGTTGTGCTCTCTAAATCCCAAGAATCTAGAGAGTCCTTCCTAAACATACCTTCAACAGCACTTTTTTCATGTGGTTCTTCTTTTGAAAGACCATAAGCTTTGACTATTGCTGTAGTATCATCAGAGAAAACCAAAGTCATATTTTGTACTCTCAGCAGTCCGTCATCTGCTTTCTTTGAAGTAAGATAGTGTTCAACGGCATATCCAAGGTCTTTACATTTATTTTTTATGTAAAGTTTATAACCTATAAAGAATCCAACTCCAATAACTAATACACCACATATTAATAAGGATATTCTTCTTTTTCTTCTTTGTTTTTTTAATCTAGCTACTCTTGATATATTATTTTTTCTTGCTTTTTGTTGTCTTTCCATAAATAACCCTCCTAATTGTTGGATAAGAAAATATTACCATATTTTTACAAATGATGAAATAAGAAATGTTTTTCAATATTTAACAATTATTTTGAGTATCTTTTAAAAAAGTTGGATTTTTATCATATTTTTATTGGTACTATTGCCTAATTTGACTAATAAACTCTATAATAAAGGAAGATAATATAATGTAAGCAAAATTGAAAGGAAGAAATTATATGGATTTTTCAAGTTTAGTTTTAATGGAGAAAGACAAGAAAACAGGATTTATAACTAAAGAGCTTGGAAGCTTTGAAGTTAATGAAGGTGCTTTATATGTTAAAAAGCTATTTGTTCTAGATAATGAGGTGAATTTATATTTTGATACAAATAAAGATGTTGAGGAATGGGAATACTCAGCAATATATGATCTTTTTAATATAAAAAGATTTGAAGAAGAAGGTTTTAGAATAGAAGAGGAATTAGATGAATATAATCCAACGTTTATTCTTAAGTTCCCTTATAAGGAAGAACATTTAGAAATGAAAGATGTATTAGATAAAGTTGTAGAATTAATCAATGAAGAAATGGAAAAAGTATTTTTAGCCATAGAAGGCAAGGAAGAAGAATACATATAAAAGGTAATATATGAAGGGAGGGAGCCTTTAATTTAAGGCGAAAATATGGAAGATAATAAAGTTGTAAAGAAAAGAGAAGAGATAAACTTAGAAGATAAGTGGAAATTAGAAAAAATTTATGCAAATGAGGATGCTTGGGAAAAGGATTTTAATATCTTAAAGAAGGAAAGTCCAAAGCTAAGAGAGTTTGCTGGAAAATTAAATGATAAAGAAGAAATTCTTAAATATCTAGAGCTAAATGAAAAAGTATCAAGACTTGGAGAAACATTATATGTTTATGCCCATATGAAATCAGATGAAGATACTTCAAACCAAAAGTATCAATCATATATGAATAAAATTGATGCTTTTATGGCTGAGTTTGCAAGTTATGGAGCTTTCTTTGTGCCAGAGATACTTGCATTACCAGATGAATTTATTAAAGATCTTATAAAGAATGATGAAAGATTCAAGCTTTATGAGTTTATGTTAATGGATATTTTAAAGGAAAAGCCACATATATTAACTAAGGAAATGGAAGAATTACTTGCATTAGCATCTGATTGTTTAGATGCACCATCAAGCATACATAATATGCTTACTAATGCAGATATGACTTTTGGAAACATAAAGGATGAAGATGGAGATGAAGTAGAGCTTACAGAAGGAAATTACTCAAGTTTTATAAAGAGTAAGGATAGAAGTGTTAGAGAAGCTGCATTTAAAAGATTGTTTGGTGAATATAAGAAGTTTGATAACACGTTAGCTACTACATTAACTTCATCAGTTAAGAGTTTTAACTTTAGTGCAAGGGTAAGAAAGTATGAATCACCAATTGAAGCATCACTTTCTCCTAATGATATTCCAGTGTCAGTTTATGAGAATGCAATTAAGACTATTAATGATAATTTAAGTTCTCTTCATAGATATGTAAAGATAAAGAAAAAACTTTTAGGTTTAGAACAAATGCATATGTATGATTTATATGTACCAATAATTGAAGTAGAGAAAGAGAAGATATCATTTGATGAAGGTGTTAAGCTTGCTAATGAAGGTCTTAAACCACTTGGAGAAGAATATTTAAATCTATTTAATGAAGGTATTAATAGTGGTTGGATTGATAAATATGAAAATAAGGGTAAAAGAGGTGGAGCTTATTCTTGGGGTGGATATGACACCATGCCATATGTACTACTAAATTACCATAACGAATTAAATGATGTTTCAACTCTTGTACATGAAATGGGACACTCATTACATTCATATTATTCAAGAAAAACTCAACCATATTACTATGCCGGGTATACTTTATTCTGTGCAGAAGTTGCATCAACAACAAATGAAGCACTTCTAATTCATTATTTAATTGAAAAAGAACAAGACAAGAAAAAGAAGCTTTATTTAATAAACCAAGAATTAGAACAAATTAGAACTACTGTATTTAGACAATTAATGTTTGCAGAATTTGAACTATATACACATAATGCATTAAATGCAGGGGAAGCTTTAACAGCTGCAGATTATTCAGCAAAATGGCATGAGTTAAATGCTAATTACTTTGGACCAGATATGGTAGTTGATGAAGATATAGATATGGAATGGGCAAGAATACCTCATTTCTATTCAGACTTCTATGTATATCAATATGCTACTGGATATGCAGCAGCATCAGCATTTGCAAATGCTATTTTAGAAGGCAAAGAAAATGCAGTAGAAAAATATAAAGGATTTTTAAAAGCTGGTGGAAGCAAGTATCCAATAGATATTTTAAAGGATGCAGGAGTTGATATGACAACATCAGAGCCCCTTGAAGCTACAATTCATAGATTTAATGAATTGTTAGATATGTTAGAGGAGTTTTAATTAGAAAATTTTAATGATATAAAAAGGGGCTCTTATAGAGTTCCTTTTTTATTATTATTTGTTATTAAGATATATTCACAATATTAGGAAGGATGATTTTATGAATATTTGTATTGTTGGATCGGGAAATATAGGTACATATTTAGCTACTTATATATCAATGAAAGAAGGAAATAAGGTATGGCTTCATACATCTAAGCCAGAAGTTTTTAAGGAAGAAATAACTTTAGTAGAAGAGGAAAAAAATTTAAGACATAATGTTAAGGTACATTCCATAACATCAAGTTATGAAGAGGCAGTTAAAAATGCAGATTATGTATTAATAACATATCCATCTTTTATGATAGAAGAAACACTGAAAAAAATAATTCCATATTTAAAGGAAGGAACTGTAGTTGGAGTTATACCAGGATTTGGAGGTAAGGAATATTTAATAGATGAATTACTAGAGAAAGATTGTATTTTCTTTGGAAGTCAAAGAGTACCTTCAATTATTAGATTAGAAAAGTACGGTGAGTGTGTTCTATTAAAGCAAAAAAATGAATTTATGAAGTTAAGAGTTATACCAAGCAAGTATTCTGAAAAGGTATGTGAGATTATGACAAGCTTTATTGATATTCCATGTTTACCTTTAAATAATTACTTAGCTATAACATTATCACCATCAAATCCAACAATGCATCCATCAAGATTATATGAATTATTTAATGATTATGTTGAAGGAGAAAAGGTATATCCAAGAAATCCATATTTTTATGAAGAGTGGGGGACTTTAGCTTCTCAAACATTATTAGATTTAGATGATGAATTAACAGAAATTTTTAATTCATTAAATTATAATAATGAGTTTTATGAAGAAGATATGGAAAAAATAAAGAAGAGATATGGAATATCTATAGCTGAAGAATTGTCTAAAAAAATAAATACAGCTCCAGGATTTCAAGGAATAGATTCACCAATGGTAAAGGTAGAAGGAGGGTTTATTCCAGACAAAAATTCTAGATATTTTGTTGAAGATATTCAGTTTGGCCTTTGCATAATTAAAGCCTTTGCTGAACTGTGTGATGTTAAAACTCCAACTGTTGATAAGGTAATTGAATGGGGACAAAAGTTAGTAGGAAAAGAATATTTAGTTAATGGACGTCTTAATGGAAGAGATAAAGGTGAGTTAATGATACCACAAGCCAAGGGGATAAAAACTAAAGAAGAGTTAATAAAATACTATAAAAACTTATAAAATAAAAACTAATAACACAGCTTGCAGATTATAAATGTGAGCTTTGTTATATTAAAACTTTTTTAAGATTTCAAATATGAATTGTAATTTTTAAATTTTGACAATATAATTAAAGCTAGTGACAAATTTTAAAATATGTAAAAATAGTAGTAACGGAGGAATTAAAAGGTGTTCATTATTAATTTTATAAGAGGCTTTTGTATGGCACTAGCTGATAGTGTTCCAGGGGTTTCAGGTGGTACTATAGCATTTATATTAGGATTTTATGATAAGTTTATTAATTCATTAAATTCTTTAGTTTCAACAAAAAGTAATAAGGAAGAAAAATTAGAGTCATTAAAGTTCTTAATAAAGATAGGTATCGGATGGGCTGTAGGTATGGTACTAGCAGTGCTATTTATATCATCAGTGTTTACAACACATATTTATAAAATAAGTTCTTTATTTTTAGGGTTTATAATTTTCTCTCTACCATTAATATTTAGAGAGGAAAAGTCAGAAATAGTAGGTAAGTACAAGAATATAATTTTTGCAGTAATAGGTATTTTAGTAGTTGCTGCGATAACATATTTTAATCCAGCAACAAGTGGTGGAACTGGTACAAATCTTTCATTAGACAATTTAAATATTGGGTTAATAGCGTATGTATTTGTAGTTGGAGCTATAGCAATTTGTGCTATGATATTACCTGGTATATCAGGTTCAACACTATTATTAATATTTGGAATATATGCTCCAATTATGACAGCTGTAAAAAGTGTTATTAAATTTGATTTTAGCTATTTACCAATAGTTATAGTTTTTGGGCTAGGAGTAATTACAGGTATAGTAAGTATTATAAGGCTTCTTAGATATTTATTAGCAAACCATAGATCGAAGGTAATATATACAATTATTGGGTTAATGATTGGGTCATTATATGCAGTTGTTATGGGACCAACTACCTTAGAAATTCCTGAAGCTCCAATGGGATTTGGGGAGTTTAGTATTTTATTCTTTTTATTAGGAGGAGCACTAATACTTGGTTTAGAAAAGTTAAAGAAAGTTTTAGATAAGGGTCAAGAATAATAAAGGGGTGTTACAAAATTATTGATAATCTTGTAGCACCTCTTTAGTTTAATAATAAGGCAGGAGAAGTAGATGAACATAGCAGAAATATATAATGAATATAATAATTTAAATAATATATTAGTTATTTATGTAGAAGATTTAGCTAAAAAAGAGTTTGAAAGTGAAGATGAAGAAACAGTAATTAATATGTTGTCATCTTTTAAGAGTAATTTAGAGTATCTGTTTGATAAATGCAATGCTATAGAAGCTGATGATGATAATATAAAAGATTTGAAATATTTTTTATTTGATGCACTTTTATTTACAAGAGATGTAATAGCATTTTACAAAGTTAAAGAATTTACAAGAATAAAGATGAGAATAACTAATTATGTAGCTAAAAAAAGAAGAGCAGAAATGTTTCAAAGATAGAACGTAATATATAATAAATTATGAGAAACTGTTAAGGCAGTTTCTTTTTTTCATTACCTTTAGTATGAGTGGGGGGATGTTTGTTTTGATGTGACTTAGATCGCAGTGACGGAACAAGCAAAATAAATATCTACCCAACTTCTTTCATATAATCAATTAATGGTAAAATAATAATGAGAATTTATATAGGAGGATACTATGGGGATAATTGATAAGTTAAAAAAGAGGAAAATTATTAAGGAAGAAGTAAAAGGGGAGGAAAATATAAAAGAAGAAACAATAGAGTGCTATGATGCTTATGGAAGAAAGATAGTTATCTCTAAGAGTGAATGGAAAACTAAAATATTACCTGATCAATTAAAGAAATATAAAAATGATGATAATGCACTATACAATATAATACTATCATCTATAAATGATGGATTTATAGATGAAGTAGTTGAGTCTGCTGAACATTTAAAAGAAATAGATAGGATAAAGGAAAGAGGATATACTATTTTAGCTATAGTATATATGAAGTTATTACAATATGATAAATCTGAGAAGGTATTACTTGAGTATATAGATAAGTATGGGAAGACAGGGACTATACTTACTAACTTAGCAAAAGTATATTATGGACAAGGGCATGAAGATAAGGGGTTAAATACTTTATGGGAAGGTATATATTTAGATCCTAATCAAACTAATGGATTAATGTGGCTTAAAGCTCTTTATAATGAAAAAGAAGGTAAGGAAGCTGAAATTAAAGTCTTAGATAAGGTGAGTAAGGTAAGTGGAAGTTGGTTTCCTCAGGTGCTAATTGGGAAAATGTACTTAGATAATAAAGAAATAGATAAAGCATTAAAGGAATATGAGAGCATAATGGAAATAGTAAAGGATAATGGGTATGCCCTTTCTATGATTTCTGGTGATTTGGGAGCTTCTGGATATGCAGATATTATGGTTAGAATGATGTCTCCCATATATAAATTAGATATTCAAGGTATTGATTTAGGAATGAATTTGCTAAGAGGTTATTTAGTTACAAAAGATATTGAAAATGGGGAAAAACTTTTAAGCACACTTTTAAAGCTAGAAAGACCTGATTTAAAGAATTATCTTATGAATATATATAATGAATTTGAAAAAATGAAGGGGGAATCAACTGGAGAAGAGTTAGGTGAAATATCTATATCTTTGCCAACATATGATTCTCCTTTATGGTATTACTCTTTAGGAGAACCAACTTGGTTACTTCCTAAAAAATCTCAAGATTGCAAAAAGGTTATAGTTTTAGCTTATGCAAATGAAGGGATAAAAGAGGAAAGTAAAGGTCATATTCAAAGAGAAGAGTCAATAGGAAGGTTAACAAGAGCTCTTCCATTTTATTTAGGAGAAAAAATACAGCATGAAATAGAGTTATTATTAAATGTTATAATACCTACAATAAAAGATGTGGGACCAATAGTATCAAGAAAAGTATATGAAGATGATTATATAAAAGATTTATTGGTTAAACGTAATGGGGATTATATGGTTACAGGCGGAATAAGAGAAGAAGAGGATTCTATTTATATAGAGAGTTATATTTATGATAAGTTTGATAATAAGCTTAAAATAAGCAAGAATTTAAACAAAATAAGTTTTGGTAGTGAATTTAATGAAATGATTAAAGAGATAATAGATAGCTTAAAAGTTGAATTAGTGTATTGTGGGGAGTATTATAAAACTCCAAAAGATAATTTAGTTAGCCTATATATACAATCCTTAGCTCAATTATTAAGCCAAAGCTTAGTGAAAAATGAATACTGTAAGAAGGATTCCTTATGGGGGGAAAGAAATATACTAAACTGGTATTTGAATATAGCAGTTGAAAATAGAGATTATCCACACTTTAAGCTTATTCTACTTTCTGGTATAGCTGCTGCTAAGGAATATGGTTCTTCAATATACTTAGAACTAAAAAATGAAGTTTTAACTCTATTTAAGGAGAAGGATGAGCTTGGATTGTCAGAGAAAATGATGCCATTAGTATATAAAATATATGATATGGCTACAGAATTTGAAGATTGCAGAAAAGATCTCATATTAAAGAATAGTAATGATAGTGAGTATACAAAATGGCTACAGAAATTATAACAATATAGAAAAGCAGTAGATATATTAAAATTGAGAAGAGGAAATATCAAAGTATATAAAATAAAAATTCAATAAACTTAATGTATATGATATAATATCTAAAGATTTTCATATTCATAAGGAGGATTTTTATGTTTAGTAAGGAAGAACTTTTGGTTATAGAAGATGCTTTAAAAATTGCAGATAATGAATATATGAGATTATTAGAAGAGAATAGAAATAATAAAAATAGGATGGTAGCTTATAATAGAAAGCAAAAAAGTCTTTGGTTAGTTCAAAATAAGTTAAAGAAGATATTACAAGAAAATAGAGAAAAGTAGTTAGAAATAAAAAAGTTTCTAACTATTTTTTTATGTATTGGAAAGTATAAAATTTAAATTAGCTATAAATCAAAGGTATTATTAGAATCTTATATTAAAAAAAATAAATTAAGGATAATAATTTTATTTTTTCCTTACCTTTAGCATAGGTGGGATATATATTTGTTTTGATGTGACTTGGAGCTTTGTGACGGAATAAGCAAAATAAATATCCACCACACTTTTTTTGTTTTCGAGGAAAAAAGATGAAAATTAATTAAAAGAATTGAAAAGAAAGAAATATAAGGTTAAAGCTTTTTCTTTCTCAATGTGAAAGTAAAATTCTCACTGGATTGATTTTGACTTTCTTTGACTTTAAGCGCATAATAATACTTGTAGAAAGGATTTAAGGAGGTTGTTAAGTATGTTTGGATTAGTACCTTTTAAAACAGATGATGTAAAGAAAAGAAGCGAGTCATTAGAAGATTTCATTACAGAATTTTTTAAGGATGACCATGTTGGAAATATGAACATGGGAATTAAGTTTAAGGCAGACATTAGGGAAACAGCCACTAGCTATATACTAGAAGCAGAATTACCAGGAGTAAAGAAGAAAGACATTACTCTAGAATATAAGGATGGTTACTTAATTGTTGGAGGAAAGCGTGAAGAAGCCAATGAAGAAAGTAAAGATAGCTATATAAGAAGGGAAAGGCATTATGGTGAATTTACTAGAAACTTTTATATAGTAAATGTTGATGAAGAACAGATTTGTGCAGAGTTTAAAGAAGGGGTATTAAAAGTTACAATGCCAAAAGAAAAGATAGAGAATTCTAAAAAGATAGAAATAAAATAATTAGGAGTGATATTTTATGTTTGGATTAATACCTTTTAAGATGAATAGAGTATATAAAGAAGATGTCTTTGATAACTTTTTATCAGAATTCTTTAATGATGACTTTTTTGATATGAGCAATATTAACGGTAGCTTTAAGGCAGATATAAGAGAAACAGATAATGAATATCTTGTAGAAGCAGAGCTTCCAGGAGTGAAAAAAGAAGATATAGAATTAGATTATGAAAATAATAATTTAATTATATCTGCTAAGAGAGATGAGTTTGTAGAAGATAACAATAATAATTTTATAAGAAAAGAAAGACATTACGGAAATTTTTTAAGGAGTTTTTATGTAGAAAATGTTGATAGGGAAGGAATTCAAGGTAGGTTTAAAGACGGATTACTTCAAATAATAATGCCTAAAATAGAAAGAAAAACAAATAGAAATAAGAGAATTAATATTCAATAATATAAGGGATGTAGTATAATCTACATCCCTTATATTATTTATAGGTTGTGTGAGTTGAAGGTTCATCTTCTCCGAAAGGACTTTTTTGATGAGCCTTATTATTTATTTCTTTAGAATAGTTTGGTGAAGTAGGATCAGCTTTAGTTTTTTTATGTTTACAACCATAATTACATGACATATTGATTCCTCCTATTTATTATGAGATAACTTAGATCTCTTAGTGTATTTTTTGCCATTAGCATGAGCTCCTATTTTCTTACCCTTTTCTATACCTATTTCAGCTCCTGCTTCAGAATACATTTTTCTAAGTTCAGCATTAGATTTAGGACGATCTTTAAGCCTATTTTTATTATTATCCATAAAACTTCCTCCTAGAACATCTAAAAGTTTGTACACTAATAGCTTATCCATTCTTAAAAGAAATATTATAATATTAAAACGAAAGTACCTATGGTAATAAGTAGTCCACCTATTAAAGTTTTAGCTGTTATAGCTTCTTTTAGGATTACAAAAGCTAAAACCATGCTAATAACAACACTAAATTTATCTATAGGTACAACTTTTGAAGCTTCTCCTAATTGAAGTGCTTTATAATAAAATAACCAAGATAAACCTGTTGCTATTCCAGATAATATTAAAAATATCCATCCTTTAGTTGTAATATTGCTAATTCCATATTGTTGACCTGTAAGGAAAACTAGTCCCCAAGCCATAATAAGTACAACAATTGTACGAATTGCAGTGGCTAAATTAGAATTTACACCATCAATACCTATTTTAGCTAGAATGGAGGTTAATGCTGCAAAAAGGGCAGATAATAAAGCAAAAACTATCCACATTTTATTTCCTCCTTTTATAGAAGATATCTTTAACATAAAAACATCCCTTTCTATATATAACTATAGTTTATTATAGTATTATTTTAATGTCATTTCTATTAAAATTCACTTAAGTGTTTCCAGTATCTTATAGGCATCATACGTTTTTGTAATTTTGGATTTTTACGTTCTTTTATTGTAGTAGATTCAAAATAGCACTTCCATAAATCTATGTATTCATCTTTGGTGCTTTTAAAAAGGTTATAATCATCTACTGTCATATGAGTAATTTCCCAAGCTCTTTTATTATATATTAAAGCTTTTTCACGATTTATGTCGTGAATTATAAAATACTCATTGGAAAATCTAGAACTAAAGTGGGCGGCAATTAGTTCTAAGATATCATTATCAGGTTCAATAGAAGAATATAAGAATTTATTTTCAATTAAAGAAAAACGTATAAATCCTTCAAATCTATGAGCTTCTAGATAAACTCTTCTTCTAATATCTTCTACTATTTTAACTATATCTAAATTAAGAAAAGCGTGAATATCTTTTCCAAGATTAAATGCAGCTTTTATATATTTTAATGCTATAATACCAGCATCTTTGTTATTACTAAGAAAGACTATATATAAGTTTTGTAAAGTTTTAGAATCAATTTTTGTTATTATTGCATTCATTACCTTTTTGGCTTTAATTTCATCAGTTTCTATATAAATAATTTCGTATAATAATAGAGAATTGTAACTTTCAGATTTAAAAATACCAATAGGAGGAACTTTGGAGTAAAAGCTATCATATATAGCTGTTAATAATCCTTCAAATGTACCATCATATAAAAATGTCTTCATAAATTATAACTCCCCGTTAAAAGATGATAATTTATCACTTAATATATTAGTATTTGTTGATGGAAGAATAATTCCAGATGATGTAGACTTATCATAATTATAGTCATCAAAAAAAGAAATTTGATTTGGTTCAGGTGAATTTTTCTTTATATTTTGAGATAATAATTTTCTCTTTATTTTATAATCATCAAAGACCACATCTCCATAGTATTTACCTGAACAGGTTATAAAGTATTTAGCTCTTTTTAAAACAATTCCTAATCTTTTTAAATCCTCATAAGTTAATCTGCAAACCCTTCTAGTTTTAATGATTCTTCTTGCAGATGTTACTCCAATTCCAGGGATTCTAAGTAAAGCTTCATAAGATGCTTTATTAATTTCTACAGGAAATTCATTAAAGTTATTTAATGCCCAATAGGTTTTAGGATCAAAATTTAAGTCAAAGTTATCATTCTCATTTTTTAATAATTCACTAGCTTTAAAACCATAAAATCGTAATAACCAATCAGCTTGGTAAAGTCTATGTTCTCTAACCATTGGAGGATGAGTGATTTGGGGTAAAAGTGGGTTATCTTTTACAACTGGTACGTAAGCAGAAAAATATACCCTCTTTAACTTGAATTTATCATATAAAGATTGAGTTAAATTTAGTATTTTATAATCACTTTCGGGAGTAGCACCTACTATAAGTTGAGTACTCTGTCCTCCAGGAACAAAAGTGGGAGTAGATTTAATACTATTCTTTAATTCTGTATGGCTAATGATAGAATTTTTAATTGTTTTCATTGGTAAAAGTATTTTTTCTTTACTTTTTTGAGGAGCTAGTAGTTTTAGGCTGTTACTTGATGGTAATTCTATATTGACACTCATTCTATCAACATATAAACCTGCCTCTTTAATTAAGTATTCATCAGCTCCAGGAATAGCCTTTAGATGTATATAACCATTAAAGTTTTTTTCTAATCTAATCTTTTTTACTGTTTTTAAAAGAAGTTCCATTGTATAATTTGGATTTCTTACTATAGCTGAACTAAGAAACAACCCTTCAATATAATTTCTTCTATAAAAGTTTATAGTTAAATCACACACTTCATCAGGTGTAAAACTAACTCTTTGAAAATCTTTGGAATATCCATTTATACAATATTTACAGTCATATATACAATCGTTAGAAAAAAGTATTTTTAATAAAGATATACAGCGACCGTCAGGTGTAAAACTATGGCATATTCCACTTTCAGATGCATTTCCAATACCGTTAATATTATTTTTTCTTTTTGATCCAGAAGAGGAGCATGAAACATCATATTTAGCAGCATTAGAGAGAATTTTTAATTTATCCATAAGGTCCATAAAATGTACCTCCTTAATAGAGAATGTATGTTCTTGTATTAACTTATATTATATACGAATATACGTTCTTTCTCAAGAAAAATAAAAAACAACTAATTTTTTTAGTTGCTTTTAAAATGATGTTTTTAGTATTGTAATTATTTCTTTAATATTATTAACATCTATAGGAAATTCAAATGTTGAAAAGGATAAATTAGGATTATTCAGAGTCAATGTTTTCATATAATTTCTTACATTTGTAGTATCTTTAATAGCATGAATTACATAAATATGATTGCTATTAAATAAAAATACTTTATCTAACTTATCAGAGTTCTTAATTAAATACTTTACTATATCTACTTGGGAATTGTTTCTAATTACGTTTAATGTAAAAGAAACCTTATTTGAAATAAGTAAATCTAGTGAAGAAATAAAGCTTTCAATATTTTCAATACTTTTAGGAATTAAATCTACATATTTATAGTTTTGAATTAAAAGTAAAGAAATAGACTGTTGAACATCTACTAAATTATTAATTAGCTCATAAGATTTATTTGGAGTTTTTGGCTTTATTAAGATAAAAGCAAGGGGGGGTGAATTATAACAAATAGGAACAATTATAAAGTTTGAATTTAATAAGTTAAACTTAGAAACAAAACTAAAGCTATTTTTTAGTCTATATCCTTTAATAATATTTGAGCGTTCTGATTCCATAATGTCCTTTAATTCATTTTGATTATTTTGATTATTTAGATTATTTAGATCTAGTTTTAGGTTATTTAAACTTATATTTTCTTCACATCTATAACAAATAGGAAATGTGTACCTATAATTTTCAAAAATAGGATAGATACTTATAAGGGAACATGGAATTAATTCTTTTAGTACATCTATATAACTATAAATTTTTTCTGAAAAATTATGATTTGGAGATAGAGATATCAGATAACTATCTTTAAGCTTACTTAAAAATCTATTGTTAGAAGTAATTTTATAATTCTTTATAAATAGATAACATATTGTAGTGTTTAACAGGAATATGGTTAGGATTGGTGGATAACCTAATATTGTATAAAGTACTAGCCCTAAATATGTAAAAACTGTAGAGTAAGCAAAGTTGATAAGTATAGATATAACACTATCAAGTAAGTGTGTATTTTCCTGTTCTGTTAAAGTTATAATATAAGTTACATATTTTAATAATAGATAAAATATATGTTGAAATGTATTGAATATTATTATTTGTGAAAATAGTAAAGGTGCATCATTAATGTATTGAGAAAATACTATAAAAGCACCATTTGCTAGAAATAGAGAGTTAATTATAATTAAAACTTCATTAAATTCAGGACTATTAAAGAAGTAAAAGGTTTCTTTGTAGTAAAAGTACAATATTCCTTTCTTTAGCATTTCGCTAGCTATTAATATAATTAGGGTTGTTTTTAAGTCATAAATAAAAACGGATGAAATAAGTATAAAATCATAAAAGAGAATAGGTGTATTTGTAACTTGCTTTTTCCAACACAGTAGAAGAGCAAGTAGTATTATTAATATTGTCAAAAAAAGTATATCGGTAAGGGAAAAGGTTTTATGTTGTTCTATAAAAAAAGCTGCTAAAAGTGAAATTGCACTAAATAGTATTAGTATATTTTTAAATATTTTATTAAGTTTATTTATTTTCATATGTATTCTCCTTGAACGAGGTCTATTATATAATTATATAAAAAAAGTGTTACATAATAAAGTGATGAGGAGAGGAATATGAATAGGCTAAAAGATAAGTTCTTCAGTTATATTACAGCTAAAGAAGGTTTTTATGTAGAATTTTATATCAGTCAGTATAGGAATAACCAAATGACTATTGCATTAAAAAGAGTTCCACAAGGTATTTATGCAATAATACTAACAGATGATAAGTATGAAAATATAGATTATAACGAAGCCCTATATTACCTTAAACAAAAGGGGGAGGGATTTAGTTTACATACTATAGTTTTTACAAGCGAGAGTATATATAATCCTTCATATTCTATTGATAATAAAGTTGTAGTAGATTATTCATCTGGTAAAATCTTGTATTGTGATCAAGGGTGTGAACCTATTGTAAGAATAATAAGAAATGTCACAGTTAATAATGAAAAGATAGTGAGTGAGTTTAAGAGATATTGTATAACATATACACTGATAATTGTTAATGTGGCTCTTTTTATTATATGTGCTTTAAAATCAAGAAATATTTTTGATATAGATTCCTACGTATTATTAGATATGGGAGCAAAGTATGGACCTTATATATATTTTGGTGATGAATGGTGGAGATTGATAAGTTGTAATTTCTTACATGGAGGAATATTGCATTTAGTATTTAATATGTATGCATTATACATTATAGGAAAACAGATAGAAGATTTATACGGTAAAAAAGCATATATTACAATTTATTTATTATCAGGATTGGGAGGTAGCATATTAAGCTATTACTTGTCTCCAACGTCTTTATCAGTTGGTGCTTCTGGAGCTATATTTGGTTTATTGAGTGCGCTTTTAGTATATGCTTATAATGAAAGAGGAAGAATACAAAAAGGAGCAATTTCAAATTTGCTCTTTGTCATAGGTATTAATCTTTTGTTTGGATTAAGTATGCCTAATATAGATAATTATGGACATATTGGAGGAATAGTTGTTGGAGGAATATCATCCTACTTCATTTATAACTTATTAAAGAAACAAGGAAAAGTTGTTTAAATTACCTTTATACATTATTATATAAATGTAATAGAAATATAGGAGAACAGATATGAAGAAGAGGTTAGGTTATCATTTATTATGTACATATATCTTTTATGTACTTTTAGCAGTTACTTTTGTATGGGATTATTTCTATAGAGATGGAGAAAAGTTATGGCGAATTGGGCTAATATATGTAACTATATTTGCCGCAAGAGTATTATTTTCAAAAACATTTTTGCGAAAATCTAAAGGGGCTTATGTTGTTACATTAGTATTTATATTCTTTGCAATGTATTTAGCTAATGTAATGAACTTTTATGCATTTGAGGCATATGATAAGATTTTACATTTTGCCTCTGGAATATTATTAGCATTCTATGGACTTATTTATTGTGTGTATCTATGTGGAGATCAGAGCAACAAATCTATTAACCCAATTATTTTAGTGGCATTTCCATTTTTATTTTCTGTTGCTTGTGCAGGCTTATGGGAATTATGGGAATTTGCAACTGATAGTATATTTGGATTAACAGCTCAGAACGGATCATTAAATGATACTATGTGGGATATTATTTGTGGAACTATTGGAGGAATTATTTCCTGCACATTTATTTATCTACATATTAAGATTAAGAATATAAAATTTATTCAAACTATAATAAATGAGATGAAGTAAAAGAAGCGCCGTTTGGTGCTTCTTTTTTTTCTTACCTTTAATATGAGTGGGGGGATATTTGTTTTAATGTGACTTGGAGCGTAGCGACGGTACAAGCAAAATAAATATATAAACCATCTTTTTTACACCCTAAGGAATATATTTTTTAAAAGAATATATATTCTTTTAAAATAAAAATAATATAAGTGATATAAATTTAATTATGAAAAAAATATGAGCTTAAAAGTTCATAGCAAAGATATTTTTCTGCAAGCTTATGAAGATATTCTTTAGCCTTACTATAGTTTCTTTCATTTTTTAATTTGAAAAAGTGATTTGTCTCTCGAGAATTTATATTTTCCTCGATTAATTTAAATCCTTCAACCAATGCTTTATTAGTTGAAGCGGAGGTTGGCTCTTTATAATAAAGATTATCTATATATAGATAAAAATCTTTTATATCACTGAATAAAATTAAGTCCTTAGCTTTTTTTAATATATCTTCTCCTTTTTCTATTAAGTAAAGTTTATAACGTTCAATCTCCATTAACCTATCAACTTCAGTTAAAGCATTTTGGGATTCCTTTATTAGATTTATAGTTTTGATAGCAGAGAAGTCTTTATCCTTAACCTCTAACATGATATCTAAATTATAATTTTTCGCAACTGAATAATATTTAAGAAAATCATCTGTAAAGATAGTGGGAGAGTGTGAACCCTTTTTCTTTTTTGTATCTTGTTGGCTATAGTGTACTTTCATATTACACTTCTCATTTGACCAAGTTGATTTTGCTAGTTCAAATAATTTATCTAGAGTATAGTTGTTATCTCCAAAGCATTCATTATGAAGATTATCAAAAACCATAGGAGCATTAATAGCTTTGCAAATGTTTAGCACATTAATAAATGAATAATTTTTTTCATCATTTTCAATAATTAATCTATTTTTTATTGATTTAGAAAGTAGAGTATAGTTATTCATAAATCTTTCTGTTGATTCAACCTTTGAGTCATATACTCCCCCTACATGAAGAATAATTTTATGTTCTGAATTTAGTCCCATAGAATCTAATAGAGAAGTATGGTAATTTAAATCATCAATTGCCTTATTTACTATTTCATCCTTAGGTGAATTAAGCACTGTATATTGACCAGGGTGCATAGAAACCCTCAAGTTGTTATTTTTAATAAATTCACCTATGGATTTTAATTCATTAGAGAAATACTTAGACCAATTGAAGGTATTTATACTATGACTTCCAAAGGGAATTATATCTGAACTAATTCTAAATAGTTTTATTCCAAGTTTATTATTAAATTCTAATATTTTATATAAATCCAATAAGTTATCAGATATAGTGGTCTTAAGAGTTTCTTCATTGTATGAGTTTAATGTAAATTTTCTAGTGGTTCTTAATGGCGTCGATAAAGGTGTACATGCATATCCTATTTTCAATTTATCACCTCTTCTTTATTATTAAGATTAGTGTTTCTTATTTGTTAAAAGAATATAAAGGGAAAGTAAGTTAGTACTAATAAATTGATATTTTGTTAAAGAAAATATTAAATAAGTATGAAATTCATTAAAAAATAGTCCTTTTAATAATTTTTTGTAGTAATCATAAAGAAAATAATGTATTATTAAGGTAAATTAAAATTTAAAAGGGGATGACAAAATGAACGGTAAGCAATATGTTGAATCTGTTCTAGAAAAGGTGGAAAGTCGTAACAAAGGAGAAAAAGAGTTTTTAGATGCAGTTACTGAAGTTTTAAATTCATTAGTGCCTGTATTTGATAAGCATCCTGAGTTCATAAAAGCGGGGCTATTAGAAAGAATGGTTGAACCAGAAAGACAAATTATGTTTAGGGTTCCATGGGTAGATGATGAAGGAAATGTTCAAGTCAATAGAGGTTTCAGAATTCAATTTAACAGCGCTATAGGACCTTATAAAGGTGGATTAAGATTTCACCCATCTGTTAATGCAAGCATTATTAAGTTTTTAGGTTTTGAACAAATATTTAAAAATTCATTAACTGGTCTTCCAATAGGTGGAGGAAAAGGTGGTTCAGACTTTGATCCAAAAGGAAAATCTGATAATGAAGTAATGAAATTCTGCCAAAGTTTTATGGCTGAATTATACAGACATATAGGATTAGACACTGATGTTCCTGCGGGAGATATTGGTGTTGGTGCTAGAGAAATAGGATATATGTATGGATATTATAAGAAGTTAAGAGGAGCTAATGACCAAGGTGTTTTAACTGGGAAAGGCTTGACATATGGTGGAAGTTTAACTAGAAAAGAAGCTACTGGATATGGATTAGTTTATTTTACAGAAGAAATGTTAAAAGACAATGGAACATCATTTGATGGTAAAACAGTAGTTATCTCAGGTTCTGGTAATGTTGCAATATATGCTACAGAAAAGGCTACTGAATTAGGAGCAAAGGTTGTAGCATTAAGTGATTCCAATGGTTATATTTATGATCCAAATGGAATAAATCTTAATGTTGTTAAAGATATTAAGGAAGTTAAAAGAGGAAGAATTAAGGAATATACAGATAGAGTTCCAGGTTCTACTTATACAGAAGGATGTAGAGGGATTTGGACTATTAAATGTGATATAGCATTACCTTGTGCAACTCAAGGAGAAATTAATGCTGAATCAGCTAAAATATTAGTTGATAACGGAACAATTGCTGTATCAGAAGGTGCTAATATGCCTTCGACATTAGAAGCTATAGAAGTATTCCAAAGCAATGGATTAATGTTTGGTCCAGCAAAAGCTGCTAATGCAGGTGGTGTTGCATGTTCTGCTCTTGAAATGTCACAAAATAGTATGAGATTATCTTGGACATTTGAAGAAGTAGATGAAAAACTTCAAGGTATAATGAAGAATATTTATAAGAATGCAAGTGCTGCAGCTAAGGAATATGGAAAAGATAAGAATATTCTTATGGGAGCTAATATTGCTGGCTTTATGAAGGTTGCTGATGCAATGATGGCTCAAGGAATTGTTTAATTAAATAAGTTTGTTTTCAAAAGGAAATCTAATAAAAAAGATTTCCTTTTTTTTTGCAATCTACCTATAAAAATTTTTATATAGTAATAAGAAATAGGGAAACTTAATAATGAAAGTTAAAAAACATGTATAGGAAAAAATATAAAAAATTAACATTAATTTAAAATTAAGATTTTTGCCCTTGATTTTTTGATATAATTGAACTAGTATTAATAAGAACGCATTAACGAGAAAAAAAGACAACAATAATATAATGGGAACTTCTCATTTAATATTAGGAGTGAAAGTAATGGAAAAAGTAATGTATACAGCAATAGCGGTGTTTCAAGTGTTCGCATTTGTAGTTTTATGCTATTACTTGATATTAGGGTTATTTGGAACCTATAGAAAAAAAGAAAAAAAGGATTATGCTCCTAAGCGTAAATTTGCTATGATTGTTGCTGCACACAATGAAGAGGTAGTAATTGGGAAATTAGTAAAAAGTATATTAGGACAAAATTATCCGAGGGAATTATTTGAAGTTTTTGTAATAGCTGATAATTGTGATGATAATACTTCAAAAGTTGCAAAAGAAGCCGGAGCAAAAGTGTTTGAAAGGTTTAATAAAGATCAAAGAGGAAAAGGATATGCATTAGAGTGGATGTTCGATAAAATTTATAAAATGGACGAAAAGTTTGATGCCATTTGTATATTTGATGCAGATAACTTAGTACATCCTGACTTTTTAAGAGAAATCAACTCTAAGATGAAGGAAGGTTATAAAGTTGTACAAGGCTATATAGATAGTAAAAATCCAGAAGATTCATGGATTGCAACTTCATATTCAATAGCATTCTGGTCACAAAATAGAATGTTCCAACTTGCAAGAAATAATGTTGGATTCTCTAATCAAATTGGTGGAACTGGATTTGCAATTGACTTTGATACTTTAAAGGAATTTGGATGGGGAGCTACATGTTTAACAGAAGACTTAGAGTTTACATGTAAGGTTGTCCTAAATGGTGGAAAAATAGGTTGGGCACATGATGCTAAAATTTATGATGAAAAGCCATTAGGATTAAAAGCTTCTTGGGTTCAAAGAAGAAGATGGATGCAAGGGTTTACAGATGTTGCATCAAGGTATTTCTTTAAACTTGTTAAAAAGTCTATTAAGGAAAGAAAATGGTATATATTTGATTGCGCATTATATGTTTTACAACCATTTGCAACTTTATTAATGGCTATATCAGCAATATTAACTTTAATTCAAGCAAATGCACCAGAAGGAGCTAATATATTCATTATGAGTGATCTTCTTGGAAGTGCAGGATATCAAGCTATAACATTAGTTCAGTTTGTTATAACACCATTAGTATTAATATTAGATAGAAAGATATCAAAAGGACTTTTTACTATGATTGCATTATTCTCTACTAATATTTTTATAATGCCTATTTTATTAAAAGGTGTTACTGATGGAGCGATTATTGCAGCAGCTAATTTTGGGTTCTATGCAATATTCTTAGTTGCCACATTTATATTTTGTGGGAAGAAAGGTTTAGTTTTCTTCTTTAGATTCTTACTATATGCTCTATATACTATTACTTGGGTGCCAATTACAATCCAAGGTATATTAAGAAAGAATAATAAGGAATGGAATCCAACTAAGCATGTAAGAAATGTTGAAATTTGTGATGTTTAGATAAGTAAATATTTAATAAATTTAAAGTGGAAGTTAAGAATATTAGCTTCCATTTTTTGTTTTTAAAAAATTGTACTGCAAGATAAGCTGTTAAAAAATTCTACAGATACATAGTGGTTGTGGTGATTTTATAATATCTTTAAAAAGATATGGATAAACTAAAAAATATTTATAATAAATAAATTTTGACATAGTAAATAAAAATAAGTATATTTTAATGTAGACAACTATAGAGATAGAAAATATATGTGGAGGGCAAAAGTTTATGAAGAATAATACTACTTATGATGTTACTGATTTGACTTCCTTAGAAAAATTGGAGCCTGTTAGAATAAGGCCAGGTATGTATATAGGTTCAATTGGAAGTAAGGGATTACATCATTGTGTGTGGGAAATATTAGATAATGCTATAGATGAAATTTCTAATGGGTATGGGAATAAAGCTCAAGTTATTTTAAATAAGGATAAGAGTGTTACTATAAAAGATAATGGAAGAGGTATACCAACAGGAATTCACCCAATTAAGAAAAAGAGTGGGGTAGAGATGGTATTTACAGAGCTTCATACAGGAGGAAAATTTAATAATAAGAATTATAAAACTTCTGGAGGGCTTCATGGAGTTGGAGCAGCGGTAGTTAATGCCCTTTCAAAATGGGTTGAAGTTGAAGTTTATCAAGGCGGAAATATTTATCGTCAAAGGTTTGAATACGCATATGATAAAGAGCTAAAAAGAGATATGCCAGGTACCCCTGTTACAAAACTTGATATAGTAGGTAAAAGTAAGGAGACTGGGTCTAAAATTACATTTATGCCAGATGGAGAAATATTTTCTACAATAGATTTTAAGTTTGATGTGATTGATGAGAGATTACAAGAATTAGCCTTCCAAAATAAAGGTATTAGGCTTGAATTAATAGATAATAGAAGAGATGAAGAAGTTAAAAAAGAATATTATTCTGAAAGAGGACTTTTAGATTTTATAGATTATTTAAATGAAAGTAAAACTAAGCTTCATGAAGCACCTATTTTATTTGAGGGTGAGAGAGAAGTTAGTGGACTTCAAATGTATGGAGAAGTATGTATTCAATTTACTGATTCAACTACAGATTATATTGCAAGTTATGTTAATAATATTCCGACAACGGAAGCTGGAACTCATGAAACTGGTTTTAAAACTGGTATGACTAGAGCTTTTAAGGAATGGGCAAGAAAGCTTGAACTAGTAAAAGGAAAAGATAAGGAATTTGAAGGTGATGACCTAAGAGAAGGTATGACTGCTATAGTTAGAATTAAAATAACTAATCCTGTTTTTGAAGGACAAACTAAAACAAAGCTAGGAAATAATGAAGCCTATACTATGATGAATGACTTAGCTTACACTAAGCTTGGTGAGTGGATAGAGGATAATAAAGAGCTTGCAACAATGATAATAAACAATGCTCTTGCGGCTGCTCAAAGAAGAGAAAAAATAAAAAAGATTAATGATGCAGAAAAGAAAAAGATTGGAAAAGGTACAGCACCTCTTGCAGGTAAGGTTGCAGTATGTACTTTGAAAAATAAAGATGTAAATGAATTTATAGTGGTTGAGGGAGATTCAGCTGGTGGTTCTGCAAAACAAGCTAGAGATAGAAGATTCCAAACAATAATGCCTTCAAAAGGTAAAATAATGAATACTGAAAAGCAAAAGCTTGAAAATGTATTAGCATCTGAAGAGCTTAAGATTTTTAATGCTGCTGTAGGTACAGGTACATTAGATAATTATAATGAAGATGATTTAAAATATAACAAAATAATTATTATGAGTGATGCCGACGTAGATGGTTATCATATTAGAACACTTTGGATGACCTATATTTATAGATATATGAGACCTTTAATTGCTAATGGACACTTATATTTAGCACAACCTCCTCTTTATAAGGTATATAAACATACTAAAAAAGGAGAGGTTCAAAAGTATGCTTATAGTGATGATGAATTAGAACAAGTTAAGAAGGAAATAGGTAAGGGGGCTCTTATTCAAAGATATAAGGGACTTGGAGAAATGAACCCAGATCAATTATGGGAAACTACCCTAAACCCAGAGTCAAGAACTTTACTTCAAGTAACTATAGAGGATGCAGCAAAGGCTGAAAGAATGATATCTCTACTTATGGGAGATGTAGTTGAACCAAGAAAAAAATATATGTACAAATACGCAGAGTTCTAGAAAGGGAGGGATAGTTTATGGCTAAAAAAGTTAATAATAATATTCCAAAAGATAATAATATAATTCCAGTACTTCTTGAAGAAGCTATGCCAGACAACTATCTACCTTATGCGGTAGAGGTTGCAAAAGAAAGAGCTCTTCCTGATGTAAGAGATGGTTTGAAGCCAGTTCATAGAAGAATACTATATGGTGCATATTTACTTAAAGCTTTTCCAGATAGACCATACTATAAGTCAGCAAGAATAGTTGGGGATATTTTAGGTAAATTTCACCCACATGGAGATAGTTCTGTATATGATGCATTAACAATATTGGCACAAGATTTCTCTACAAGAGAACCTTTAATAGACGGTCATGGAAATTGGGGATCTATTGATGGTGATAGTGCGGCAGCTATGAGATATACTGAAGCAAGATTAACTCCTATTGCAATGGATATGCTAAAAGATATTGATAAAGATACAGTGGATATGGTACCTAACTATTCAGATAGTGAATTAGAGCCAAGAGTTTTACCAAGTAGATATCCTAATCTTTTGGTCAATGGTTCCTTTGGTATAGCTGTAGGTTTAGCTACTAATATACCTCCACATAACCTTGGGGAAGTAACTGATGGTGTTCTTGCATACATAGATAATCCGGAAATTACTACAAAAGAGTTAATGAATTATATTAAGGGGCCAGATTTACCTACAGGTGGAGTTTTAATTGGAAAAAATTCAATGATTTCTGCTTATGAAACAGGTGAAGGTAAAGTAACATGTAGAGCTAAAACTTCTATAGAAAAATTAGAGAACGGAAGATTAGGGATAGTAATAACAGAATTTCCTTATAGAAGAAATAAGGCGAAATTGTTACAAACTATATCTGAAATGACTGGTGATAAGAGACATCAAAAGGCATTAGAAGCAATAACAGATATAAGAGATGAATCTGATAGAAGTGGTATTAGAGCTGTTATTGAATTAAAGAAAGCTGCTGATGAAGCTACTGCAGACAAGATTTTAAAATACTTATTTAAAAAGACTGACCTACAATGTAATATAAGCTTTAATATGGTTGCTTTAGCAGATAGTAAGCCAGAAACTATGGGACTTAAAACTATTTTAGGTCATTATATAAATCACCAAAAAGAAATAGTTACAAGAAGAACAAGGAAAGAGTTAGAAATAGCAGAAAAGAGATTTCATATAGTTGAAGGGTTTATAAAGGCAATAAATATCTTAGATGAAGTTATTGCAACTATTAGAGAATCTAAGTCTAAGAAGGATGCAGGGGAAAACTTAATTAGTAAGTTTGGTTTTACAGAAGCGCAAGCAACTGCGATCTTAGAGTTAATGCTATATAGATTAACAGGGTTAGAAATAAATGTATTCCAAAAGGAATATAAAGAATTAGAAAGACAAATAAAGAAGTTTAAGAAGATTTTAGCAGAAGAAAAAGAACTTCTAAAAGTAGTGAAATTGGAACTTAAAGAAATAACTGATAAATACAGAAATCCTAGAAGAACTCAAATAGTTGAAGATGATAGTGAAGCAAAGATTGATCTTGAAGAATTAATAGTTGTAGAAGATGTTATGCTTACTATTTCAAAGGATGGATTTATAAAGAGAATTCCATATAAAAATTACATCAGAGCAAATGCAGAACCTTCTGAGATTGAATATAGGGAAGGTGATGAACTAAGATTTTTAGTTAAATCTAATACTACTGATAATATTCTTATATTTACAGATAGAGGAATAATGTATCAAATTAAAGGAATAAATATTCCTGAAGGAAAGTGGAAAGAGAAGGGTGAAAAGCTTGATACATTAATTAAAGCTCTTAACCTTGATGAGGAAAAGATAATTGGAGTTAATTCAGTTAATATAATGTCATCAGATAGATTTGTACAGTTTGTAACAAATAGTGGGTGCATTAAGAGAAGTTCTTTAGATAAATTCCAAACTAATTACTCAAAAGTTCAAGCTGTTAAGCTTAGAGAGGGAGAAAGGGTAGTTAGAACGGATATTTTAGAAGGAGAAAATAAATTTTTAAAAATTTCAACTAAGTTAGGTTTAGAGTTTACTCTAGAAATACCACAATTAGAAGACCTACCTAGAAATATATTAGGAACACAATTATTCAACTTATCTTCTAAAGATGAGGTTATAAATGCTGAATATGTAGAAAGTATGGAGTTTGTTGAATATACTTTAGGGGTTACAGCTAAGGGAACATTAAAAACTTTTGCGAGAGCCAATAAAAATGATTTATTAAAAGTAACTACAGATTCCTCATCTGAATTATTAATGTTTACTAACAAAGGTAACGTTATAAAAATAGCATCATTTATGCTTCAAGAAGCAATTGAAAATAGGGAAATTTCTATTGAAGATTTAGTTTATGGACTAGGTAAAAAAGAAAGAGTAATTGCAATATACTCTATAAAATATTATAGCGAAGAATATGCAGTATATACAATTTCTAATAAGGGATTAGTTAAAAAGACACTTCTTAGTGAGTTTGCAGGAGACTACTTAATACAACAAGCATACAAATTTAAAAATGAAGATGACGAAGTAGTTAGCATAGATATATCTAATGAAAAAATAGGTCATATTGTATTATTTACTAAAAAGGGTATGGCTATAAGGTTCCCTGTATCTAACGTTAATGCAATGGGTAAAATAGCATCAGGTGTTACAGGAATAAGCTTAAAGGATGAAGACGAAGTTGTTTATGGTAAATGCTTTGTAAATATAGAACAGGACCTAAATGGAGAAATTGCTATTTCATCATTATCAGAATATAGGTTCCAGTTAGTTACAAGGAATAAGGAGACAGCAGAAATTAAATTATCTGATGTTAAGCTCCAAAATAGAGCAGGTAGAGGATCAGGTGTTATGCTAGTTTCTCTTGATGATGAAATAAAGAACGTAAATATAATTTAAAATATGGTTTTTAGGAGGGATTCTTATGAAAAAGGTAGCTGTAATGCTAGATGATGGCTTTGAGGAAATTGAAGCTTTAACAGTTGTAGATATTATAAGAAGGGCTAATATTACTTGTGATATGTTTAGTGTATCTAGTATGGAAGTAAAAGGTGCTCATGATATAGTTGTTAAGGCAGATAAACTAATAAGTGAAGAAGTTAAGGAATATGATGTAATAGTGCTTCCGGGAGGAATGCCTGGTGCTACTAATCTAAGAGATAATGAAGAGGTAATTGATTTAGTAAAATGGTTTAATGATAATAAAAAAATAGTAGCTGCAATTTGTGCAGCTCCTATTGTTCTTGGAAAAGCAGGAATTATTGAAGGAAAGAAGGTAACTTCCTATCCAGGATTTGAAGATGAACTAGTAAAAGGAAGTTATTTAGAAGAGCATGTAGTTGTTGATGGTAATATTATTACAAGTAGAGGTCCGGCAACTGCTATGCTATTTGCTTATAAAATTTTAGAGTTATTACAATGTGATAAATGGGAAAACTTAAGTGAAGGGATGTTATTTAACTCCTTAATGAAATAGAGAAGAAATGGGGGAGAAGCTTTGAAAGAAAAGTGGATGGTAATTAATAAAAAAGAAGATTTTATAAAACTTACTAATGAATATGAAATTAATCCACTAATAGCAAGATTATTGGCCAATAGAGGAATTGTAAATAAAAAAGAAGCTTCTCTTTTTCTAAAAGGTACAGTTAATGATTTAAATGATGCATCCTTGATGAAGGATATGAAAAAAGCAGTATCTATAATTAAGGGCTCTATAGAAGAAAAGAAAAAGATAGTTATTTATGGTGATTATGATTGTGATGGAGTATGTAGTACAACTATTCTCTATAGAACCTTAAAGAAACTAGGAGCAAACTTTGATTATTATATACCTAACAGAGAAGATGAAGGTTATGGTATGAATAGTGATAGAATTAGAAAGCTTAAATCAGAAGGGGCGGAAGTAATTCTAACTTGTGATAATGGAATATCTGCTATGGAGCAGGTTGAAGTGGCTAAGGAGCTAGGTCTCACTGTAATTATCACAGACCATCATGATATACCTTATATTGAAAAAGAGGGTAACAGAATAAATGTTGTACCTAATAGTGATTGTGTTATAAATCCTAAACAAGGAAACTGTGAGTATCCATTTAAAGAACTTTGTGGAGCAGGAGTTGCATTGAAATTTTCTATGGAATTAGTTAATGCAATGGGACGAAGTTTTTCGGAATTTTATGATTTGTTCCAATATGCAGCTATTGCAACCATTTGTGATGTTGTAGAGCTTTTAGGTGAAAATAGAATAATTGTTAAAGAGGGATTGAAACTAATCAATAACACCTCTAGTATAGGGCTTAAAGCATTAATAAAAGCAACTGGTCTAGAAGGAAAAGAAATAGGTGAGTACCACTTTGGATTTGTACTTGGACCATGTATAAACGCTACAGGAAGATTAGAGACAGCAGATTTATCAGTAGAGTTATTAATAACTGAAGATGAGAAATATGCAGAAGAACTAGCTAAAAAGCTTTATGATTTAAATGTAGAAAGACAAGAATTAACTTTTGATAGTGTTGAAAGTGTTATTTCTAAGGTTGAGGAAGAAATAGCAAATGGAGAAAAGGTTATACTTGTATATGATGAGGGAATACATGAGAGTATAGCTGGTATAGTAGCAGGTAGAGTTAGGGAAAGATTTAATTTGCCAGCAATAGTTATGACAAAAGGAAAAGATATGCCAAAGGGGTCTGCTCGTAGTATTGAAGGATATAATATGTTTGAAGAATTGAATAAGTGTAAAGAATATATAGAGAAGTTTGGAGGACATCCTATGGCAGCAGGTCTATCTGTAAAAGAGGAAAATATATCTCTTTTAAGGAAGGCTCTTAATTCTAAATGTACTCTTTCAGATGAAGATATTATTCCAGTTATAAAAATAGACTCTCCATTAGAAATTAAATATTTGGATGAAAGCCTAGTAGAGGAAATTGAAAGTTTAAGACCTTTTGGAAAAGGCAATGGAAGTCCCTTATTTGCTGTGAAAAATATTAAGGTTTCAAGAGTGTTTTTCATAGGAAAAGAGAAGAACTTTATGAAGTTTAGATTTGTTATTCCAGGAACATTTGGATATGTTGAAGGACTAAACTTTGATAAATATGAAGATTTTAAAAATATGTTTACGGATAAGTACGGTGAAGAAAAGTTTTTAAAATTAGTAGATAGTGGATATGCAGATTTTAATATGGATATAATTTATTATCCAACTATTAATGAGTTTAATGGAAAAAGAAATATACAACTTAATGTTAAGAACTTTAGGTTATAATTTTAAGAGGATAGCTTGAAGCTATCCTCAATTTTTAAGGAGTAGAGAGAATTAAAGACCTTTTTCATATTGTTCTACCATTCTCTTAACCATTTCTCCACCAACGCTACCACATTGTTTAGAAGTAAGATTTCCGTTGTAGTCAGAGAAAGGTACGTTCATTGTACTAGCAACTTCGTTTTTGAATTTAGCTAATCCTTGTTTTGATTCTGGAACCAATGATTGATTTGGCATTTAAATTCACCTCCCTGTATCCTAGTAATCATAGCTTGTGTAATTTTTTTATGATTATTATATATAATTAGAGGTAAAGGTGGAAAAGCCATACAAGTTGTTTATAAAAATAAAAGTTTAGGAGTTGATTTTTTGAGTAAGTATAAAATTATAATGACAGGTGGAGGTACAGCAGGACATGTAACTCCAAACTTAGCGCTAGTACCAAGCTTAGAAGAAGCTGGCTTTGAAATTAAGTATATAGGAAGTAAGGATGGAATAGAAAAAGAGATAATAGAATCAAAAGGAATTCCTTACTATGGAATATCATCAGGTAAGTTAAGAAGATATTTTGATATTAAAAATTTTACGGATCCATTTAAAGTTTTCAAGGGGGTAATTGAGGCTAAAAAAATATTAACAAAGGAAAAGCCTAATATAGTCTTTTCTAAAGGTGGTTTTGTTGCAGTACCTGTAGTTATTGCTGCTAGTATAAAGAAAATACCAGTTGTTGCTCATGAATCAGATATAACTCCAGGACTTGCGAATAAGTTATCAGCGCCATTTTGCGATAAGTTATGTGTTACCTTTAGAGAAAGCTTAAGTTTTGTAAAAGATAATAAGGGAGTTTTAACTGGAAGTCCTATAAGAAGCGAAATATTAAATGGAAGTAAGTTACAAGGAAAGCAAATATGTGGATTTAAAGATGAAAAAGAAATTTTATTTATTATGGGTGGTAGTCTTGGATCAAAGGTCATAAATGATGTGATTAGAGAAAACTTAGATGAAATTTTAACAAACTTTAATGTTATTCACATATGTGGAAAAGGCAATTTAGACAGTAAATTACAAAATTATACTGGATATAAACAATTTGAATTTGTAAGTGAGGAGCTACCTCATTTAATGAAGGCAGCAGATTATATTGTTTCTAGAGCTGGAGCAAACTCTATTTTTGAGTTTTTAGCATTAAAAAAACCAACATTACTAATACCGTTGTCTAGAAAAGCTAGTAGAGGAGATCAGATTTTAAATGCAAATTCTTTTAAGAAAGAGGGGTATTCTTTAGTTCTTGAGGAAGAAGAGATAACTAAAGAAAGCTTTTTGTCATATTTAGAGGAATTAAGGACTAGAAAGAAGGAGTTAATTGGTAAAATGAATGCTAAACAAGGAGAGGTTGGAACTTCTGCTGTGATTAAGACAATTATGGAAGTTATGAGGAAGTAGTGTAATTTGCAGAATATTTATAATATTACTTAAATGTTTTTAATTTACAATTCCCTTGCAAAATTGATATTCTGATATATAATTATATACGTAGGTTTGTTTTACTAGGAGGTACAAAAGTTATTTTTTTAACAATGTCGTTATTAATATATTTAATGGACATTATTAATTTAAATGAATAATTCAGTGTATTTTTATGTTAAAATACACTCTACGGTTTAAACAAACATGTTTCTTAATTAATTTTTATATAAAGAAAGAGGGGTCTACGCGATGAGAAAAATGAAAACTATGGATGGTAATACTGCAGCTGCTCATATATCTTATGCATTTACTGAAGTTGCAGCTATCTATCCTATCACACCATCATCACCAATGGCTGAACACGTTGATGAATGGGTAGCACAAGGAAGAAAGAACATATTCGGTCAACCTGTACAAGTTATGGAAATGCAATCAGAAGCAGGTGCTGCTGGTGCAGTTCATGGATCATTACAAGCAGGTGCATTAACAAGTACTTATACTGCATCTCAAGGTTTACTATTAATGATTCCAAACATGTACAAGATTGCTGGTGAAATGCTTCCAGGAGTATTCCATGTTTCAGCAAGAGCACTAGCTACTTCAGCTCTTAATATCTTTGGTGACCACCAAGACGTTATGGCTGCAAGACAAACAGGTTTTGCTATGCTTGCAGAAGGATCAGTACAAGAAGTTATGGATTTATCAGCAGTTGCTCATTTAACTGCAATTAAATCAAGAATACCTTTTGTTAACTTCTTCGATGGTTTCAGAACTTCTCACGAAATTCAAAAGATCGAAGTTCTTGAATATGATGAATTAGCAAACTTAGTTGATTGGGATTCAGTTGAAGCTTTCAGAGCTAGAGCTTTAAATCCTAACCATCCTGTAACTAGAGGTACTGCACAAAATGCTGATATCTACTTCCAAGAAAGAGAAGCAGTTAATAAGTTCTATCAAGCAGTTCCTGATATAGTTGAAGGATACATGGCTGAAATAACTAAGTTAACAGGAAGAGAATATCACTGCTTCGATTACTATGGAGCACCAGATGCAGATAGAATAATCATTGCTATGGGTTCTGTAACAGATGTATGTGAAGAAACTGTTGATTACTTAAATGCTAATGGACAAAAAGTTGGTGTTGTTAAGGTAAGATTATACAGACCATTCTCAATTGAAAAATTAATGAAGGCTATACCAGCATCTGCTAAGAAGATTGCTGTATTAGATAGAACAAAGGAACCAGGATCAGCTGGTGAACCATTATACTTAGACGTTAAGAATGCATTCTATGGTAAGGAAAATGCTCCAGTTATCGTAGGTGGTAGATTTGGTCTAGGTTCTAAGGATCCAAATCCAGGTCACATTGCTGCAGTTTATGAAAACTTAGCAAAGGAAGATTCAAAGGATGGATTTACAATAGGAATCGTTGATGACGTAACAAATACTTCATTAGAAGTTCATCAAGATATAGATGCTACTCCAGAAGGAACTACAGCATGTAAGTTCTGGGGATTAGGATCAGACGGTACTGTTGGTGCTAATAAGAGTGCTATCAAAATCATCGGTGACCATACAGACATGTATGCTCAAGGTTACTTCTTCTATGACTCTAAGAAGTCAGGTGGTATAACAGTATCTCACTTAAGATTTGGTAAGAAGGCAATCAAGTCTCCATACTTAATAAACAAGGCAGACTTCGTTTCATGTTCTAACCAATCATACGTTCATAAGTACAATGTACTTGATGGATTAAAGCCAGGTTCAACTTTCTTACTAAACACTATCTGGACTCCAGAAGAATTAGAAGAAAAGTTACCAGGTTCATATAAGAGATTCTTAGCTAACAACAACATTAAGTTCTACACTATCAATGCTGTTGGAATCGCTCAAGAAATAGGTCTTGGTGGAAGAATCAACATGATAATGCAATCAGCTTTCTTCAAGTTAGCTAACATTATCCCAGTTGAAGATGCTGTTAAGTACCTTAAGGATGCAGTTGTAACTTCTTATGGTAAGAAGGGACAAAAGGTTGTTGATATGAACAACGCAGCTATCGATAAGGGTGTTGAATCAATCGTTAAGATAGATATTCCAGAATCATGGAAGGATGCTAAGGACGAAGAAGTTGAAAACAACCACAAGATGACTGAATTCGTTAAGAATATAGTTATTCCAATGAACAGACAAGAAGGAGATTCTCTTCCAGTATCTACATTCATGGGAATGGAAGATGGTACTTTTGAAGCTGGTACTGCAGCTTACGAAAAGAGAGGAATTGCAGTTAACGTACCTGAATGGGTTCCAGAAAAGTGTATCCAATGTAACCAATGTGCTTACGTTTGTCCACACGCTGCAATTAGACCATTCTTATTAAATGATGCTGAAAAGGCAGCTGCTCCAGAATCAATGAAGTTAGTTCCTGCTAAGGCATTAAAGACAGAAGAACCATTAAGCTTCTCAATTGGAGTAACTCCATTAGACTGTACTGGATGTGGAAACTGTGCTCAAGTTTGTCCAGCTCCAGGAAAAGCTTTAATAATGAAGCCACAAGAATCTCAACATGATCAAATGGAAGCTTGGGATTATGCAGTTGAAGAAGTTTCAGCTAAGAAGAACCCAATGAATAAGAATACAGTTAAGGGAAGCCAATTCGAACAACCATTACTTGAGTTCTCAGGTGCTTGTGCAGGTTGTGGAGAAACTCCATATGCTAAGCTTATAACTCAATTATTTGGTGACAGAATGATGATTGCTAACGCAACTGGATGTTCATCAATCTGGGGTGGTTCAGCTCCTTCAACTCCATATACAATTAACCATAAAGGACATGGTCCAGCTTGGGCTAACTCATTATTCGAAGACAATGCTGAATTCGGATTAGGTATGTTCTTAGGTGTTAAGGCTATAAGAGAAAGAATAGCTAATAACTTAAAGGCATTATTAGAAGAAGGTGTAAATGACGACGTTAAGGTTGTTGTTGAAGACTGGTTAGCTAATATGAACAATGGTGAAGGAACTAGAGATAGAGCTGAAAAGTTAGAAGCAACTTTAGCTACAGTTAATTCAGAATTAGCTAAGAAAGTATTAGATGAAAAAGACTACTTCGTTAAGAGATCTCAATGGATATTCGGAGGAGACGGTTGGGCTTACGATATCGGATACGGTGGGGTTGACCATGTATTAGCATCTGGTGAAGATGTAAATATATTCGTATTTGATACAGAAGTTTACTCTAATACAGGTGGACAATCTTCTAAGTCTACTCCAACAGCTGCTATAGCTAAGTTCGCAGCATCTGGTAAGAAGACTAAGAAGAAAGACCTTGGAATGATGGCTATGAGCTATGGTTATGTATATGTTGCTCAAGTAAATATGGGTGCAGATAAGAACCAAACTCTTAAGGCTATTGCTGAAGCAGAAGCTTATCAAGGACCATCATTAATCATTGGTTATGCTCCATGTATTAACCACGGTATTAAGATTGGTATGGGTAACAGCCAACAAGAAGCTAAGAGAGCTACTGATTGTGGATACTGGGCTATGTACAGATACAACCCACAATTAAAGGGAACTAAGAATCCATTTGCTTTAGATTCTAAGGAACCAAAGGCAGACTTCAAGGAATTCTTAATGGGTGAAGTAAGATATGCTTCATTAGCTAAGGCGTTCCCAGAAGCAGCAGATGCTTTATTCGAAAAGACTTACAATGATGCTATGGAAAGATTAGCAGGATATAAGAAATTAGCTGAACAAGAATAATTTCTTTAAATATGAAAAGCTGTATCATTAATTGATACAGCTTTTTTGCGTATATATTTCCATAAAAGTTATAGTATACTGAAAGTTGCTTCTCAGTAAGTTCGTATTTGTGATTTTTGTTGAATAATAATTAGTTAATTTACTAATGTTATTAATTACATAAAATAAAATTCTAATTATTTTAAAATATAGCTTTTAATTTATAAGAAATAAGGGTAAAATTAAAACAACTACTTATTTAAAAGGAGGATTTGAAAATGAGTGATGAATTAAATAAATGTGGATGCGGACATGACCACGATCATGAAGGATGTGGATGTGGACACGATCATGATGAACATGGTTGTGGATGTGAAGAGCATGAAAGCTTTGTAATTGATTTAGAAGATGATAACGGAAACGTAATATCTTGTCCTATTATAGATGCTTTTGAGTTTGAAGAAAAGGAATATGTTTTAGCTCAAAGTCCAGAAGATGACTCAGTATACTTATTCAGAGCTGATGGTGAAGAGTTAGTAGTACCTGAAGAAGAAGAATTTGATAGAGTTGCTACTTATTATAATGACGAATTAGTAGAAAAGTAGAAAGAGAGTGGTAAATCCACTCTTTTTTTACGTCTAGACCAGTTATTAAATAAGAACTAGTTAAGCAATAGAAAAGTAAATGGAAAATTATAATAAATGATTTACAAGGTAGTTCATTAATGCTATATTTTTTATAGATAGGAAGGAAGGTGCACACTATGAAATATGCAGATTTACATATTCATTCTTCCTACTCTGATGGAGTATTAGCACCAGAAGAAATAGTGGAATTAGCTAAAAATCAAGGTATTAAATATATATCAATAACTGATCACGATTCTATTTCTGCTCAGTATATTATTGATAAAAAGGATACTGGTGTAAATATTATACCTGGAATTGAACTTAGTACGGAATATAATGATTTAGAAATACATATTCTGGGGTATTTTATTGATATAAATAATAGAAGATTAAATGAAGTTGTAAGTGGATTAAGAAGATCAAGGGTAGAGAGAACATACAAAATCTTAGAAAAGTTAAAAGAAAACAAGGTGTATATTGATATAGATGAAATAGCAGTTGATAAAGATTCATCTATAGGTAGGGGGAATATTGCAAACGCAATTGTAAACAAAGGTTACGCTGAAAATTATAAAGAAGCATTTTCTAAATACCTAATAAAAGGAAAATCTGCCTATGTTAAAGGTGAAAAACTTTCATATAAAGAAACATTGCAAGTTATTAATGAAGCTGGAGGCATATCAGTGCTAGCCCACCCTGGTAAGATATATAGAAGTATAGAAATAGAGAATGTAGTAAGAGAGTTAAAATGCTATGGTTTAAATGGGATAGAAGTATATCATCCAAGTCATAGTAAAGAACAGATTAATAGTTTTTATAATTTAAGTAAGAAATATAAAATGTTGATAACAGGTGGTAGTGATTTTCATGGATGTTCTAATAAATCTATTTTATTAGGAACACAGGGAATCAACGAGCTACTTTTAGATAAATTAATTAATTATAAGCAAAAGCAATAAGTGGAGGAGATAAAATGAATTATTCAAAAAAGGCTATGAACATAACTCCATCAATAACCCTTGCAATTACTGCCAAAGCTAAAGAGCTTAAGGGGGCAGGAGTTGATGTTGTAAGTTTTGGGGCAGGAGAACCAGATTTTAACACACCTAAAAATATAATGGAGGCAGCTATCAAGTCTATGGAAGAAGGAAAAACAAAATATACTCCTACTTCTGGAATAATAGAGTTAAGAGAGGCAATATGTAAAAAACTTAAAGAGGACAATAATTTGCACTATAATTCTAATCAGATAATTGTTTCTACAGGAGCAAAACAATGTTTGGCAGATGCTTTTATGGCTATATTAAATCCAGGAGACGAGGTTATAGTACCGATTCCATATTGGGTAAGCTATCCTGAATTGATAAAACTTGCTGATGGGATGCCTGTTTTTGTTGAAGGTAAAGAGGAAAATGATTATAAATATACTTTAGAATCTTTAAATAAAGTAGTTAATAATAATACCAAGGCAATTATTATAAATAGTCCTAACAATCCAACAGGAACTGTTTATTCTATAGAAGAGCTAAAAGAGATAGCTGAGTTTGCCAAAAAGCATGATTTAATAATTATATCTGATGAAATATATGAGAAGTTAATATATGATGGTAAAAAACATGTTAGTGTAGCTTCTCTTTCAGAAGACGCTTACAATAGGACAATAGTTATTAATGGCTTTTCTAAATCTTACGCGATGACTGGATGGAGATTAGGTTATGCAGCAGGAAACGCAGAAGTGATTAAGTTAATGACTAGTGTTCAAAGTCATGTTACTTCTAATGCTAATTCAATAGCTCAATATGCAGGAGTGGAAGCTCTAAATGGGCCAAAAGATGAAATTGAAAAAATGGTTGGGAAGTTTGAAGAGAGAAGAAACTTAATGATAGATAGAATTAAAAATATCACTGGATTGAGTGTTATTAGACCTGAAGGTGCGTTCTATGTAATGATTAATTTGGAAAATTATCTAGGAAAGAGTATAAATGAGAATGTTATTAATAACTCAGTAGATTTCTCAAGAGAACTTTTAGAACATGAAAAGGTTGCTGTTATACCAGGATCTGCTTTTGGGTTAGACAAGTATATTAGATTGTCTTATGCGACTTCAGAAGAATTAATATTAAAAGGTTTGGACAGAATTGAAAGTTTCTTAAATAAGTTAAAGTAAAGAGGTGGCTATGCCACCTTTTATTTTTTTGAATAGATATTATATAATAAATACAAAGATAAGTGGAGGAATAAAATGAAAAAGTTAGCTATATTTGATATTGATTATACTATTACAAAGAAAGAAACATTAATGGAGTTTTATAAGTATTCTTTAGAAGAAGATATAAAAAATATTAGATTTTTACCAAGAGCTTTATATAGTGGTTTAATGTATGGCATAGGTATATATGATGAGAGAAGGGTTAAGGAGTGCTTTTTAAAGTTTATTGATAATATTGAAGAAGAAAAATTACAAGAATTAGTTAAAAGATTTTATAAGAACAGGTTAAGTAAAATATTATATAAAGATGCAGTAGATATGATGTATAAATTAAAAAAGGAAGGTTATGATATTTATTTAATATCTGCATCTCCTGAGTTTTATATAAATGAGTTTTATAACATTGATGTTGTAGATAAGGTTATTGGAACGAGGTTTGAGTTTAAAGAAGGAAAATTTATTAGAAAGATGTTAGGTAACAATTGTAAAGGTGAAGAAAAGGTAAAAAGGTTGAAGGAAGTTTTATCAAAAGAAAATATTAAAGTGGATTTTAAAAATTCATATATGTTTTCTGATTCTTTATCAGATAAACCACTTTTAGATTTGGTTGGAAAACCTTATTTAATTAATTATAAGAAGAAGCATGAGATAGAAATATTAAAATGGATTTAAGAGGAGGAGTAAAAATGATTGAAGCTATTAATGAATATTATATTGATAACGGCAAATTAAGAAAGCTAGAAGAATGGAGAGAAGAAGGGGAAGGAAAACTAATATATGAAGTTATTAGAATAATTAATGGGAAACCACTATTTTATAAAGAACATTATGACAGAATGATAAACTCATTTAAATTAAATAACTACAAAAATGATATTACATATGATGAGGTGTTGAATGATATAAATAATCTAGTAAAATCAAATAACAAGACTTTAGGAAATATAAAAATAATTTTTAATACGAAATCTAATGAATTTAAAATATTTTTTATAAAGCATTCTTATCCTACAGACGAAATGTATAAAGAGGGGGTAAAAACAATACTGTATTTTGGAGAAAGAGAAAATCCAAATGCAAAGGTTATTAACAACAGTTTTAGAGGAGCAGTAAATAAAGAAATAAAGAAAAATGATGCTCATGAAGCTATTCTTGTTGATAGAAATGGATATATAACAGAAGGTAGTAGATCAAATATTTTTCTTATAAAAGGTTCTAATGTTTATACATCTAAGGTAGAAGCTGTTTTGCCAGGAGTTACAAGAACAGAGATAATTAAGGTGGCAAAAGAAAACAGCATTAACATTATAGAGGAAAATATAAGATATACTGATTTAGAAAAATTTGATGTGTTGTTTATTTCGGGAACATCACCTAATATTTTACCAATAAGAAGAGTAAATGGGTTAGAGTTTGATGTTGAAAATGATTTGTTAAGAAAATTAATGAGGTTATTCGATGAATTAATTTGTAGAAATACACTAAACTAAATAAATTTTCATATATTTTACAAACTATTCTTATATGATATACTTAATAAAGGGGAAAATGGGAGATGGTGTATATGAATTGTAACTTTATAGGAAAAAACCTAGAAGAATGTTTATGTGAAGCAGAAAGGCAATTATCTATCCCAAGGAATAAACTTGTATATAAGATAATAAAGGAAGAAAATGGTATATTTAGGAAACGCTGTGAAATAAAAGTTATAGAGAAAAGTAAGAATCAAGATAAGAGTAGTAATTCAATAGATATAGTGGATAATAAAATACTTATAAAGGATAAGCAGAATAAGTTTAATTTAGATTTTGAGGAAGATATAGAGTTATATGTTAATGGTGAAAGAGCAGTATCTGGTGTAGAAGTTACTTTTGAAGATGCTATAACCTTTAAGTTAGAAGGAGTAAAAGCAAAAAGAGAACTAAAAATAGACACATCAGATAAGGTTCAAGCTAAAATATATATTTTATATACTCCAGAATATAAACCTGTTTTAAAGTACGAAAAGACTTTAGGTAGAATTAAACTGAAAAAGGATTTTGATACTGGAGAGCTTCCGCCTAAATACACTAAAGAAGAGATATTAGAAGTGTTGTCTTTAAAGCAAATAACCTATGGTATTGATGAAGGTGTTATTGCAAAAGCAGTAGAGATGAGCGAAGTGAATGGAGAATTAATAGCTAAGGGAGTTAATGCTCAAAATGATGAAAATGATAAGATAAAAACATATTTCGATAGTATAAAGAAAAATGTAGATGAAAATTCTATTGAAAATATTGATTATAAAAATATGTACTCCATAGAGAATGTAAAAAGTGGAGATATTATTGCGGAACTTATCATTGGAAAAGTGGGGAAAGATGGAATAGATGTATTTGGCGGAGTTATAAAGAGGAAAGTTAAGAATAAATTGAAGTTAAGGATCGGTGTTGGGTGTAAGATTGAGGATACTAAGGTGGTAGCAACTACAGAAGGTAGGCCTTCTATAAAGAATGGAGTTTTTAATGTTTTTAAAACCTTTGAGACTTCTAAAGATGTTGACATAAAGAGCGGTAATATCGATTTTATTGGTGATGTCAAGATTAATGGAAATATAAAAGAAGGTATGAAGGTAACATCAGGTAATAGTGTAGAGGTTAATGGGAATGTAGAGAGGGGAACAATTTCTGCACAAGGTGAAGTGAGGGTGGCAGGCAGTGTGATTAGTTCTACTATAACTGCAGGAACTAAAGATTTAGATAGGCAGTTATATGTGGATAACTTGAGAAGTTTAAAAAAGGACTTAGAACTGTTAATCTCTTCAGTTAAACAAATAAAAGAGAATAGTGTTCTGGGTGCTGAAAAAGAAGATGGAGAAATTATTAAATTATTGATTGAAACTAAGTTTAAATCTGTTATTAGAGTTTCTATTTTAATAATGAGCATATCAAGTAGTCTTGGAAATAGTTCTCAATATATATATGACTTTATAAAGGAAAAGATTATTGGATTAGGTCCTTTAAAAATTAAGTTTGCAAATGAGTTATACGATTTTATTAGACATATAGAAGATGAAGTTAAAGTTAATGAGTTGGAAACAATAATACCAGTAAATATATATGTAGGATATTGTCAGGATGGAAAAATAGAGTCAAGCGGGAAAGTAATAATTAATGGTAAAGGTATGTATACATCAGAAATAACAGCTAAAGATGGTATAGAAGTATTATCAAAAGGGGCTGTTGTTAGGGGAGGAACTTTAAAGGCTAACAATTATATTAAGGTTAGTACTGTGGGAAGTAATGCAGGTGTTAGTACTATTTTACATGCTTCTAAAAATGGAAGAATAGAAGCAGAGGTGGCTTATCAAAATACAGTTTTCTGTTTTGAAGAAAGACAATATATATTAGAAGTTCATTCAAAAAACATAAAAGCCTATCTAGATAAAGATGGACAAATAGTTGTAGAAAAGTTTGTATTTTAGGAGGAATGTATGGAAAAGATAGAAAATAAAATGCTAATATTTAGGCTGGGAGAAGAGTGTTATTCTGCTTATATTAGTGAAATAGAAAGAATTTTAGAATATACTGAAGCCGTACAGATTCCTGATGCACCAAGCTTTGTTGAAGGGGTAATAAATTATGAAGGGCATGTTATGCCTGTCATAAATTTATGCAAAAAGTTTAAATTGGATTGTTGTAATAATAATTGTAAAGACTTTAAGATTATTGTAGTAAAAAGAGAGAATAGAAAATTTGGTGTCATTGTAAATAACGTATATGAGGTTTCCAGTGTTTGTGATGAAATGTTGGAAAAGGTGCCATCCATAACTTTATCGGAAAACAATAATTATATAAAAGGGTTAGTTAAGGTTGATAGTAAAATAATAATTCTTTTAGATATGGAAAGTCTTTTATCAAAAGAAGATATTGATCAAATATTTTAGGGGGAATTATGGAGTATACTGAAGTTAAAGTAGGAATATCAGATTTGAATGTAGTTCTTCCTCCTCAGAAAATTATAACTATAGGATTAGGGTCTTGTGTTGGAATTGGGCTTTATGATGCAGATTCAAAGGTGGCAGGATTAGCGCATATAATGTTGCCAGATAGTACTCAATTTAGGAATGTTACACAACCTTTAAAATTTGCAGATTTAGCCATACCAATATTGATAGAAAAAATGGTATCAAAAGGATGTAAAAGAAAAAATATAGTTGCTAAAATTGCAGGTGGAGCATCTATGTTTAACTTTAGTGATAAAAATATGATTAGTGATATTGGTAAAAGAAATACAGAAGCAGTAAAACAGTCATTAAAATCACATGAAATACCTATAGTGGCTGAAGAGACTGGAGGAAACAAAGGAAGAACTATGATAATAGATTCTAGTAATGGAGAGGTTACAATTAGAGTTGTAGGAAAAGGAATATTAACTCTATAAAATACATAAATTTTGTGAAGGCTTTAGTTGATTAAAATTAAAGATGAACTTAGAGAGGAAGATAAAAAGTATTATGGAATTTAATGATTTTCATAAGTGGGTTCATAGAGAGTATGGGATGAATTTATCTGCTTATAAGTCAGAACAGCTAAATAGAAGAATATCTAGTCTTATGGGAAGATTAGATATTTCAAGTTTAGAGGAGTATAGAAAAATAATAGTTAGTGATAGCGAGCAAAGAGAGAGGTTTTTTGATTTTATAACGATAAATGTAACTGAGTTTTTTAGAAATCCTGAGCTTTTTAAGGAGTTAGAACAGATAATAAAAAAGTCATTAATACATAAAAATGAAAGTTTAAAAATATGGAGTGCTGCTTGCTCCATCGGTTGTGAACCCTATAGCTTAGCAATAATGTTAGACAAGTTATCCGTTAAAAATAATGTGAAAATAATTGCTACAGATATAGATAGAAATGCATTAGCTAAGGCTGAAAAAGGAGTTTATACACTAGATGAAATTAAAAATGTAAAAAAAGAAGATTTAGATAAATATTTTGAAAAAATAGACGATAATTATTGTGTTGGTAAAAACATAAAATCAATGGTCACTTTCAGAAAGCATGATTTAATAACAGAAAAGTATGAGGGTGGGTTTGATTTAATTGTATGTAGAAATGTAGTTATTTACTTTAAAAGTGATGCTAAGATGGAAGTGTATAGTAAGTTGGCAGGTGCTTTAAATAAAGGTGGTTTTTTATTTGTAGGAGGTACAGAAAGTATATATGACTATAAAAAAGTTGGCTTAGAACGAGTTTCTACATTTATTTATAAAAAGCTATAGAGGGGGTATATGAATGGATACATCGCAATATATGAATATGTTCTTAGAAGAATCCATGGATAATCTTCAAACATTAAATGAATCATTATTAGAATTAGAAAAAAATCCTAATGATGTTGATAAGGTAAATGAAATATTTAGAGTGGCCCATACAATTAAGGGAATGGCTGCAACAATGGGGTTTACGGATATAGCTGAATTAACTCATAAGATGGAAGATGTTTTATCAAAGTTCAGAGATGGTCAGTTAAATGTTACTCAAGAGGTTGTTACAGTTCTCTTTGATTGTTTAGATACATTAGAAAGAATGGTAAGTAATATTGAAGAAGGGACAGATTCTAGTGTAGATATAGAGCCAATAATAAAATCTTTACATAATATTTCTCAGGTGAATGATGTAGATGGAAGTCAAGAAGTAGAAAGTTTAGTTACATTAGAAAAAGATAATTGTAGTATGGAACTAAATGATTATGATATGTCAATAATAAAGCAAGCCCAAGAAAAAGATTTTAATGCTATAGAGTTAAGTATAACATTAAGTGAAAATACGTTATTAAAATCTGCTAGAGCCTTTTTAATTGTAAAGGATTTAGAGGAGATTGGTGAAATAATTAAATCTAAACCATCTACAGAAGATATAGAAAATGAGGACTTTGAGCTTCAATTAGACTTCGTTTTAATTACTACAAGCTCAGAGGATGAAGTTAAAAAGTTAGTTGAAAATATTTCTGAAGTTAGAATGGTTGAGACTAAATTAATAGAATTTCAAAAGATAGAGGAGAGCACAGTTAAGCCAAAAGAGGTTAAACTGGAACCAAAAGAGGTTACTGAAGAGAAGAAAAAAAGTGTAAAAAAAGAAGGGTATAAGAAATCACATCAATCAGTAAGAGTTGATCTAGAGAGAATAGATAAACTTATGAATATGGTTTCTGAATTAGTTATATATAGGACAAGACTTGAACAAATAGTAGTAGACCATAAATCATCTGATTTAACAGAAACTTTGGAGCAAGTTGGAAGAACAACTACAGATCTTCAAGATTTAGTTATGAAAATTAGAATGCTTCCTTTAGATACTGTATTTAATAGATTCCCAAGAATGATTAGGGATATATCAGTAGAATTAAATAAGGAAATTAATTTTGTTATTGAAGGCGCTGAAACAGAACTAGATAGAACTGTTATAGATGAAATTGGGGAACCACTAATACACTTATTAAGAAATGCAGCAGATCATGGAATTGAAACTAAAGAAGAAAGAATAGCTAAAGGAAAACCTGCAGTAGGTACAATTAAGCTTGTTGCATATCAAGAAGGAACAAAAGCTTTAATAAAAGTAATAGATGATGGCGCAGGAATAAATGTTGAAAAAGTAAAAGCTAAAGCTGAAAAAGTTGGTATTAACACAGAAGGATTAAGTGATGACGAGATTAAAAATTTAATCTTTGCACAAGGGTTCAGTACTAATGAAGTTGTTACAGATATATCAGGTAGAGGAGTAGGAATGGATGTTGTTAGGGCAAAAGTTTCAGCTCTTGGAGGAACTGTAGATCTAATTAGTGAAGAAGGTAAAGGGTCAACATTTGTAATTAGGTTGCCGCTTACATTACAAATAATACAAGCCTTATTGGTTAATGTTGGTAATGAAACTTTAGCAATTTCTCTAGGATTTATAGATAGGGTTATTGATTATAAGAAAGATAATATTAAAAAGAGTAATGGTAAAGAAGTAATTATATATAGAGATGATGTAATACCATTAGTTAGATTAAATGAAAGATTAAATATAGAATCTGTAGATACAGAGAAAAAGTTTGTAATTATTGTTAAGGTTGGTGAAAAGACTATTGGACTTCTTGTTGATTCGTTAATGGGACAACAAGAGATAGTAATTAAGCCATTAGGCAATACATTGAGTTCTTTAAAAGAGTATATAGGTGCAACTATATTAGGTAATGGATTAGTTACATTAATACTTGATGTAGGAGCCTTAATATAAAAAATATTAGGAGGTATGTAATGGATCTTGATAATTTGAGCAATATACAGCTTGATGCATTAAAAGAAGTTTCTAATATAGGAGCAGGAAATGCAGCAACTGCATTATCAATGATGCTTGGAAAAAAGATTGACATGACTGTACCTTCAGTTAATATGATAAAATTAAGTGAAATGTATAATGATGAAGCAGAATCATTAGTCTGTGGAATCGTAGTTAGAGTACTTGGAGATATTCAAGGAAATATATTAATTATTTTTAAAGACAGTGTAGCTCACGATATTGTAGAAATGTTAACTGGAGTTAGAGAAAATGAGTTGTCAGACTTAGGTGATTCAGCACTATGTGAAATAGGAAATATTCTTTCTGGATCATATATGAATGCTATAACGCAATTCACTGGATTATGTGTTATACCATCAGTACCAGCAGTAGCTCATGATATGTTGGGAGCAATATTAGCAACAACTTTCGTAGAGTCTGGTCAGTATGACGAAAATATATTAGATATAGAAACAGTATTTTCAGATGAATTAAATAGTAATATAGGAGCACATTTTTATTACATACCTGTTCCTGGTTCATTTGAAAAGATATTAAAATCAATTGGAGTATATTAATTTGGAGGTTAAAGATATGGCGAATAAAGTATTAATAGTTGATGATGCAGCTTTTATGAGAATGATGATAAAGGATATTTTAGAGAAAAATGGATATGATGTTATTGGTGAGGCTAGTAATGGATTAGTAGCAGTAGACTTATATAAAAAGGAAAAACCAGATGTTGTTACTATGGATATAACAATGCCAGATATGGATGGTATTGAAGCTGTTAAGCAAATAAGAGCATTTGATCCTAATGCAAAGATTATAATGTGTTCAGCTATGGGACAACAATCAATGGTAATGGATGCTATCAAATCAGGAGCAAAAGATTTTATAGTTAAGCCTTTCCAAGCAGATAGAGTACTTGAAGCAATTAAAAAAGTAATAGGCTAATTATCCTAATTATAGGAGGGATACAAATGCAAATAGTAGTATTTAAGTTGGGCGATGAACATTTTGCTGTTGAAACAGAAAAGGTTCAAGGGATAAATGATATGATGAGTATAACTCTGGTACCTAAAGCGCCTAATTACATTAAAGGATTAATTAATTTAAGAGGTAGCATAAAATCATTAGTTGATATTAATCTACTTCTAAATGTAGATACATCTGATAATCAAGAAAATATAATAATTCTCAATGTTGGAGATGAAGAAATAGGAATTTGTGTAGATGAGGTAGAAGAGGTTCTAGATATAGAAGAAGCTTCTATCCAGAGAGTAGAAACAGAAGTTGAATATCAATATATAAAGGGAATTTATAAACATGATGAAAAACTGCTTACTATAATTGATATAGACAAACTATTAAATATATAGAAAAGAGGGACAAGTATGGCAGATGTTTTATCACAGAGCGAAATAGATGCCTTGTTGTCTGCCTTATCTACAGGGTCGTTAGAACCGGATGAACTTCAAAAAGAAGAAGAAAAACATAAGGTTAAAGTATATGATTTTAGGAGTCCACAAAAGTTTTCAAAAGATCATATTAGAACTTTAGAGTTAATTCATGATAATTATGCAAGAATAATATCTAATTTCTTAACCGCACAATTAAGAAAAAACGTTAAAGTAAAAATAGAAACTGTAGAGCAGATAACCTATGAGGAATTTATACATTCAATACCCAATCCAACAATAATGACTATGTTCAGAATGCCACCTCTAACAGGGACTATATTATTTGAAACTAATCCGCAATTCTCTTTTCAAATAATAGATGTACTATTAGGGGGAACTGGAGAAAGGAATACAGTTAGTAAGGAATTTTCGGATATAGATAAAAACATAATGATGCAAATTACTTCAGGAATGATTTCTAATTTGAAACTTGCATGGGAAGATATATTAAGTGTTGAGCCAGAGGTTGAATCTTTAGAAACAAATCCAGCTATAAATCAAACATTAGCACCAAACGAACCAGTTGCTTTAGTTACTTTTTCTGTAGAAATGGGTAAGAGTAATACATTTATTAATATATGTATTCCATACCTAAGCATTGAAAAGGTATTGGATAAATTAGTTGTTCAATATTGGTTCCAAAATGAAAAAGATGCATCAGGCGATGAAGTAAGAGAAAAGATTAAAGAGGGACTTAATCCAGTAGAGATAGAAATGTCAGCAGAATTAGGGTGTACTCATTTAACAATTGATGATTTCTTAAATTTATCTAGGGGAGATATAATAAGATTAGATAATAAATGTACTAGTCCTATAAAGATATATGTAGAAGATCAAGAGTGTTATTATGCAAAGCCAGGAATTACTGGTAAGAATTTAGGGGTTGCAGTATTGGATATAATAGATAAGGATGTGAATGAGTATGAGTAATGGTTTTTTATCTCAAGAAGAGATAGATTCACTATTAAATGGAAGTGATGACTCTTCAAGTAATACAGGGAGTAATGATAACTCAGTTAATTTGTTAAGTGATATAGAGAAAGATCTTTTAGGGGAAATAGGAAATATTTCTATGGGATCTGCATCAACAGCCCTTTATCAAATAATAAATCAAAAAGTAAATATAACAACACCAGTTGTTTCAATTACAACATTAAAGGAAATAAAAGAAACCTTTGAAACACCAACTGTTGTATTAGATGTAGAATATACAAGTGGAATAATAGGAAGAAATATACTTATTATTAAGACTGAAGATGCTGCTGTTATAGCTAATTTAATGATGGGCGGAGATGGAATTGTTGAAAATCATGAACTATCAGAAATAGAAATTAGTGCTGTACAAGAAGCTATGAATCAAATGATAGGTTCTGCAGCTACGTCAATGGCTACTATGTTTTCTAGAGAAGTAAACATATCACCACCTATATCTAAAATATGGAGCAATAGTGAAGACGCTCTTTCTAGTGAGATTCCAGAGGATCAAGCGATTGTAAGAGTTAATTTTAGAATGACAATAGGAAACTTGGTTGACAGCAATATAATGCAGATACTTCCTGTGGAGACTGCAAAGAAAATTGTATCTATAATGATAGGTAAAGAAGATGAAGACAGTAATGTTTCTGAACAAAATGATAATCCTGTAAATAATGAGATTTTAGTTGAAAGTTATAATGATTCATATGAAAATGTTTATGAAGTAAATCAACCTGTATCAGAAAAAACAATAATTGAAACTCCACAACCACAAGTGGAAGTACATAAAGCTAGTTTTGAGCCTTTAGTAGAAAGTAAAAAGTCTGGGGTGTCTAATAAAAATATTGATTTGATTCTAGATGTTCCATTGGATATTTCTGTAGTTCTTGGTAGAACCAAAAAGAGTATAAAAGACATATTAAACTTTAGTACAGGCTCCTTAATAGAATTGGATAAATTAGCAGAAGAACCTGTTGAAGTACTTGTAAATGGAAAAACAATTGCTTTAGGAGAAGTAGTTGTGGTAGACGAGAATTTTGGTGTTAGAATAACAAGTATAGTAAGTAATACCGAAAGAATAAATTCATTAAAGAAGTAATGATATAATAAAAGCTATGTTGATTATAATCAATGTAGCTTTTATTACATTCCAGTAATTGTAAAATAAAAAGTTAAAATTAACATAAAACTATAAATTATATCTTAGTATATTCGATAATAAATATATAGGTTACTTGGGAGGTAAGTATTATGAATATAAATGGGATAAATTCTAATAATGTTATTAATCTTTATTCAAAAAATAGAAATAGAGTATCTCAAACAAAGGAAGTAAAGAGTGTTTCTGACAGAATAGAAATATCTAAGTTAGGAAAGAGTTTAACTAACTATACATTAGAAGGAGTAAATGTGGATAATTCTAAAAAAATTCAGGAACTAAAAAATCAAATTAATAATGGAACTTATAATGTTGATGCTAAGTTAACTGCTAGAAGTATTCTAGATACAATTAAGGAGAACGGTTTAAATGAGTAATGAGTTAACTATAGTTATAAAAAATGAAGGAGAAGCTTTAAAGAAGCTTTTATCACTACTAGAAAAACAATATAAACATGTGATGAAAAAGGAAGTCTTTGAGTTAGAAGCTTTAGTTGACGAAATAAAGTTGGTAAATAAAGAAGTTGCTCAAGCAGAGGTTGAGAGAAGAAAACTAGTTGGGAAAAGAAGTATGAGAGAAATTGTGAATACTTCTAATGATGAGGAGCTTGATAACTCATATAGAGAAATTAATAGAATAATATTAGCTGTAAAGCAACAAAAAGAAACTAATGAATTGTTGATAAGGCAGCAAATGAGTTTTAATAATCAAATATTAAATATAATAAATCCAAGAAGAGAAATGAAGACATATAATTCATATGGAAATCTTTCAAGATAGGAGGAAGTTGCATGACAGGATTGTTTGGAACTTTTAATATAGCTAAAAGAGGAATTAATACATCACAGGCTACCATTGATGTAACTTCTCATAATATTTCTAATTCAAATACAGTTGGATATTCAAGACAAAGAGCTAAAATAGTTACATCAAGACCTATGACTGGAACAGCTGGGTATGGGCAAGTAGGAACAGGTTCACAAGTTCAAGCTATAGAGAGAGTTAGAGATGGTTTTCTTGATTATCAGTTAAGAGGAGCAAATAGTAGCTTAGGGTCAAGTGATATAAGAAGTAATTTTTTATATGAGGTGGAAAATATTTTTAATGAACCATCAGATACAGGAATATCAACTTTGATGGGGAAATTCTTTGATTCATTTCAAGAATTATCTAAGCAGCCTAATAGTTCTAACGCGAGAACTGTTACTGTTCAACAAACTTTAGCTTTAACAGATGCTTTAAATCATACTTATACAAAGCTAGAAGAATTACAACAAAATGCTCAGCTTGCATTGAAATCAAATGTGACTGATATAAACAGTTTATTAAGTCAAATAGATGGTTTAAATAAGCAAATAATGAGTGTGAAAAGTTCAGGGCAAATGCCTAATGATTTAATGGATCAAAGAGATACTCTTTTAGATGAGTTAAGTTATAAGTTTAATATTACAGTAGATAGAAAAGAATTTGAAGGAATCGATATAAGACCAACTGATACTAATGGAATGAAAGTTGCTAACTTGGTATCAGCTTCACCTAATACTGATTCACTAAGATTATCATATATATCAAAGGTAGAAAAGGATCCTACATATCCCAATATTCATGTTATAACATATCATAAGTTAGGTGATATGAATAATCCAAATAGCACACAGACAATTAGGGTATCAGGATTAAATGATGCACAAGTAAAAGAATTAAATTCTAGTAGGATAATATGGTCCAATCAAGAAGGACAAGCGGTAAAGGGTGATGGATACCCAATAAAAAATAATGATATTATAAATGCATCAGAATTACAGTTATTTAGACCATCAGATGGTGAGGTGGCTGGAAATATTACTGTTCAAGATGATGTTCAAGTATATATGGATGAATTAGATAAGCTTGCTAAGGCAATAGCATTTTCAGTAAATGCTATACATAGCGGGATTTCTGACCCATTATATACAGGAGGCAATCCAGATAGAGATTATATGCCTTTCTTTGTAAATAAGAGTGTAGCTCAATATAACAGTAATAATATATTGATAAATCTTGATAATACTCTAACTCAAGAAAGCCATATTTCTGCTAAGAATATAACAATTAATAAAGAAATTTTATACGATGTTATGAAGTTAAAAACAAAAACTCATGATAATGATTATGCTTATACCTCTAGTAATGATGTAGATGGGGAAGGCGATGGGGCAAGAGCTCTTGCAATAGCACAATTAAGAGATAGTCTAATTAGAGTTCAAGACTTTGGTTCAACAATAACATCTAGATCAGATTTGAAGTTGTCTAATTATGGAATGACTATTCAAAGTGATACTAGTGGGATGAAACTAGATTCTTACTTTAAGGATATTATAGATAAATTAGGTGTACAAGCTCAGGAGGCCTCTAGACAGGTGTCAACTAAAGAAGACTTGTTTTATGAATTAGAAAATAGTAGAGCACAGGTATCAGGAGTTTCTATTGATGAGGAAATGGCCAATTTAATTCAATATCAACATGCTTATAATGCAAATGCAAAGATCATTTCAACAATAGATGAATTACTTGATGTAGTAATAAATGGACTTAAAAGATAAGATTAATTGATAAATATTAAGTTAATGAGGAAGTGAAGATATGAGAGTTACTAATAGAATGCTTGCAAACAATTATTTAAGGAATATGAATAAAAACTTAACTAATATGCAAACATTAAATCGTCAATTGAGCACTGGTAAAGAAATAAGTAGACCGTCAGATAATCCATATAAAACAGCAAGAAGTATGCAGCTTAATACAGATATAAGTACAAATAAGCAATACAATGAAAATATAAAGGATACAATAAATTGGTTAGACTCTACAGATCAAGCCTTATATCAAGCAACTAATACAATGCAAAGAATTAGAGAGTTATTAGTATCCTCAGGAAATGCTGCATATGGTTCTGATGAAAGAAATGCTATAGCGGATGAAATGAATGAAAGAGTAGAAGAACTAGCTCAAATTATGAATACAAACTTTGATGGTAAATATATTTTTGGAGGAACAAAAGCTTCTTCAAAGCCCGTAGATATAGTAACAGATGCTATAACAGGAAACAAAGATATAATATTCATTGATAAAGAGGGTAATAAGGTAGACTTAAATAGTGATGATATATATATGAAAAATCAATTAGATATGCTTGGAAGTAAGCTGAATGTAGAAGTTTCTCAAGGAGTTACTATTGAATATAACGTTACTGCTAAAGAGTTACTTTCTTTCAATAACGAAAGAGGCGAGGAAGTTAATGTATTAAACTTACTTGGAGATATAGTTGGTAATTTAAAATCAAGTGATGAGTTAGATTCAAATAAACTTATAAATGAAAACTTATCAGCAATAGATGATGTTATAACTAACCTATTAAAAACAAGGTCAGAAGTTGGAGCTAAACAAAACAGAATGGAATCAGCTCAGCAAAAGAATGAAGATGAAAACTTTAATATGACAGATATTTTATCTCAAACAGAAGATATAGATTTTACACAAAAAACAATAGAGTTTAGTATGGCACAAACTGTCTATACTGCTTCATTACAGGTTAGTGCAAAAGTTTTACCACCATCACTATTGGATTATCTATAAAGATGAGGTGAAATAATGAAAGTTACTTTTAAAAAGGGGTTACCAGGGTTAGACGAATATAAAGATTATGAAATACAAGAAATAGAGGGTGGAGAAGAATTCAAGTTACTTCAATGTAATGAAAAAAAAGAACTTGGGTTAGTGATTATATCTCCATTTCAAGTAGAAAAAGAATATGAAATAAAAATAACTGATGAAATTATAAAGAATTTAAGTATAACATCACCAGAAGATGTATTAGTATATTCAACAGTTACTTTAAATTCAGATCCAAAGAAAATTACAGCCAACTTAAGGGCTCCTATTTTAATAAATGTACATACTGGGTTAGCGGAGCAGCTAATTACAGAGAATGAAAAATACAAAATAAAGCATCCTATATTTAAGGGGTGATTTTATGTTAGTAGTTACAAGAAAACAAGGTGAGTCAATTTTAATTGGAGATGATATAGAGATTTCGGTTTCTAAGATTGAAGATGGAAGCGTAAAAATTGCGATACAAGCGCCAAGGGAAATGTCTATTTTAAGAAAAGAATTATACAAGGAAGTAGAAAGTGAAAATATAGAGGCAGCAAAGGTTAATCTAGATTTACTTAAGAACTTAAAAAAATAGGGGTGAAGTAAAATGGAGATACAGGTTATAGGTCAAGGAGGACAAACTAACCTTAATGTTATTAAACCAAACATGGAAGTTAATAATGTGGAAAAAGAATTTAACACAAACTCTGAAGATGAGAACAGATACACTAAGGAAAACTTAAATAAGGCAATAAAAAAGCTTAATGGTTTCTTAAAGGATGATAATGCATATGCAGAATATAATGTTCATGAAAAGTTTGGAGATATAATGATAAAAATTGTAGATAAGGATACTAAAGAAGTTTTGGTTGAAGTACCTCCAAAGAAGATTCTTGACATGATAGCTAAGCTTTGTGAAATATCAGGTGTGGTTTTTGATAAGAAGGCTTAAATTATGGAATTTAGGTTGAATAAAATTGATACTGATATTAGAAGGAAACTTGCTAAAGAGGTAAAAGAAAAAGAAGTTAATCGCAAAACTCGACCTGAGATAGATAATAAAGTTAAGAAACCTTTTGTAGAGTTAGATACTGAAGATAAAAATGACACAAATAAATCTCAAAAATATATAACAGTGGAAGGAACATTGGAGAATACGAAAAAGATTACCATAGATGCAGCAAGAGAAGAAAATTATATTGAAAGAGTGCCTATTGGTAATGTAATTGATAGTGTTAAGTAGGAGGGGAATATGTACAATAGCGGATATAATGCTTATAAAAATAATAGTGTTAATTATGCATCAAAGGAGCAGCTACTTTTAATGTTAGTAGATGGAGCTGTTAAGTATGCAAAAATAGGAAGAGCAGCTATTGAAGAAAAAAATGTAACTAAAGCTCATGAAAGTCTTACAAGAACTCAAGACATATTTGTGGAACTTATGGCAAGTCTTGATACAGGAGCTGGGGAATGGGCAAAACAAATATTTAAAATTTATGAGTTTATAAATTACAAAGTCGGACAGGCTAATTTAAAAAAAGATATAAAAGAGATAGAAGAAGTTATACCTTTTATAGAGGATGTAAGAAATATGTGGTATGAAGTTTATGAAAAAACAAAGGCTTCAGGTCAATAAGAGGATGAGGTGATAAAATGAGAATAACTGGGTTAGCTACTGGTTTAGATATGGATGAAGTTATAAAGGAAAGTATGAGACCATATAGAGTTAAAATTCAGCAACAGCAACAGCAAAAAGAAATAGTAGAAATAAAGCAAAAGTTATATAGAGATGTATTAAAGGATAGTAGAGAGTTTTATAATAAATATTTTGATGTGTCAAAAAGTGATAGCATAGTATTAAGTAAAAATTGGAGCACAATTAAATTTGAATCTTCTGATAGTAATGTTGTGTCAGTTTCAGCCAATAGTGAAGCTGTAAATAAAAATTTTACAATAACGGGGAGCTCAGCTACTGCTACAAAGGCTACTTTAACTGAAGGAATAGGTGAAGGAGATAAAATAGTAGTAGATGGTAAAGAGTTTACTCTAAGTGGTAGTACAGATAGGGAGAGAGTTTCTAACTTAAATAAGGAATTGGAAAAAGCCGGTATAAAAGTTTGTGTATCTTATACTGATTTTGCAGGAAGTGTAGATGGAGAAAATAAAAAAGGTTTGATTTTTGAGTCTACAGTATTAGGAGAAAAAGGAAGTTTTACTTTAGGTGGAAGTGTACACTCAGTAAATATAGAAGAAGTTAAGGGAAGTAATGCAACAGAAGCTAAGTTTACTGGAATAACTATTAAAAACATAAGAGATTCAAAAGAAATAAAGATTGGTGATAAAGTTATTGGGTTAAACCTAGATTCTTCAAAGGAATATACTAAGGACGAATTAGTTAGTGAATTAAATAAGAAGCTTGAAGAAGAAAAAATAGATTTTAGAGCTAAGGTAGATGAAGATAATAATGTTACTTTAGTAAGTACTAAAAGTGGTGAACTTACTGACCTACCAACTTTGGAAATTACATTAGAGAATAATTCTATTGTAAATGGAACTTTTGAAAATGGTAATAATGCAACTAAATCGATAACTTCATTGAACCTATCGGAAATAGAAGGTAAAGTTCTATTTATTGATGGGAAAAAGGTAGAATTTTCTTTAAAGGATAGCATTCTTGATGTAGATGCTCTTAATAAATCTTTAGAGGAAAAAAACTTAAATGTTTCTGCTGAAATTAAGGATGGAAAGTTGTCTTTAATATCTAAAACAAGCGGAGAAAGTAAAAGTTTAGATATAAGTGTTATAGAAGAACCTGCTGAAGGTTTTACACCTATCATTCAAGGGAAAGACGCTAATATAATTATAAAAGATAGCAAAGGTGGAGTTTATACTCACAAAGGGGATAGCAGCGTTGTAACATTAGATGGGGTTACTTTTAAGTTTGATGGAGAAATACCAGCAGATGGAATAAAGATAACTAGTAAAAAGGATTCAACTAAGACAAAGGAAATGGTGGTTAACTTCTTTAATGATTACAACAAACTTATGGAAAAGTTAAATACTCTTACAATGGAAAAGAGGGATAGAAGTTATAGTCCTTTAACAGATGAACAAAAGAAAGAAATGTCAGAAAGTGAAATAAAGCTTTGGAATGAAAGAGTTGAAAAAGGACAATTAAGTAGAGACTCTGATTTAAGTAGAATAATAAATTCTCTAAAAAATGCAATGACTACAATGGTAGATGGGATAGATATTAATTTGGAGGATATTGGGATTAAGCCAGTATCAGACTATGGTGGAGTTAAAAATGGAACATTTACAATAGATGAAAATAAATTAACTGCAGCATTAGAAGAAGATCCTAATAAAGTTATGAGATTATTTACTGCAACTCCAACTGATTCTAAAAATTTAACATCAGCAGAGAAAAATAGTAAGAGTGGAATAGCTCAAAGATTAAAGAGTATATTGTATGATGAAACTATGACTGTATCTGCTAGGTTACTTAAAAAAGCTGGTTACGAAGGAACTACTACTGTAACCAATAATGAACTTACTAAGAGTATTGAAAAGTATGAAAGAAAAGTGAAAGATATGGAAAAGGCCTTTAGCAAAAAAGAACAAGCTTTATACTCTAAGTATGCTACTTTAGAAACTATGATGAATCAATTGAATTCCCAACAATCCTATTTATTATCACAGTTAGGAACGGCTTAATGTATGAGTATAAGGGTAATATTAGAGGAATATAAAAATGTTACAGAAATGCTTATACAAGCTGTAAAAATTGGTGATATAGATGAAGAGTTTATAAAGGATAGGGAAAAGTTATTAAATGAGATTAAAGCTTGCGATTTTGATAAAAGTGAATTAAAAAAAATATGCGATGAATTGGAGATATTAAATCTTGAGAAAGAAGCATATAAGATTTTAAATAATGAAAAGCAAAAGGTAAAAGAAGAAATTATAACCTTAAAAAAGCAGAAGCAAGCTAATAAAAGCTACGGTAATGCTGTAGGTAAAATGAACTTTTTTAATACAAAAGTATAAAGCTATATGTGAAAGAAACGATAAATAAATATAAGGGTTAGAAGAAAAAATAGAAAGTTAGAAAAAAAGGTGTAAAGTTAATAAGTTCTAAGACGAATATATAAATATAAAGCTTAAGCATAAAAAACTCTTAAGAGTATTTTATAAATAAAAAGCCAAGGATGGCGAAAATTAAAATTCAGGGAGGAATTTACTATGATTATTAATCACAACATGAATGCGTTAAACGCACACAGAAACATGACAGCTAATACTAACTCAGCTGGAAAGTCAATGGAAAAATTAAGCTCAGGTTTAAGAATAAACAGAGCTGGTGATGATGCAGCGGGATTAGCTATTTCAGAAAAGATGAGAGGACAAATTAGAGGGTTAGATCAAGCTTCTAGAAATGCTCAAGATGGTATTTCATTAATTCAAACAGCTGAAGGTGCTTTAAATGAAACTCATAACATTCTTCAAAGAATGAGAGAATTAGCAGTTCAATCAGCTAATGATACAAACATTACTGAAGATAGAGCAGCTATACAAGAAGAAATTAACGCTTTAACTCAAGAAATTGATAGAATTTCAGAACAAACTGAATTCAACAAACAAACATTATTAAATGGATCGTTTAAAGGACAATTCCAAATAGGGGCTAATGGAGGACAAACAATAAGCTTAGATATTGGAAATATGGCTTCAGGAGAGTTAGGTTTAACAACAACGTCATCTGTAGTTGAAGTTAAAACTACAGCAACAAAAGAAGGAAATGGTGCTACACTACAAGTTGGAACTTATACTGTTAAAGGTACTGATATAGTAGATAAAGATGGTAAAACTGTAGGTAAAGTTGATGCTAGTAAAAATTTACAACTTGGTAGCACTGATAATACTAACTATATTAAAGTAGTATCAAGTGAAGAATTAAAAGATGGAGATAAAATTGTTATTGGTAAAAATATAGAGACAAATAGTACTACTGATTTAGATGTTAAAATTGAAACAAAAAGAGATTTAGGGGATAAAGGTAAAACTTTAGCAGCAGGGGAGTATGAAATAAAAGGTACTGTTGTATTAAGAGATGGTAAAGAAGTAGGTAAATTAGCTACGAATGATATTGTATTAGAAGATGGAACAACAGTTAAAGCAACAGATATTGGAAGAACAGTAGCTTTAGTAGCTGGAGCTAAATTCACTATAAATGGAGCAGATGTTTCTTCTTCAGATAAGGCTTCAGGAAGTATTGAAACAATTACAAAGGCAATAGAAAATGTTTCAACACAAAGAGCTAAATTAGGAGCTGTTCAAAACAGATTAGAACATACAACTGCTAATTTAAACAACACTTCAGAAAACTTAACAGCAGCTGAATCAAGAGTAAGAGACGTTGATATGGCTAAGGAAATGATGACATTCTCTAAGAATAACATCCTTTCTCAAGCAGCTCAAGCTATGCTTGCTCAAGCTAATCAACAACCTCAAGGAGTTTTACAACTTCTTAGATAATTAACATAGTTTATTAAAAGGTGAGATGTATTTCTCACCTTTTTGTATTATCTAGCAAAATACTAAAAAATATTAAAGAATATAATCATTATTTCGATAATAAAGTAAATACATTTTTGGAGTGGTGAAATATGAGACTTAATCACAATATGAGTTCTCTAAGCATATATAACGGATACAAGAAAAATTTAATTAATAATAAATCTGCAATTGAAAGACTTAGTACAGGAATTAAAATTAATTCTGCAAAAGACAATTCTAATAAAATTGGACAAAGTGAGCAGATGAGAATACAAATAAAAAGCCTTCAAGCAGTTCAAAGAAATCTTCAAGATGGTACATCAATGCTTCAAACAGCAGATGGAGCTCTTCAAGAGGTGAATAATACGCTAGCTAGAATTAAAGAACTTTCAGTAAGTGTTGCTAATGGAAGTAAAAGTGAAAGCGAAAAAGAGATAATACAAAATGAAATAGAGGAAATGAAGAAAAACATAGATGATTTAGCTAATAATACAGAATTTAATGGGGTTAAGCTTTTATGTGATGAGAGAGTTCCTAATAATAAATATCCAATGTATAAGAATATTGTAGTAGGAGCTATGCAAGGAGAACAAGGTAGAATTCCAAGCTTTAATATTAGAACAGAAATATTAAAAGATGAAAAAGGTAACACTTTAAAAGATATAGATGTTAGAACGCCAGAGGGAGTAAGTAGTGCCTTGGAAGTAGTAAATGAATCTATAAAAACTGTTTCTAGTATAAGAAGTAGATATGGTGCTATGTCTAATAGATTAGAAACCACAGCAGAAAACATAAGTTCAAATGAACAAGTATTTGAAAGAGCTGATAGTAATTTAAGAGATTCAGATATTGCTTTAGAAATGGCTGAACTTGCAAGAACACAAATTTTAAATGATACATCTCTAGCACTTATATCTCAAAGTAATAACTTACCACAAGATGCATTGAGAATTTTAGAAAGAGTTAGGTAAGATTATTAGAGAACTATTTAGTATGTTTTATTAAATAGTTCTTTTTTTGATGCAAAAATAAAAAGCGAAATATAAAAAATATCAAAATATTAACGCTAGTCCGGCAAATTGTGGTATTTTTAGAGGTTTTTTTTGAAATATGTAAAAAAACTCTAAATTATCTAGAAATTTAACTAATTGTAACATATAATAGTGATAGATAAATAAATTGGGAATAATTTTTTGCTTATTATTAGTTTGGTTATAAATTTAATTAAACTAATTCAATATTTGAATCTAAAGATGGGGGTGTAGTATGTCGATTAATTTAGTGGGAGGCGAAAATAGTACGTATAGCTTAATTAAGCAAGGTATAAAAGCTTCTACGACAAGAGCAAAGGCCATTTCAAATAATATAGCTAACATTAATACAAAAGGATATAAAAGATTTAGTGTTATTTTTGAAGAGAATATAAATGGAAGTGGTCAGACTGATCTACAAATGAAAACTACAAATGAAAAACATTTATCTAATAGTGAGAGCTTAGGAAATATTTCTGTTAAAAGAGATGATAGTACAAGCATGAGAACTGATGGTAATAATGTGGATTTAGATGTAGAAAAAGTTGAGCAAGCTGCAAATACATTAAAGTACAATGCATTAATTCAAAGTGCAAATGGTAAATTGACAAATTTAAAATATGTTATTAGTGGAGGTAATTAAAAATGAATGCATTTTCTGCAATGAGAATTAGCGCTAGTGGACTAGCAGCAGAAAGACTTAGAATGGATACAATTACATCCAATATGGTAAATGCAACTACAACGAGAACAGAAGATGGAGGGCCTTATGTTAGAAAGGTAGCTGTCTTTCAAGAAGCCTTAGATGAAAAATTAAGAGGGAATGGGGTAAAGGCGGTAGCTCTTGAGGATGATGAATCGCCTTTAAGAAGTGTATATGATCCAACACATCCTGATGCTGATGAGAATGGGTATGTTTTATACCCTAATGTTAACGTCCTTAATGAAATGGCAGATATGATAGCATCTACTAGAGCTTATGAGGCTAATGTAGATACTTTAACAGCAAATAAAAATATGTTTATGAAAGCTTTAGAGATAGGTAAGTAGTCAAGTTAGAATGGAGATGTATTTATGAGGATTAGTAGTTTTGTTCCAAGTGAAGAAATATTTAATAATGGTTTAGATGGTATAAAGGTGGGGAAGAAAGATAATGATGGAGAGCTTTTTTCAAATGTATTAAAAGAATCTTTAGATAAGATAAATGAACAGCAAATAGTAGCTGATAAGTCTACAGAAGCATTTGTAAAGGGTGAAGATATAGATATTAGTGAAGTTATGCTTGCAGGAGCAGAAGCCAGTGCATCATTACAATTTGCAGTGCAGGTTAGAAATAAATTAGTTGAAGCATATCAAGAAATTAGTAGAATGCAGTTATAAGAGTTAGGAGTGCAATGTGATGAAAAAGCTTTCAGAATTATTTAAAAAGCTTTGGGCTAAATTTAAAACCTTTGGTAAAGGTATAAGAATTGCTATGGTAGTATCTGTTATAGCTGTACTTGTAGCAATTATTAGTTTAGTTGTCTATTCATCTTCAAATAAGTATGCAGTATTATACTCAAATTTAGATCCTAGTGATGTGGATGTTGTTATAAATAAATTAACTGAAGATAAAGTAGACATGAAGGTTGATGGAAATTCTATTTTAGTAGATAAGAATCAAGTTGATGAATTAAGATTAAAACTTGCTTCACAGTTATCATCAGGTAGTAAGGGATATGAACTTATGGATGATAGTAGTTCCTTTGGAATGACTGATGAAGAATTTAATATAAGAAAACTTAGAATGCTACAGGGAGAGCTGGAAAAATCTATAAAAAGTCTAGAACCTGTAGAGAGTGCAAGAGTACATATTACACCAGCAAAGAGTTCTGTGTTTGTTCAAGACAAGGAGCCTGGAAAGGCAGCAGTTATTCTTAAGCTAAAGAATGGGACAAAACTTTCAGATGATCAAGTGCAATCAATTGTATCTTTATTATCAGTTAGTACAGAGAATGTTCCTAAGGAAAATATTGAAGTCATCGATGATAAGATGAATTTATTGACAAAGAATTTAAATACTTCAGATGACTCAAATGGAGTTTCATCTGAAACAATACAGAATAATCAACAATTAGAAGCTAATTATGAAGAAAAGTTAAGAAAAGAAGTAATTAATTTGCTTGAACCTGTAATAGGTAAAAATAGAATTCAAGCTAAAATTAGTGTGGATTTAGATTTTGATTCTAAAAAGCAAACTCAAAATATTATAGATCCTAATAAAGTAATAGTAAGTCAGCAAACAATTAAGGAATGGAATAATATCAATGGAGGCACAGTTAGTGAGAGCCCTGTTGATAATAATATGAGCAATACAATAGAAGGAAATACGTCTGTTGGTTCATCTGGATCAGAAGAGCAAAAGACTAATTATGATACAGGTAAAACAGAAACAGTAACTATAACAGCTCCAGGAGAAGTTAAAAGATTAACGGCATCAATATTTATTGATGGAAAATTGGATGAGGCAACTAAAGCTGAGTTTGAAAAGGCCATAGGTGCTGCAATTGGATTTGATAGCAATAGAGGAGATGAAATATCCTTAGTTGGTATGGAGTTTGACCCTACAATAAAGGAAGAAGCACAAGCTCAAATAGATGAGTTTAATGCTGAGCTTGCTAAAGAAAAGAGAAATAAGTTAATTATGTGGGGAGCAATAGCCTTAGGAATTGTAGCTGGAATTATTGTTTTAATAATACTAATTAAAAAGAGAAAAGAAAAAGTGGACGAGAGAGTTCTTGATGTAGTTATAGATGATTCGATACCGAGTAAAGAAGCAATAAGCTTTGCTCCAATAGATTTTGAAGTGAAAAATGAAAAATCACATATAGAAAGTGAAATAAAGAAATATGCAAAAGATAAACCAGATCAAGTCGTAGACATAATAAAATCTTGGTTATCTGAAAATGAGAGGTGATAAGTTTTGGCTAAAGATGCAAAGCTATCTGGAGTACAAAAAGCAGCAATATTATTTATAACCCTTGGGCCAGAAGTATCATCTGGAATACTAAAAAAGTTACCAGAAGCAGAGATTCAAAAGATAACATATGAAATTGCTAATATTACTTCTGTTACTTCAGAGCAAAGAGAAGGAATTTTAAATGAATTTTTACAAATAAATAAAGCTAGGGAGTACATAATCGAAGGTGGTATGGATTATGCAAGAGAACTTTTATCAAAGGCATTAGGTCCTCATAGAGCTAATGAGATTTTGGAAAAAGTATCAGAAGCTACTCAGCAATATAGGCCATTTTCAATTGCAAGAAAAGCAGATGCACACCAGCTTTTAAATGTTATAACCTATGAACATCCCCAAACAATAGCTTTGATACTTTGCTATCTTCAACCAGAGAAGGCAGCACAGGTTATGGCTGAGTTACCTGAAGGGACACAAAGTGAGGTTGCATATAGAATAGCAACTATGAGTACAACTTCTCCAATGGTTATTAAGGAAATAGAGAAGGTACTAGAGAGTAAATTATCTTCAGTTGTAAGAACAGAAATGACTACTTTAGGTGGGGTAGAAACTTTAGTTGATATATTAAATCAAGTAGATAGAACTACTGAAAGAAATATTACAGAAAGCCTTGAAAGAGAAGATGCTGAACTTGCTGATAGAGTTAAGAGTTCTATGTTTGTATTTGAAGATATTATTACTCTTGATGATGTTGCAATTCAAAGAATTCTTAGAGAAGTGGAAGCTAAAGAACTTGCACTTGCTCTTAAGGGATGCTCAGAAGAAGTTGCTGAAGTTATCTACAAAAATCAATCAAAGAGAGCTGCTGCTTCATTGAAGGAAGATATGGAGTTCTTAGGACCTGTAAGATTAATGGATGTAGAAAAAGCTCAACAAGGTATTGTTGCAATAATTAGAAGGTTAGACGAAGCAGGAGAAATAATAATCTCAAGAGGTGGAGAAGATGCAATTATCGTATAATCTTATAAGAAAAAATCAAGCATTAAGTTCTAATAGTAAGGTTATATCAACTGAATATGTAAAAGGTCTTGATATAGAAGATGATAAAGAAGATATTGTTTGTAAACAAAGTGGTAAAACAATAGAAGAAATAGAGAACATATTAAGTAATTATGAGAGTATAGGAAATAGTATTGTCTTAGAGGCAAAAAGAAAAAAAGATGAAATAATGTATAAGGCATTGGAAGAATCGCAGGCTATGGAGAGAGAAGCCTATGAAAAAGGATATGTTCAAGGAAAAGAAAACGGATATGAAGATGGAAAAAAAGAAGCTATAGAAAATATATTGCCTCAAGCAGAGAGACAAGCTGCTGAAACAATAAAAAAGGCAGATGAAATTTTAGAAGGTGCTAAAGAAGATTATATTAGATATTTAGAAAGTAAAAAAGCAGAAATAATTAGACTTTCTATTGCTATAGCTGAAAAAGTAATTAGACAAAAAGTTACAGATGAAGATGGAATAAGTGAAATTTTGGAGGAAGGCATAAGACTGTCAAAGGGAGAAGAAAATTTAGTCATAAAATGCAATCCTAAATATGTGTCATCTATTAAAGAACATATTCCTGTGTGGAAAGCTAACTATTCAATTAGTGGAGAAATATTTGTTTTACCAAATGAAGGAGTTTCATTAGGTAATGCAATTATAGAAAAGGCTAGCGGTAAAGTAGAAGTTGGAATAGATGTAAGTTTAAAGGCAATAGAAGAGGCTTTATCATCATAGAAATGTAGGTGACATTCTTGAATATAGATTTTGATGAATTAATTGATAAGGTAAATGAAACTTTGACTGTTTATTCAGAAGGAGTTGTAAAGAGAGTAATAGGTTTAACAATTGAAGTACAAGGAATAAAGGCTTTTGTTGGTGAACTTTGTACAATATTTAATCAATATGGAAAACCTGTGCATAGTGAAGTGGTTGGGTTTAGAGATGATTTTGTAATCTTAATGCCTTTAGGAGATTTAAATGGTATAGCCTCAGGATGTAGAGTTATTCCTTCCAATAAACCATTAGAAGTAACGTGTTCAGATGATATGCTTGGAAAAATACTAGATGGATTAGGGAAACCTATAAATGGAGAAGAGGAACTTTCAGGAGTGGGATATTCTCTTGAAAACTCTCCTCCAGATCCACTATCTCGTATAAGAATAAAGGATGTAATGCCTACAGGGGTAAGAGCTATAGATGGGTTTTTAACTGTTGGTGATGGACAAAGAATAGGTATATTTGCAGGTAGTGGGGTAGGGAAAAGTACTACATTAGGTATGATTGCTAGGGAAGCAGAGGCGGATGTTAACGTTATAGCTCTTATAGGAGAAAGAGGTAGAGAGGTTCTTGAATTTATTGAAAAAGATTTGGGGCCAGAAGGAATGAAGAAGTCAGTTGTAGTGTGTGCTACCTCAGATAAACCAGCTCTTATTAGATTAAAAGGGGCTTTAACTGCAACTGCAATAGCGGAGTATTTTAGAGACCAAGGAAAGAAAGTTATATTAATGATGGATTCTGTAACAAGATTTGCCATGGCTCAAAGAGAAGTTGGTTTAGCTATTGGCGAACCTCCAGCTACAAAAGGGTATACGCCATCAGTTTTTGCTAAGTTGCCTATGCTTATGGAGAGAGCAGGGACATCTGATAAGGGATCAATAACGGCTTTTTATACGGTTCTTGTTGATGGAGATGATTTTAATGAACCTATAGCTGATGCTGTAAGAGGTATACTTGATGGACATATAGTTTTATCAAGAGATTTAGCTCAGAAAAATCATTATCCAGCTATAGATGTTTTGCATAGTGTTAGTAGACTTATGTCTTCTATAGCAGATGAAAATCATAAGATGGCAGCATCTATGGCTAGAGATTTACTTGCTACATATGAAGATTCAGAGGATTTAATTAATATAGGTGCTTATGTAAAAGGTAGTAATCCTAAAATAGATAAAGCTATAGCTTATCATGATTTGCTAGATCAATATTTAAGACAAGGAATTACAGAGCGTTCTCCCTTTAACGAAAGTATAAGTATTTTAACCTCAATGTTTAAGTAGTAGGGGGGGGAGATATGGCATCTGGATATAAATTTAGTTTACAAAAACTTCTTGAAATTAGAGAAGAAAAAGAAGAAGAGAGCAAAAGGCTTTTTACTGAGAGTCAAAGACAAAAACAAATTACTGAAAATGAACTTAGTAATATGAGAGATAGTTATGATAAATACAAAGGTATAAGACCTGGTGAAGATGTTATTTATCAAAAGATAAAAAGAAACTATCTTTTAGCTTTAGAGTCTGGAATAAAAAATAAAGAGAAGGAACTTGTTGTTAAATCAAGAGAAGTAGAGGTAAGAAGAATTGATTTAAAACAAAGACAAGTTGATAGAAAGATAGTAGAAACCTTAAAGGAAAAGCAATATAGGGCTTTTATTAAAGAACAGGATAGAATAGAACAAATTAATAATGATGAATTTGCCCTATATGCATATATGAGGAATTTGAAAGGGGGTGAATAAATGATACAGGGGATAAATCTTGATTTAATTAAAATGGTAAATAAACCAACTGATAATACCCTACCTAAAGATGTTAAAGAGGATAAATCATTCAAAAGTGTGTTAGATAATGAGAAAAATAATATTACTAAAAAAGATGTAGATGAAGTTATTGATGTTATGGATGAAGAGGTTGAAGAAATACCAGAAAATTTAATGGAACAATTATCTTTAATTATTTCATTATTACCATCTATTGTTGAAAAGCTTCCAAATGAATCAATAAATTCAGAAAAAGTTGTGGAATCAATCAATAATACTTTTATTAAAGAAACTGATTTTGTCATTGATTTAGGAGAAAACTTAATAGTTAATGATAAAAATAACTTGAAGGATATTCAAAGTATACTTAATGAGTTTGTACGTGTTTTAGATGAGGATATAATGCCTAACTTAGATAATCAAGTTCTTAAAGAAGACTTAAGTAAGTTGGAAAATGAAATTGAGGTATTTAATAATATTTTATCTTCAAATATACCTAATTCAGATGAAAAAGGTGTTGTTGGATTAAAAAGCATTATTAAGGAAAAAATAAACGTAGCTGAAAGTAACTCCAATATTGTTGTTGATAAAGAAATAGAAGATGAAGTTACCCATATTCCAGTTGTAGAGGAAGAGGCATCTGATAATGGTTCAGAATTTAGCAAAAAGTCATTTGATAATGAAGAAAAAGTGTTAAATTCAATTATTAATGATGGAGAAGATAAAAAAGTTACTACAAAGTTTACTCTTATGAGTAATAATATTTCTTCAAGTAATGTTGAAAAGGTAGAGGTACCTAAAGTTATTAATAGAGCAAATATGGTTGAGGATATAGTAAAATCAGTGAAGTATATGACTTCTAATAATATAAAAGAGCTTGTGGTAAGAATTAATCCAAAAGATTTAGGTGAGGTTGCTATAAGAATTGTTCAAGAAGATGGAATTATGAAAGCCAATCTAAAAGCATCTTCAAAAGAAACATATAGTATTTTGTCTCAAAACCTAGGAGATATAAAAAGGTATTTAGGTGAGCAAAATATCAAGATTCAACAGGTTGATATAAGTTTATATGAAGATACTACATATTTTAAAGAAGAGTTCCAAGGACAAGCTTTTAACCAAGACAGAAGAGAAAAACAACCATTTAATAAAGAGATAGAAGTTAATAGTTCTTTAATTGAAGATGAATTTGAAGAAAATGAAGTCGATATGTTAAGTAATATTAATATGTTGGCATAGGAGGAGATTATATGCCTGGATTAAGTAGTATAAACTACAATGGTGCTAATAGAACAGACAGGGGAACTAAGATAGTAAAACCTGGAGAAGAAATGGACAAAAATGCATTCTTGACAATATTAGCAGCAGAATTAGCTAATCAAGATCCAACAGCTGATATTGATTCTACTGCATATGTATCACAGTTAGCTCAATTTGCATCTATGGAACAAATGTCTAACTTAAATACAACTATGTCTAATTATGCAAATCAAAATCTTATTGGTAAAGGTGTGACAGTTAGCATAACTGATGATAGTGGAATGCCATATACAGGAGTTGTTCAAAGTGTAACTAATACAGCAAGCGGTACTAATATATCTCTTGAGGTAAATGTAAATGGGAAAAATGAAGTAATGACTTTTCCAATAGACAAAATTGTATCTGTTGTAAATGTACCAGATTACTCAATACCACCTTTAACAAGTTTACAAGGAAATATGCAGTTCTTAGTAGCTACATCATTTATAAATAAGAATGTAGAATTAACAACTACAAATGCAGAAGGAAAAAAGGAAGATTTATCTGGTTTGGTTAAGGGAGTTTATAAAGATTCAAATGGTAACATAATGCTTAGAGTTGAATTAGAATCTGGAGAAATAAAAGAATTTAATTATTCAGATGTAACTAAGGTTGGAGATTTTTCAAGTACTGAAACAGAAGATGGAAATGAGAAGGAGTAAAGAAAGTTAGGGGATAGAAATGAGTTATAGAATAGTGAATGGACGAGCCTATCCAGTAGGAAATATAGGTGGTGTTCAAGTTAATAAACCTATAAATAATTCAAAAAGCTCTGGAAATTCTTTTAAAGATGTTTTAAATAAGACAATTGAGAATAATGGATATACTGTTTCAAAGCATGCAGCAGATAGATTAGAAAGAATAAACTTTTCTGAAATGGATATGAAAGTAATAGGAAAGGGATTTGATTTAGCTGCTGATAAGGGGTCTAGAAATGCAGTTATGCTTTATAAGGATGTTGCTTTGGTAGCAAGTATTGAAAATAGAACTGTCATTACAGCTGTGGAAAAGGAAAGAGCTGTAGATAATGTGTTCACCAATATTGATAGTGTAGTAATGTTATAGGCTGGACCAATATATATGGAGGCCTATGCTTATGGAACGATAGAAGTAAGCAAAATAATGGGGTTTTAGGAGGTCAATCAAATGTTAAGATCAATGTATTCCGGTATAAGTGGAATGAAAGTAAATCAAACAAGATTAGATGTTATAGGGAATAATATTTCAAATGTAAATACAACAGGGTTTAAATCTTCAAGGGCAAGATTTAAGGATATGTTAAATCAAAATGTATCTAATGCAATGGCTCCTTCGCAAAATCAAGGTGGTACTAATGCAAGCCAAGTTGGTTTAGGAGTTCAACTTGCAAGTATTGATGCTGTTATGACACAAGGAAATTTGCAATCAACAGGAAGAGCATTAGATTTAGCTATTGATGGTGAAGGATTCTTCATGGTAAGTAATGGACCATCAATATATGGGGATAGTCAGTTAGAGGTTAATCATAGAGCAGGTACACATACTCTTACACAACAATCTCTTGCTAACTCAGGAAGCGAAATAATGTATACGAGAGATGGTTCTCTTATACTTGACAGTGAAGGAAACCTTTTAACTGGTGATGGATATAGAGTAATGGGTTACTCATTAACAAATGATGATAGCTCAATGCCAGCTACATCCCAAAAGCCAAATAACACAACTGCAGCAGGACTAGATTTTAAATTTGGACCTGGTTCTCAATTAAATGGATATAAAGTTGTATTAGGTTCAGTAGGACCTGGAACAGTAACTTCTGCAGATGTTGATAAAGCTCAAAAGTTAATTATAGTAAATGGAGATTTTTCTGAAACAGGAAACTTAACAGCTGCACAAATTGAATCGGCAGTAAATAAAGGATTATCAGCAAGTGGAATTTCTCAAGAAATATCTGTATCTGGTACACCTATTTCATTAGCTAATTTAGGTTCAGATTCAATATTAGGTGGTTCTGATGCTTCAGCGCCTAAAGCAGTAACAGTTGCAGGATTTACTATCCAATTAACTGAAGGGGATGCCTTAAATGGATATACTTTTGAAATAGGAGAAGTAGCAGCAGATTCATTAAGTGTACAAGTTAATTCAGATGTAAAGAAGATATTAATAAATGGTGATTTTATTAATAAAGGTGCACTAAGTGCTGATGGAATAAAGACAGAAATTAATAGAGCTTTATCTGATGCTAAGATAAATCAAAGTGTTAAGAGTGTAACGGGTTCAGCACAAAATCTAACTCAAATAACTGGACAAACATCAGAGTCTGTTGTAGCTGAAGAGCCAAAGGCAACTTTACAAAACAAAGATGGATCTGGAGCAGCTAACTTTAGTGGTTTAACTGTGACTACAGGATTAGGAGCAGCTTTAAATGGATATATAGTATCTTTTGGAGATTCAACAGGAGACATAAGTGTAACAGTTGATAAAACAAGTAAGTCAATTAAGATACATGGTGATTTAACTGGAGTAGCAGACGGTACAGATAAGCTTACTCAATTAAACAATAAAGTAGCAAATGCATTAAAAAGTAATGGTATTTCAGGAACAACCCTAACATTTGGTGGAAGGTATGAGCAAACTAACGCTGGATCAACAACAATAGATTCAAGAGATATTACAATGAAATTAGCTGGTGGTGTGGATGCACAAAAACCTAAGGACATTGAATTTGGTAATGGATTTACTTTAGAGTTCCCAGAGTTAATAGGTAATAAAAAGTCTTCATTTGATAATTACCAAATTGTTATAGCTGATGTTAATGAAGAAGAGTTATCTGTTGAAGTAGACACAACTGAAAATAAGATTATATTAAAAGGTAACTTTATGTCTGTAAATGCTGTTAAAAAGGATGACTTACAAAATAAGATAAATCAGAAGCTAAAGGAAAAGGGGTTAATTGCAGATACTGACAAAGGAGTAAAGATATCAGGATCAGGTAAGATATATACAGGTCTTACAAGTGAAGAAGTTGAAGGTGGCGAAGAATTAAAAGCACCAGCTATGGTTGGAGCATTAGGTTTGGAATTTAACTTCAGTGATGGAGCTGCTCTAAATGGGTATAAGATAGTTACAGGAAATATTAGTGCCGGAACAAAATCAAGTGTTTCTATTAGTGAAAAGAATAAAACAATCACAATAAATGGAGACTTTGTAACTCAAGGAGCAGTATCAGCTAAGGGAATCGAAAATGCATTAAATAACGCATTAAGAGAAGCAAGTATAAACCAATCAATAAGCGTTACAGGTAATCCAATGGAAATTGGAGGAACAGAATCTGAAATAACTAATGGTGGTACTCCAGTTCAAAGTTTAGATAATGATGGAACAGTAAACTTTGTAGATGGTACAAAAGATTTAAAAGCATATGATAGCTCATTAAAAACTCTTAAGATTCCAGATAAGGTAAAGTTACCAGGAAGTGAAACAGAATTAAGAGTTAAGAGTTATACAATAGATAGTTCAGGAATTATAAATGGTATTTTAGAGGATGGTAGAGTAGCAGCTCTTGGACAAATAGCTATGGCATCCTTCAAAAATCCAGAAGGCTTAACTAAGATGGGTGGAAACTTATATAGTTCATCAGTTAACTCTGGAGACCCTACAATAAAAAGTGGAGTTGGAACACTTGGAGAGGACAATAGCTTAGGATACGGAGATAGTGTTCAAAGTATGTTAGAGATGTCAAATGTTGATTTATCAGAACAATTTACTGAAATGATAGTTGCAACAAGAGCATTCCAAGCAAGTGGGAAGATGATAAACACTGGAGATGAAATTCTTCAAGATATAATCAACCTAAAGAGATAAGAAGGTAAAAGGTAGGTGAGTAAGAAGTTAAGAATAAGTAGTTTACTCTATCTTAACTTCTTACCTATACTTCTACCAGTGGAGGGATAGATATGATAGATTTAACAGGTATGAACAATAAAGAGTTTATATTAAATGCAGATCATATAGAAAAGATAGAAGAGGTACCTGAAACACTTATTACATTAACAAATGGTAAGAAATATATAGTTCTGGAGAGTGTTGATGAGGTAAAAGATGCAGTATTGAGATATAAAAATAGAATTTTTACTTATAGGTTGTAGGAGGCAGTAACATGAAAAAGTCAGATGCTTTAACCGGAATAGGATTACTACTAGGAATTGGAATGATGATTTATGGTATGATGCTAGGCAGTAGTTTAATGATATTCTGGGATTTATCGTCAGTGCTAATAACTGTCGGTGGTTCTTTATCGGCAGTATTAATTACAGTACCATTAGATCAGATGAAAAAGATTGGTAAAGTTTTCATACAAGCTTTTAAAGAGTCATCATACTCAGAACAAAATGTAATCACTCAATTTTCTGAGTTATCAAAGAAGGCAAGAAGAGAAGGTCTGCTTTCCTTAGAAGATGAAATTTCAACTTTGGAAGATGATTTTCTAAAGAAAGGTTTACAAATGGTAGTGGATGGTATAGAACCAGAAACTATTAGAGAAATATTAGAATTAGAAATTGGAGAAATGGAAAATAGACATAGTCAAGGTGCATCAATATTTAGTACATGGGGAGCTTATGCACCAGGGTTTGGTATGTTAGGTACCTTAATAGGACTTATACAAATGCTTCAAAACTTATCAGATGCTACAACAATAGCTCAAGGTATGGGAAAAGCACTTATAACAACATTTTATGGTTCATTACTTGCTAATATTTTCTGTAATCCAATAGCAGCAAATCTTCAAAAGAAAAGTGAGAAAGAAGTTAATATAAGAGAAATGATGCTTGAAGGGGTTTTAGCAATTCAATCTGGAGTAAATCCAAGAATTGTTGAAGAAAAGTTAATATCTTATTTAGAACCAGCTGAGAGATTAGAATATTTGAAGAATAACGCTGAAAATAGTGAAGGGGTTGCATAGGCCATGGCTAGAAGAAAAAAGAAGAATAATGATTCAGGGGGAAGTACTTGGTTAGATACATATGCTGATACAATAACATTACTTTTAACATTTTTTGTTCTTTTATATTCTATGTCTAGCTTAGATAGTGAGAAGCTGAAGCAACTATCCAATGCATTTAATGAAGTGATGTCTGGAAAAAGTGCTGATTCAATTTTACAATATGACCTATATAATGGGAAAGTGCCTTTAGTAGGTGGGGAATCACCTGTAGAAGATATGATAGAAAATGGTGGGTCTCAAGTTGAAACTTACGAAGAGATACAAAAGTTTGTAGAAGAGAATGATTTGTCTGCAACGGTTGAAATCACAAGTGATGAGAGAGGTATAATACTTCAACTAAAAGATAGTATACTTTTTGAACCAGGTAGAGCAGACTTGAAACAAGATTCATTAGCAATATTGGATAAAATAAATGTACTTATAGCCACATTGCCTAATTCTATAATTGTAGAGGGACATACAGATAATGTACCTGTTGGAGTAAAAGAATTTGAATCTAACTGGGAGTTGTCAGCTACAAGAGCAACAAAGGTTTTAAGGTATTTTACTGAGGCTAAGGGACAAAATCCTAATAGATTTAGTGCAGTAGGATATGGGGAAACAAAGCCGTTAGTACCTAATAACAGTACAGAAAATAAAGCAAAGAATAGAAGAGTAAACATCTTGCTTGTTACTAATAATAAGGAGTGATTTTAATGGCAAAAAAGAATAGTGATAATGAAAAAAGCACATCAGGTGGGATAAAGAAAATTTTAGTTATAGTATTAGCATTATTAGTTCTTGGTGCAGGAGGTTTTGGAGGAGTTTACTTTTATATGCAGAGTACAAGTGATGTAGAAAAGCCAATTGTTGAAGAAAAGGTTCCTGTGGCAGAGGATATAATGGTTAGATTAGCAGATGAAAGTGGAAGAAGCTATCTTAAAGCAACAATGAATATTTCTTATGATAAAAAAAATAAGAAGTTAGGAAAAGAATTAAATAGTAAGCTTACAGAAGTAAAAGATGCAACCTTATTTTATTTGATGTCAAAAAAGAGTGAAGATTTTAGAGCTGAAAATGAAGAAAATTTAAAAAAGGGGCTAATTGAAGATATTAATAAAATATTGGATGAAGGTAAAATAGTGAATATCTATTTTGATCAATTATTAGCACAGTAGGGAAGAAAATAAATGGATTTTACATTAATGATTTTTAAGTTAATTGTATCTATGATAATTATCTTTGCTTTAATGATTATATTGTTTAAATATGCCAATAAAGGTATTAACGGAAATTTAAATAAAAAGTATGTAAAGGTAATAGAGAGAGTTCAAATTTCTAAGGATGGCTACATATTAGTGGTTAAAGTAGGGAAAAAGGGAATGGTATTATCAACTTCTACTGGACATACTGAAAAGTTACAAGAATTAACTGAAGAAGAATTGGCAGAAATAGAAGAAGCAAAACAACAAGCTTTAAAGGATATGAACAACAAATATGAGGGTATATTAAATAATTTTAAAAGTTTATCAATAGAGGCTTGGGGAAAAATAAAATCAAAGGAAGATAAGCATGAGTAAAAAGAGGAAATCACTATTAATATTTTTGGTAGCTTTAGCAGTTATAGGGTTTACAGGAATAGCAGTAAGTGCAGCCCCAGAAACAGTAGATTTACCTGGTGTAAATATAAACATTGGGGGAGAAGGTACTTCAGGAGACTATGTATCTAATATAAAGCTATTAATATTTTTCACAGTATTAGCTTTATTACCTTCAATTATTATAATGGTAACATCTTTTACAAGAATAGTTGTTGTATTTTCATTTTTAAAAAGTGCAATGGGAGCACAGCAGTCTATACCAAATCAAGTTTTAGTTGGACTAGCATTGTTTTTAACATTTTTTATTATGAGTCCTGTAGTTGGTGAAATGAATGAAAAGGCAATTAAGCCATACTTGGAAAATTCAATTACACAAGAACAAGCTATTGAAGAAGGTGGTAAACCACTAAAAGAATTTATGTTGAAGCAAACTAGGCAGAAAGATTTAGAACTATTTGTAGAGGCTGCTAATTTGCAAGATGAAGAATTAACACCAGAGAATATTCCATTTTCAGCAGTTGTGCCAGCTTTTGCTATTAGTGAATTAAAGACTGCCTTCCAAATAGGTTTCTTAATTTATTTACCATTCTTACTAATAGACTTGGTAGTTGGAAGCGTATTAATGTCCATGGGGATGTTTATGCTACCGCCAGTTATGGTCTCTTTACCATTTAAGTTATTACTTTTTGTAATGGTAGATGGATGGTATTTACTTGTTAAGTCCTTGATTTTGAGCTTTTCGTGAGGTGATTTAGTATGAGTGAAAGTTTAGTTATAGGTGTAGTTAAAGATGCAATTATGACAGCATTAAAGGTAGCTGGACCAATCTTAGCAGTAGCTATAGTAATTGGTCTAATTATAAGTATTATTCAAGCAACCACTCAAATTCAAGAGCAGACATTAACATTTGTTCCTAAGCTGTTAGGTGTAGCCTTTATTGGTATATTGTTAGGAAATTGGATGCTTCATACCATTATGGGATTTACAAGAAGAATTTTTGAATTAATTATTAAAGTTTCAACATAGGGGGTAGAGCAGTGGTTAATACAGCCTACTTTCTAGCATTAATACTTGTATTTATACGATTAACATCATTTTTCCTGGTTGCTAAGTCTTTATTTCCCAAAGGAACACCACCAATACTAAAGGGTGCAATTGGAATGATATTGTCATTTTCAATAATATCGGGAATAAATTATCAGGTCGTTTTAGAGATAAATAACAACTATATGCTTGTTTATAGCGTAATAAGTGAAATAATGAGTGGGGTTATACTAGGCTTTATAGCCAATATGATATTTGATTTTATAAGAATGGCAGGAGGGTACATGGATATCCAAATAGGGTTATCTATGATGAATATGCTAGATCCTAGTAGTGAGACAACAAGTACTCCCTTTTCTAATTTATCGTATTTTATTTCCATGGTAATATTCTTTATTATCGATGGGCACCACCTGTTAATTAAGTGTTTAATACAAAGTTTTAAGGTAGTAAATATAGGGCAAAATATAGTTTTTCAAGATACTTTCTCAGTAGTTTTAGATGCTTTTAGAGAGTATTTTGTAATAGGAGTGAAAATTGCAATACCATTGGTATTGATAATTATAATAACAGATTTATGCATGGCTTTAGTTTCAAGAACTGTGCCAGCAATTAATGTAATGATTTTAGGTATGCCAGTTAAAATGGTGGTTGGATTACTAACATTTATAGCATTATTACCTATAATGATAAAAATAGTATCCTATGCATTTAATTTAATACCAGATATTATAGAGGAAATGTTAAAGGTACTACCAGCGGCACCTATGGTGCTTATATTTGCAAAAGAAGAAAAGACAGAGGAAGCTACACCAAAGAAAAAGAGTGAAGCTAGAAAAAAAGGTCAGGTAGCTAGAAGTAAGGATGTTGGACTTGCAATAACAATGGTTACTTGTACTCTAGTGATACTTTTATTAAGTAGTATGATAGTAGGAAATTTAAAAGATACTATGATATATTTCCTTCAGTCTGGAATGCTTCAAGATATAAATGAAATGAGCATAAAATCCATAGTAATTACTATATTATTGAAAGCTGGGTTATGTATACTTCCAGTTGTTATTCCAATAATGATAGCTGGAATAGTGGCAAGTTTAATGCAAACGGGATTTTTACTTACAGGAGAACCTCTAAAACCAAAATTTAGTAAATTAAATCCTATTTCTGGTTTTAAAAATATGTTTTCTAAAAAGAGTTTTGTGGATTTGTTAAAGAATCTTGCAGTGGTAACAGTAATAGGTTTTATTGGTTTTTTATATGTTAGAGACAATTATGATAAAATCCTTCAAATATCTAATACATATCTGCCTTCTTTAGGGGGACAAGTTCAGGATTTAGTTGTAGGTATATTCTTTCAAGTAAGTTTAGTTTTAGTAATAATTGCTGCTGCAGATTACTTTGTTCAATTTAGGTTTCACCAAAAGGACTTAAGAATGACAAAACAAGAAATTAAGGAAGAGTATAAACAAATGGAGGGAGATCCTCAGATTAAAAGTAAAATAAAACAAAAGCAGAGAGAGATGGCAACAAGAAGAATGATGGCATCTGTAGCAGATGCAACTGTTGTAATTACAAATCCAACACATCTTTCAATAGCTTTAAAGTATGAAGAAGGAAATAATGAAGCTCCTAAAGTAGTGGCAAAGGGAGCAGATTTAGTAGCACTAAAGATAAAAGAAGTCGCAAAGGAAAATGATGTTCCTATAATGGAAAATAAACCTTTAGCAAGAATGATATATGAACAGGTAGATATAGATAGGGAAGTTCCCCAGGAAATGTATCAAGCTGTAGCAGAGATTCTAGCTATGGTATATAAACTAAAAAATAAGAAGTAAGACTTTGCTTAGATAAAGGATGGGATGAATTTGTCACCTATAAATAATAAAAAGATGAATTTAAAAGAAAATTTAGATGTGCTTGTAGCTATAGGTGTAATAGGAATAGTTCTTATGATTATTATTCCATTGCCTAAGGGTGTATTAGATGTTTTATTAGCATTGAATATTACACTTTCAGTTGTAATAATGCTTATAACAATGTTTACAACAAATGTATTGCAATTATCAGTGTTCCCTACACTTTTACTTGTAACTACACTTTTTAGATTAGCACTTAACATATCCTCCACAAGATTAATACTAACAGAAGCAGATGCAGGGAGTATTATTACTGCATTTGGAGATTTTGTAGTAGGTGGAAACTATGTTGTTGGTATTATTATATTCATAATTATAGTTATTGTTAATTTCATTGTTATAACAAATGGTGCTGGGAGAGTAGCAGAAGTATCTGCAAGATTTACTCTTGATGCAATGCCAGGAAAGCAGATGTCAATAGATGCAGATTTGAATTCAGGGCTTATAGATGAAGCAATAGCAAAAATTAGAAGACAAGACTTGCAATCAGAAGCAGACTTTTATGGAGCGATGGATGGAGCATCTAAGTTCGTTAAGGGAGATGCCATTGCAGGTATAATAATAACTCTTATAAATATAGTTGGTGGAATTATAATTGGAGTTATGATGAAGAATATGAGTGCTGGTGATGCTGCAAGCAAATATATAATCTTAACGGTAGGAGATGGGTTAGTAGGACAAATACCAGCATTATTAATATCAACATCATCAGGTATTTTGGTAACTCGTTCAGGAAGCAGAGATAACTTTGGTAAAACATTTGCTAATCAGTTAACAGCTTTCCCAGTGGTAACAGGAATTGCAACAATATTAATGTTTTCTATTGGAATTATTCCAGGTATGCCAAAGCTTCCGTTCTTTTTAGCAGCAGCTGCTATGGGAGTGTTAACATATCTTCTTTATAAAGAAGAAAATAAAAAGCAGGAATTAGCAATTGCTATGGAAGAAGATGAAATTGTTGAGATGGAAAGAAAAGAGCCAGAGAATGTAATGAATCTTATATCCGTTGAGCCTATGGAAGTTGAAATTGGTTATGGATTAATTCCATTAGCAGATGAAACTACTGGAGGAGATTTGTTACAAAGAATTGCCTCTGTAAGAAGGCAGTGTGCAATTGAAATGGGGATAGTTGTACAACCTATAAGAATTAGAGATAACCTACAACTTAGAACCAATGAATATGTAATAAAGATAAGAGGAACAGTTATAGCTTCATCAGAACTTATGCCTAATATGTTATTATGTATGGACCCTACAGGTGACAATTCAGATATACCAGGAATTAAGACAATAGAACCTACATTTGGACTTCCAGCTGTATGGATTAATAAAGACCAAAGAGAGGAAGCAGAGATTAAAGGATTAACTGTAGTAGATCCAACAACAGTTATGGTTACACATTTAACTGAAACAATAAAAGCACATTCTTATGAATTGTTAGGAAGACAAGAGGTTAAGTTAATTGTTGACAACACAAGAGAAAAATACAGTGCTGTAGTTGATGAGTTAATACCAGATCTATTAACTATTGGAGAATTACAAAAAGTATTACAGAACTTATTAAGAGAGAAGGTTCCAATAAAGGATATGGTTACTATTATGGAATCTCTTGCTGATAATTCAAGAAATACAAAGGATATTGAATTATTAACTGAATATGTAAGATTCTCTCTTGCAAGAACTATATGTAATCAAATTATAAATGAAGATAGAGCAGTTACTGTTGTAACATTACATCCTCAGCTAGAAGAATTAGTAGCATCAAATATACAAAAATCAATTCAAGGAACATTCCCAACAATTGATCCCGATACTACAACAAGAATATTTAATAATATAAGAGATACTATAGAATCAGTATATTTCTATAATAACCAACCAGTAATTTTGGTATCACCAAATATAAGATGTGTATTTAGAAAATTAATAGAAATGGCATTTCCTCATATAATGGTTATTTCTTTAAATGAAATTCCAAATGATGTTGAAATTCGTACTGAAGGAGTTGTAACACTGTAGATGATAATAAAAAAGTATTTAGTCAGTAATATGAATGAGGCTCTTACAAGAATAAGGTATGAACTGGGAAAGGATGCTATAATAGTAAGCCAAAGAAAAGTAAGAAAACCAGGATTTAAGGGACTTTTTTCTGAAAAGCAGATTGAAGTAACTGCTGCTGTAGAGAACTCAAGTAAGGGAACTGAGGAAAATTTTCAAAGTTCAATAAATGATATAAGAAAGATAATGGAACAAGAAATTGAAAATAAGCAAAGTGAAGTTTCAAAGCCTAGTATTTCAACTAAAGAGGAGAAGGAAGAAAAACTAGAAGCGGAAGTAAAAGAGATGAAGGAACTTCTAAATAAGGTAATAAAAAATACAACTAAGGAAGAAGAAAGGGATCCTATTAAGGAAGTACTAGAAAAAATAGATATAGACTTAGAGTTTTATAATGAGCTAAAAGATAGGATAGATATTGAGCACATAGAGAATTCCTTAAAAGAAGTTATTAATGCAGACATTGAAATATCAGAAGAGAATTTAAAAGGAAGAATAGTTTTAGTAGGACCTACTGGAGTAGGAAAGACAACAACTATAGCTAAGCTTGCAGGAAAGTTATCTTTGATAGAAAAAAAGAAAGTAGGATTAATAACAGTAGATACATATAGAATTGGAGCTGTTGAACAATTAAAGACATATGCAGAAATAATGAATATTCCATTTAAGGTTGTAGTTACAATTAAAGAGATGGAAGAGGCTATAGAGGCTTTAAAGGGAATGGATGTTATTTTAATAGATACTACCGGAAGAAGTAGTAAAAATACAATGCAAATTTCTGAATTAAGAGCATTTACAGAAAAAGCTAAGCCTGACAGTGTGAGCATGGTCATAAGTGCAACAACTAAGAATCGAGATGTAGAGACTATATTACAAGGATATAAGTATTTAAATTATGACAATATTATAATAACTAAATTAGATGAAACAACTACTTATGGAGCTATTTATAACATAAGTAAAAGGTCACAAAAGCCTATAAGATATATTGCAACAGGACAAAATGTTCCTGATGATATAAAAAATCCATCAAAGGATGATTTAATGAAGTTTATATTCGGGGAGGAATCCTTATGCTAGATCAAGCGGAAAACTTAAGAAGATTAGCTAATAAGGATAACTCAAAGAAAAAGGCAAAAATAATTACTATAACATCGGGTAAAGGTGGAGTAGGTAAAAGTAATTTTGTTGTTAATATGGGAATAACTCTTCATAAAAAAGGGAAAAAAGTATTGATTTTTGATGCAGATATAGGGATGGGAAATGATGATGTTTTAATGGGAGCACTGCCTAGTTATAATGTTTTTGATCTTCTAGAGGGGAAGGATATAAATGAAGTAGTTGTAGAAGGACCCTATGGAATTAATTTATTACCAGGAGGCTCTGGAATAAACTATATTGAAAACTTAGAAGAAGAGGAGAGGTTAGCCTTTATAGAAAAGTTAACTAGCCTAGATAAATATGATTATATATTCATTGATACTGGTGCAGGAATTAATAAAAATGTACTTGCATTTATAGCTTGTTCAGAAGAAACAATAGTAATAACTACACCAGAACCAACATCTTTAACTGATGCTTATAGCTTAATAAAGGCTACAGATCATTTTAAATTAACAAATACCGCAAATGTAATAGTTAATAGAGCTTTTTCAATTAAAGATGGAGAAGAAACTTATAATAAGCTAAAAAGAGCTGTAGAGAAGTTTTTAACTATAAAAGTTAATTATTTAGGATCTATATCAGAGGATAGAAAATTAGTTGAAGGGGTAAGGGCACAAGTCCCCTTTACAATATTACATCCAAAATGCGATGCATCTAAATCAATAGAAAGAATATCAAATAAGTTAATAGGAAATGCGAGTGTAGAAAATATGGGAGCGGAAGGGTTGTTTAAAAAACTGTTCAGTTTATTTTCTTAGAGGGGGAGTAAGGAAATGAAAAAATTTAAACTTGAGATTAATGGAAACATTCAAATTTTAGAGGGAGAGGTATTTTATAAAAGTAACCTACAGGATGTAACAGAAAGTTATATTTTAATAGATATTCCTGTTAATAATGGTATTTATCTTACTATGAATGATAATGATGAAATAGAGGCGGAACATTATGTAGATGGTGGTAGTTATTATAAGTTTAATTGTAGAGTACTTGGAAGAACTAGGGAGGGAAAATTAAATTTATATAAGTTGTCAAAACCATACAACATAAGTAAAATACAAAGAAGAAATTATGTAAGAGTTGATATGGTAGAGTATGCTTTCTATAAGCTGCAAAATGATAATGGAGAAGAAGTATGGAAAAAGGGAATTATTCTTGACCTAAGTGGTGGAGGCATGAAGATAAAGATAGAAGAAAAATTATCTTTAAGAGATAGAGTAACAGTAAATATTTTTATAGCTGAAAATGAAAAGGTACAAATAGTTGGAGAAGTTGTAAGAGTTGAAAAGAGTAATACAGGCGAATATATATGTGGATTAAAGTTTAAGGAAATATCAGAAAGAACAAGAGATAAAATTATTCAAAAAGTATTTGAACAAATGAGAAAACAAAGGGGACTTGTATAAAAGGAGGAGTATTTATGACCACCTTAAATCTATTAGAGGGAAAAGAACAAATTATTGAGGAATGTATACCATTAGTTAAATACATAGCTTCACGTATTAGCTTAGGAAAAAATAAAAATATGGAATACGAAGATTTAGTAGGATATGGAATGATTGGATTAATAGATGCTATTTCTAAATATGATGAAACTAAAGGCATGAAGTTTTCATCATATGCATCTATAAGAATAAGAGGAGCAATAATTGATGAAATAAGAAAGAACAGACCTATATCTAAAGGAGCTATGGATAAGTTAAATAGATATAATGAAGCAGTAGAAACTCTACAAAAAACACTTTGTAGAGAACCGTCAATTGATGAAATTGCAAAACATATGAACTTATCAATATGTGAAGTTGGAGAAATAGAAAATTATATTAACTATATATCAGTTGTTTCGTTAGAAGATATAGTATATTCCGATGATGAAGATATGACTATTATGGGAATTATTGAAGATAAAAATAGTCCAAGCCCTGAACAAAGTTATGAAGAGAAGGAACAGATAGAGATATTAGCTAAAGCAATAGAATCTCTTAATGAAAAAGATAGAACTGTTTTAAATTTATATTACTATGAAAAGCTGACATTAAAAGAAATTGGAGCTGTTTTAGGGGTTTCTGAATCAAGAGTGTGTCAACTACATAGTAGAGCTATAAGAAACTTAAGGGAAAAGATGAAAAAAATTAATTATTTGTAATGAGGGTGTGGAAATATGCCATTTATATTGATAGTTATAGGAGTTATTTTGGTGGTTTTAAACTATAAAGCTCTAAAAAAGGATGAAAGTTCCTTTAGTGATGTGTTAAAATACAAACAGAAAGATATGACAGAAGTAGAAGTAGAGATAGGAGCTATAAGAAGAGATATAGCTGAAAGCTTAACAGAACTTCAAAAAGAAATTTTAGAGATTAAACAACATATTAATTTCAATAATAATGTAGAAGATATTAAAGAAAACTTAGAAACAGACGAAGAATTAATTAGTAATAATTTAACTTCTATAGATGAAGAAGTGGATGTAATAAATGAAATAGATAATAAGAATAAAACAGAGGTCATAAGAGAATTAATTAGTTTAGGACTTAATGATGATGAGATTTGTGAAAAACTTTCTTTAGGTAAGGGGGAAGTATTATTAGTAAGGAATTTATACAAAAAATAAAGGAAGTATTTAACTTCCTATGTGATAAAAAGATCCTTATAGGAATTGGAATAGGCCTAATATTAGGTACAAGCCTTATGTTTACATATAAATATAGTAATTCAATGACTGATGCTAAGATAGAAGAAAAAGCTAGAGGTCTAGGTATGCACACTAAGGATGAGTGTAAGGTGTTTTTTAAAGGGGATGAGAAAAATGATTAGAAGTTTATATACAGCTGTTTCAGGAATGATATCATTAGAGAGCAGGCAAAGTACAATAACTAACAATATGTCTAATGCCAATACAATAGGTTATAAATCTGAAAACCTAGCTATAAAAAGCTTCGATGAAGTATACATACAAAATAAAGATAAGATTGCTGCAGGTAAAAATGTTCCTCAAAGATTAGGGGCATTAAGTTTAGGAGCAGAAATAGATACTGTAGAAACTGCATTTACTCAAGGTGCGCTTAAAGATACTGGAAAGGTTACTGATTTTGCAATAAGTGGAAGAGGATTTTTTACAGTTCAAAGAGGTAATGAAAGACTTTATACTAGAGATGGTAACTTTCTAATTGGAAATGATGGTTTTTTAACAACTACTACAGGTGATAAGGTCTTAGGAGTAAATAAGTATACAGGAAATATGGAACCTATATATGTTGGAAATGATAATTTTTCTATTGATAGAAATAATAATATTTCAGTAGGTGGAGTTGCTACTCATTCATTAGCACTAGCTGATTTTCAGGATTATGGAAATTTGGAAAAGATGGGAGATAATTACTTCAGAGGAGAAAATCCAATGTATAATACAGTAGTTACTGTAAGCCAAGGATTTGTTGAAGCATCTAATGTTAATATTACAAATGAAATGGTAAATATAATTACAAATCAAAGAAGTTTTGAAACAAATCAGAAATTTGTATCAATGCTAGATGAAACTTTAAATAAAGCAGCAAATGATATTGGAAGAGTATAGGAGGACTAGGAAATGCTTAGAACAATTTGGACAAGTAAAACAGGATTAAATGCTCAACAAGTTAAATTAGATACAATAAGTAATAACCTAGCTAACTCTGGGACAATGGGATATAAGAGAGTAGATGTAGGCTTTAAGGATTTACTTAATGAATCTTTAGACAGAAAAGGATATCCGGTAAATGATAAGGATGCATCTATGGGAACAGGAGTAAGAACTACAGAGTGGTATAGAGATAATACTCAAGGATTCTTAACAGATACAGGACTTCCAACAGATCTAAGTATAGATGGAGAAGGATACTTTAGATTAGTTCAACCAGATGGATCATATGTTTATACTAGGGATGGTGCATTCCAAGTTGATAGTATGGGAAGACTTGTTGATACTAGAGGAAATAAAGTTTATATAGAATACATAAATGGTAGAAACGAACAAAACACTGCATTAAACGCAAGAAATCTTTTAATTGATACAAAAGGTGGAGTATATAATAAAGAAGGAGATACCTTTATTAAGATTGGAAATATTCCTTTATATACAGCAGTAGGAACAAATGCTTTTCAATCAGTAGGTGATAATTTATTCCTTCCAGTAGGAGATGCTAATGTTCAAGTATCAACTAATGCAGAAATGTATCAAGGATTTTTGGAAGGTTCTAATGTAGATGTTGCTACAGAATTTACAGATATGATTGTTACTCAAAGAGCATTTCAATTAAGCACTAAAGCAATGGAAAGTGCTGATGAGATGTGGGGAATGATTAATAATATGAGAAGATAAGATTGAAACTTTAGCTATGCTAAAGTTTCTTTTTAATTACTTTAGTACGAGAGGGATGGATATTTGTTTCCATGTGACATGGAGCTTGTGATGGAACAAACAAGATAAATTATCCACACCACCTTTTTGTTCAAAATAATTAGGATAACTTGTGCCAAAAAAGAAATGTTTAAATATTGTTTTAAATATATAAATATATGAATATATAGTAAAAATGCGGGCTTGGATAGATTTTAAAAGATAAAAAAACTGCCATAAGGCAGTTTTTTACATTGTAGATATTACGTTTGTTAATGGTGGTATAACTTGCTTCTTTCTTGAAAGAACTCCAGGTAAGAAAGCAGTTGATGCTTCTAAAGTAACACTGAAAGTCTTTTCAACTATTTCAGGCATTCTTCCAGCTACTAAAATTTGAGAACCTTCATTTAGTATGTCAGTTAGAAGAAGCATTACCATGCTGAAGGAATTTTCTTCAGCTTTTCTTTCCATATACTTTAGCATATCTTCTTTTAAAGGCATAAATCCTTCGATATCCATAGTGTTAACTTGAGCAACACCTATTTTTACTTCACCAATTGTAAATGGCTTGAAGTCTTGATTGAAGATTTGTTCAACTGTCTTTCCTTGTAATGAAGTACCAGCTTTGAACATTTCTTTAGCAAAAGCTTCAACATCATTTACTCCAGCAATTTCAGCTAATCTCTTGCAGATGTGCTTATCTTGTTCAGTACAAGTTGGACTTCTGAATAATAATGTATCAGAAATTAAAGCACCCATTAATAGACCAGCAGCCTTCTTAGAAGGTCTTATACCATTTTCAAAGAAGCACTTAGCAACTATACTTGAAGTACTTCCAAGAGGTTCGTTTCTGAAGTAAATTGGGTTGTTTGTTTGAATATCAGCAACTCTGTGGTGGTCGATGATTTCTAAGATTTCAGCTTCATCTAATCCATCTACAGATTGACCTCTTTCATTATGGTCAACTTGAATTACTTTCTTCTTATGGTTAGAAATTAAATGATATCTAGAAATTAAACCTACTACCTTACCATCTGAATCAGTAACAGGATAGCTTCTATATCTAGTTTCACTCATTTCCTTCTTAATATCTTCAACTAAGTCATCAGTTGAGAAAGATACTATGTTTTCTGTAGCCATAACATATCCTACAGGTATACTTTGAACTATTAATCTTGAAGCTGTGAATGAATCATGAGGAGTGCTTATGATACATACTCCATTCTTCTTAGCTTTTTCAAGTAATTCATCAGATACATTATGAGAACCTGTTATTATAACTAAAGAAACCTTAAGATCAATTAAAGCTTCTTGAACTTCAGGTCTATCACCAACTATAGCAATATCACCTTCTTCAATTAATCCCTTCATGCTTTCTGGTTGCATAGCAGCAACACAAATCTTTCCAGGGAATTTTGGGTTATTACCATGGATGTATAATTCCTTTGCAGATAAAGTATCAACTATATTATCTATAGAAGTATTACTCTTATCTAGGATAACATTATCCCATATATCCATATATGAAGAAGTTAAGTTAGATACAGATAGCATACCTAATAAATGATCATTTGAATCAGCTACAGGAAGAGATTGAATGTTCTTATCTCTCATAATGTTCCAAGCCATCTTTAATGATATCTCAGGTGTAACAGGGTTGATATTATCTATCTTTAAATCTTCAACTTTTAACTTTACAGTTTCTAAATATTCAGGAGCTTCTGCACCAAAGTAATCTAAGATGAACTGAGTTTCTCTGCTAACATTACCTAATCTAACAGGTATAGCAGGAATTTCTCCAGTTTTGTTCTTAAATTCAGCATATGCGTAAGCTGCACAAATTGAATCTGAATCTGGATTTTTATGTCCAGTTACATAAACTACGTTTCTCAAAACTATTCCTCCTTTGACTTAAAATTTTACTATTATATTTTAAAGCTAAACACGAAAAAAGTAAAGAAAAGAAGAAAATAGAGAAGTATAGCAGAAAACATATTTATTAATGAAGTATTTCACAATATAAAAAATATATTGAATCTAAGATATGTGACCTTAAGCAGGTATTCACTATTTAGATAGTATAAGAGAACATTCAATTAATATGATAGTTCTTTTATTAAAAGAAAGTTCATAACAACCTTTAACTTTATTATGTTTTCTTGTGTTCTAACTTCAGTAAAGCAAAATATATATAATATAGAGTTTTGTTTAAGGAGGAAAAAGGGTGATACAGGAAAAGACAATAGTTCCGGGGTTAACAACACGAGAAGCAGAGAAGAGAATGAAAAACTTTGGATTAAATGAAATACAGCATAAAAAGAAAGCTTCACCAATAATGATTTTTTTATCTCAATTTAACGATTTTATGGTATGGGTATTATTAGGTGCCACCATTATTTCAGGTATTATGGGAGATACAGCAGATGCTATTACAATTATAATAATCGTTATAGTAAATGCAATTTTAGGATTTGTACAGGAATTTAGAACTGAAAAGTCTTTAGAAGCTTTGAAGAATCTAGCAGCACCAACTTGTAAGGTGTTTAGAGATGGAGGATTAAAGGTAATTAATTCTGCCTATCTAACAATAGGGGATGTTGTTGTACTTGAAGCTGGAGATAGAATTCCAGCAGATGGAGAATTCCTTGAAGGATCATCAATAATGGTAGATGAATCATTATTAACAGGGGAATCAGTTGGAGTTTCTAAGGATACAAATAAGAAAGAAAAGCGCAGTGGATATATGGGAACAACAATGCTAAAGGGAAAAGGATTATTTACAGTAACTAGTATTGGAATGGACACTGAAATGGGTAAGATAGCAAATCTTTTAGATAATATAAAAGAAGAAAAATCTCCTTTAAAAGAACGATTAGAATCATTAGGAAAAATATTAGTTGTTTTATGTCTTGTAATTTGTGCAGTTGTTACTATCTTAGGAATTATTAGAGGAAATGATATAACAGAGATGTTCTTACTTGGAGTAAGTTTAGCTGTAGCAGCAATTCCAGAGGGATTAGCAGCTATAGTAACAGTTTCATTAGCACTTGGAGTTTCTAGAATGCTTAAGAGAAATGCATTAGTTAGAAAGCTTCCAGCTGTAGAAACATTAGGATGTACATCTGTTATTTGCTCTGATAAGACAGGTACCTTAACACAAAATAAAATGACTGTTAAGGAAGTATACCTAAATGGAAAGATATGTGAACTTGATAAGGAAAAGCTTACAGATTATACAATGTTAATGAAGTCACTAGTATTATGTAATGATTGTAATTATGATTTTAATGTTAAAAATATAGATAAAGCATTACATGGTGATCCAACAGAAACAGCATTAGTAAAACTATTCTTTAAGGATACAAATCTTCTTAAAGCTTTTGTTGAAAAATCTGAGCGTGTATATGATATACCTTTTGATTCAACAAGAAAGATGATGTCTGTTATTATGAGGGAAAATGGAAAAGAATGTTGCTATGTTAAGGGGGCTCCTGAAAGGGTTATAGAAAAATGTTCTTATATATTAGAAAATAATAAGATTAAGCCTCTAACATATCAAAAGAAGAAGCAAGTAGCTTCATTTATTGAGGCAATGTCTTCTAGAGCATTAAGATGTATTGCAGGTGCATATAAGGATGAAAATTTAACTAGGAGTGAAAAATTAGAAGATGGATTGATATTCATAGGTGTTGCAGGTAGCATAGATCCACCAAGAGCTGAGGCTAGAGATGCTGTTCTTAGATGTAAGCTTGCAGGTATTAAGCCAGTTATGATTACTGGTGATCATAAAAATACTGCTCTTGCAATAGCAAAATCTTTAAACATATGTAATAACGATGACCAAGTTGTAACTGGTGAAGATATAGAAAGCATGACAGATGATGAACTAAAGAAGAAAGTTGAAAAGATAAGGGTTTTTGCTAGGGTATCACCTGATCATAAGCTTAGAATTGTTAGGGCATTTAAAAGAAATAATAATGTTGTAGCAATGACTGGTGATGGTGTTAATGATGCTCCAGCTATTAAGGAAGCTGATATTGGAATATCCATGGGAATTTCAGGAACAGATGTAACTAAGGAAGCATCATCTATGATACTTATGGATGATAATTTTGCAACTATTGTATCAGCAGTAGAAGAGGGAAGAGTTATATATGATAATATCAGAAAGTTCATAAGGTACTTATTATCATGTAACTTAGGTGAAGTATTAACAATGTTCTTAGCATCTTTACTTACATTACCTAATCCTCTTTCACCAATTCAGATTTTATTTGTAAACTTAGCAACTGATGGTTTGCCTGCTATAGCTTTAGGGGTAGATCCTGCAGATAAGGATATAATGAGGCAAGCTCCTAGAGATAGGAAAGAAGGAATATTTGCTAGAGGGTTAACTGAGAAGATTTTAGTTCGTGGTTCATTAATTGGTATTTGTACTTTATTATCTTTCATGGTTGGAAGATATTACGGAATGAATTTAGAGACTTGTAGAACTTTAACATTGGCTACATTAGTAATGTCACAATTGTTCCACGTGTTTGAATGTAGGTCAGAAAGACATTCCATTTTTGAAATAAAGTTATTCACTAACTTATATTTAGTTGGTGCAGTATCTTTTTCTATAATAATGTTAGCGGCAATATTATATATACCTTTCTTACAAGGCATATTCCATACAGTACCTTTAATGATTAATCAATGGATGATTGTATTATTCTTCTCTGGAATAATAGCATTTATAAATAGTATTTATTTGTTTATAAAAACAAAATAATTGTAAGGAATAGAATGAGAAAAAGCAAATCTTATTTTTAAGATCTGCTTTTTCTATTTAGGTAACTTAAATTAAATCATCCACTCCATTAACTGTAGCTTGTTCATTTTCATTGATAGGAATGATTATGCACTTTTGTCCATCTATTATTTCAGATTTTATTTGAGGTACTTTTTCAGGCTTTACTTGAAGTATAACATCATAGTCTGGATTACTTTCTTCTAAGTTAGCATTTTCCTCATCATTATCAGCAGCAACTTCTTGCTTAACTTCTTCAAGTCTAGTTTGAAGAATTGCTACTTGTTTTTCTAGATGTTCTTCCTTTTTTCTTTGTTCATTTGCCTTAAGTACCTTTGCATCAATTAAATTTTCTGCTAAAGGAAGGTCATCACCAAAGCTTTCAACATAAGATTCTTCTATTTTTGTGGTTACCTCCTCAGGAACTCCACTTTCTATTAAAAGGTTTTGAATGTCTTTATTGGTTAGAGTTTTTGGTTCACTATCTGTATCCTCATATATGGAATTATGTTCTTCAATCATAGCGCTTAGATTATCTTGTACTTCCATAAAAATTTTATCAGCTTTTTCTTCATCAGCATCAAGTGAATCTTTAATAATTGATTGGAAAGTTTCTTTTTGTATAGTGGCAGTTTGCTTTGAGGAGCAACCTAAAGCATCCTCCATTAATTCAGGATGCGGATCCTTAGCATTTTTTGTGTAGTACATTACAGAGTTAACGTCTGTACTACGATCAATGAAAGCAGGGAAGACAAAGCCATTAGTTGGAGGGGTAACAACCCAATCTCTAATACGTGCCTTAATTTTATGCTCATCCTCATAGTATCTAAGACCAGGTTCAGAAAGTGAAACTGGACAGATTGCACAAAGTACATATTCATATACTTCTTCAGATTCATCTAATTTTAAATTATCTTTGGTTTTAGTTATAACATCATAAGCGTCGTGGAAAACAAGTATTAAAAAGTTACCAGTGTAATCATAACTATCTATGATAGAGTTATAAAAATCATCAAGAATAGAGTCATCTTTTAATTTACTATTCTTAAGCTGCATAAGAGAAACTTGTTTTTCATTTATAAGATCTTCATTAAGTGGAAAGTTTAATTCTAAAATGTTATTTCCAATAGTTCCAGATAGAACCTTTCTAGCTATTTCTAAAAATTTAAAGTAATCATCTTCTTCTAAATTTAGAAATGTTTCTCTAAATTTTAAAATTACATTTTTCTCTCCATTAACATAGCAACCACACATTTTAGTAAAGGTGCAATAATCCTTCTTTAAACGCTTTTTTAATTCAAGTATATCTTTTTTTCTCATTTACAAACCCCTCGTTTTACTATTTTTAATATCAGGAAAGTATAAAATTTTAATTAGCTATAAATCAAATGTATTATTATATTTTAATATTATAAAATATAAAATCAAGGATAATAATTTTATATTTTCCTTACCTTTTTTATTGCTTTTTCGAGTAAAAAAGAGCACCATTAAGTGCTCTTTTACTTATATCTCATTTTATTAACTTGTTGTCTAGACTTCTTTATTTGAGAGTGGTCTATTGGAATTAGATCCCTTTTAGCAGTTAAGTTAATGATGTTTTGAATTTGAAGTATGTCAGCATCCTTCTTACCTTTAACTCCCTTAAGTCCCATAAGCATAATCTTATGTCCCATAGCTAAAGGAATGAAATCAACCTTTTTAAACCAACGCCATTTTTTGTATCTAGCTTTTATAATTGATTTTCCTACTTCTGGCTTCACAACTAAATCACAAACTAATTTATGAATTAAAATAAAGTTTTTTTCTTCAACTTTTACAGATACAACTGTACCACTCGCACTTGCTATTCTATCCCCATATTTTTCAAAATATGAATCTTGAAAATACTTATTAAACTTATCTTTAAAACCCATGACTAATCTCCTTTTATAAATAATATGAATAATTCCTATAAATATATCTGTATTATACCATACATTTATTTTTTGTAAAATAATAAATCAGTAATCGTTTTAATAAAATTAAAAATAATAATTGTGTAATAAATAGAGAATATTATAAAAATTCTTACAAAAACTTTAAGAAAGGCAGAAAATGTGATATTATGAAAATATGTAAAAAAATACAAGGTGGAATATGGAAATGTGCTTGGGTTTAGTTATGAAAGTAATAAGTATAGATGATAAAGAAGCTTTATGTGATTATTTAGGAAATAGAAGAAAGATAAGAATTGATGTAATAAAAGATGTAAGCTTAGGAGATTATTTGCTAATCCATGCTGGTTTTGCAATAAGCAAGTTAAGTAAAGAAGAAGGAGAGGAACGTTTAGATATTTTTAAGGAGCTTCAAGAAAAGATTGGAGAAATAAGCAAATGAATAAGAGATTAATTTGGGAACTTAAGGAGGAGCTAGATAATATAGAAGGTACTATGACATTTATGGAGGTATGTGGTACTCACACTATGGAAATTGGAAAAATGTCTTTAAGAAATTTCCTGGGAAATAAGGTTAAATTAATTTCTGGTCCAGGTTGTCCTGTATGTGTAACTCCAAGTTTGTACATAGATTATATATATTCCTTAGCTTTAAATAAGAATATATCAGTAATAACTTATGGTGATATGTTAAGGGTTCCTGGGACAAGTCCTTTAATATCTCTAGAAAGGGCAAGAGCTTTAGGTGGAGATATAAGAGTAGTATATTCATCAGTAGATGCCATAGAAATAGCTAAAGAGGAAAAAAATAAGAATTTTGTGTTTTTAGGTATTGGTTTTGAAACAACAATACCATCTACCTGTGTCTTATTAGAAGAGATAATGAATAAAGATATTAGAAATCTATTTGTTTTTTCAATGCATAAGAGAGTTGAACCTGTAATGGAGACAATTATGGAGGATAAAGAACTTAAATTAGATGGATTCCTTTGTCCAGGTAATGTTGCAGTTATATTAGGAGAAAGAGATTTTGAATTCATTAAAGAATATGGACAATTAGGGGTAATAGCTGGATTTAAAGAGGATGAAATTATAGAAGCTATTATACAGCTTATAAGGAATAAGGGGAGTAAAAAAATAATTAATTGCTATAAAAGCTTTGTAAGTAGAGAGGGAAATATTGTAGCAAAAGAGTTAATTAATAAATATTTTAAAGAATCACAATCATTATGGAGAGGGCTTGGAAATATAGATAAAAGTGGATTGGTTTTAAAGGATGATTATAAAGAAAAAGATATATTAAATAAGTTTCCTTTAGATGAAGAGTTAAAGCTAATTACTAGGAGTAAAGAAAAGTATGTATGTAGATGTGGAGAAGTACTAAAGGGGAGAATATTACCTTGTGAATGTAGCTCTTTTAAAAGAGTGTGTACTCCAGCATTCCCTATAGGACCATGTATGGTATCAAGCGAGGGAACTTGCGCAGCATATTACAAGTATGAAGGTTAATAGAGGTGAAATTTATGGAAGATGTAATTACTCTTTCTCATGGTAGTGGTGGAGAGCAAAGTGAAAATTTAATAAAGAATGTAATATTACCTAAGGTGGGTAATAGTAAATTGAATATACTAGGGGATGGTGCAAGCTTGAGTTTGAAAGGAGAAATTGCCTTTTCAACAGATAGTTTTGTTATTAATCCTCTTTTTTTCGTGGGTGGAGATATAGGGAAGCTTGCAGTATGTGGAACTTGTAATGATCTATTAATGTGTGGAAGCATTCCTAAATATCTAAGTTTAGGATTAATAATTGAAGAGGGATTAAGTGTAGAAAATTTAAATAGGATAATAGAATCTTTAAGTGAAACGGCGAAGATAGCAGGAGTAGAAATAGTAACTGGAGACACTAAGGTAGTTGAGAAGGGACATGGAGATGGAATATTTATTAATACTTCTGGAATAGGTATTAAAGTGGAAAAGTTAAGGTTAGGAAAAGAAAGAATTAAGCCTGGAGATAAGGTGATAGTAACAGGAAACATAGGGGATCATGGTATATCCATTATGTGTGAAAGAAATAACTTTTTTCAAGGAGCAGTAAAATCAGATTGCGCTTATTTATATCCATTAGCTTCTATAATATTTGAATATGGTGACAAAATTAAGATTTTAAGAGATCCAACAAGGGGAGGAGTGGCAACAACACTAAATGAATTTGTAGATGGAACTAATTATTCTATTGAAATTAAAGAAGAAAGATTACCTTTTAGTGAGGGCGCTTTAGGAGCTAGTGAGATATTAGGTATAGATTTATTATACGCGGCAAATGAGGGAAAGGCTTTAATAGTTGTAGATGAAAGCATTGCAGAGGAACTTGTAGAAAAGCTAAGAAAGGTGGATTTAGGTAAGAAGGCTTCGATTATAGGAGAGGTTGTCTCTTATGAAAAGGAAAAAGTATTACTTAAAGGACCTTTAGGAAGTAGGAGAATTTTAAACAAATTGTCTTCAGATTTATTTCCAAGAATATGTTAAGAAAGAGGTGAGAAGAATGCATGACTTTAATGGGATTGAAATTAAAAAAGAAGACCTGCTAGATAGTGTTAAAGCTATGTATAAGGAAAAACGAAGGCTGGTTATGATTAATGGTTACATTAATGAGAATAGGGAAAATGTAATTGCGTATAACTTTGATGTTAATGGCGATATAACAACTTACTTAGTAAAAGGGGAAGAGATACTTCCATCAATAACTCCCATTTATTCAGCTTCAGCAAGGTGGGCAGAAGAGGAAATAGAAGAAATGATGAATATGAAGTTTGATGGGTTAAATAGGTCTGGTAGATTATTCTTACCAGAAGAATTTAAAGATGGTGAAGGACAAATATTAGTTATGCCATTAAGTGAATTAAAGAAATATAAGGATAAATAAAAGGGGTGAGGTAAATGAGTTATGTTGTACCTTTAGGGCCTTATCATCCAGCGTTAGAAGAGCCTGTTCATGTAAAGCTTTTTACTGAGGGGGAAGAAATTAAGAACGCAAAGGTTTATATAGGATATAACCATAGAGGAATTGAAAAGTTATGTGAAGAAAGAAACCATATTCAAACAATTACACTTGTTGAAAGAGTATGTGGTATATGTTCTCATTCTCATACTTTAGCTTATTGTTTAGCTGTAGAAAAGATAGCAGGAATGGAAGTTCCTAAAAGAGGAGATTACTTAAGGGTAATTACATGTGAGCTTGAAAGACTACATTCCCATTTCTTATGGTTAGGTTTGGCTGCCCATATAATAGGGTTTGATTCATTGTTTATGATGTGTTTTGAAAAGAGAGAGAAAATAATGGACATGTTAGAAACACTATCAGGAAATAGAGTTAACTATGCAATGAATATTATAGGTGGTGCAAGAAGAGATATTAATGATGAAATTGAAAAGGATTTAAGAGAGAAGCTTAGCATTTTAAAAGAAGATTTTAAAGCTATATTCGATATTTATGCTAACGATAAAACTGTAGCATTAAGAACTAAAGGAGTTGGAGTTCTAACAAATGAAGATGCCTTTATATATGGAGCTTGTGGACCACACGGAAGAGCATCGGGAATGAAGGATGATGTTAGAAAGGTTGATCCATATTGTTCTTATGATGATTTCGATTTTAAAGCTATAGTTCAAGCAGAAGGAGATGTATTCTCAAGAGCTGTTGTTAGATTACTAGAAATAGAAGAGAGTATAAAAATAATTGAACAAGCCTTAGATAATATTCCAGATACACCAATTAACTTAGGTATGAAAATGCCAAAGGTTCCAAAGGGAGAGTATTTCTCAAGAATTGAAGCACCTAGAGGTGAGGTATCATACTATGTTGTTTCTAATGGTGGACAAACTAATGGAAGAGTAAATATACATGTACCAACTTTTAAAAATGCAGCTACTGTACCAGTTATGCTTAAGGATAATACTATAGCAGATGCAGGTTTAATAGTTGCAAGTATAGACCCTTGTTTCTCTTGTTTGGATAGATAGATGCATGAATTGTCAGTTACTGAAGGTATCTTAAAAATATGCAAAGATGAGGAAAAAAAGAATAACTTCAAAAGCATAAAAGAAATAAGAATAAAGGTTGGAGAATTAACAGGGTTAGTACCTAGCTGTATAGATTATTATTTTAATGTAATAAGTAAGGATACAGTAGCAGAAGGTGCAAAGTTAATTGTAGAAAAGCTTCCAATAAAAATTGAGTGTAGAGAATGCTTATATGAAGGGGAAATACCTAAGGGAAATTATACTTGTCCTAAATGCAATTCATATAAGATAAAAATAAAGAATGGCAAGGAATTTTATGTAGACAGTTTGGAGGTTGAGTAATATGGAGATTAAGGTTGTTAAACAAATTATGGAGTGGAATGAAAATTGTCATAAAGAACTTCAAGATGAATTGAAAGAAAAGAAGGTATTTATGATTAACATAATGGGTTCTCCAGGAGCAGGAAAAACAACATTTATATTAGGGTTAATAGATGAACTTAAAAAGTCAGGAATTAAAGTAGGGGTTATTGAGGGTGATATTGCAGGTAAAATAGATGCAGAAAAAATGGCTGAAAGAGGAATACCTGTAGTTCAATTAAATACAGATGGAGCTTGTCATATAGAAGCTATGTCTATAAAGAACATACTTCCACAATTTGATTTAGACCATTTAGATATTATCATTATTGAAAATATAGGAAATCTTGTTTGCCCAGCAGAGTTTGATATAGGTGAAAGCCTTAAGGTAGCTTTACTAAGCATTCCAGAAGGTGATGACAAGGTTGAAAAGTATCCATTAATGTTTACAAGAGCAGATGCTTTAGTATTAACAAAGTATGACTTAATAAATTATTTTGAATTTAATGAGGAAAGAGTAGAGAAGAATGCATTAATAAGAAATGATGAGCTTAAGTTATTTAAGGTAAATTCTAAGAATGAAGATGATATAAAGGAATTTAAAAATTGGCTTATTTCTAAAATTGAGGAATAGGGGGAAAGAATATGAGAAATAAAAAGGGTATTTTTGCAACTTCCATTTTTGCCTTTGTATTTTGGATTTTATTTGTATTACAAGATATAAATATATTCAAAATTGATATCCAAGAAGTAATTGTTGGATTAATAGTATCTGTAATAATTGGGTATTTTACATGTCCACTTTTTATAAAGGAAGATGGAACTTGGCTATTTAAAGAAAATAGATTCTTTAGATTAATAGCTTATATACCTTTTTATACAGTGGCTTTAATGAAGGCGAATATTGATGTAGCAAAAAGAGCTTTATCTAAAAACGTAAAGATAAATCCAGGTATAGTTAAAATTCCAACAGAGTTAGTATCAGATTATGGGTTATCAATGCTAGCGAACTCTATAACTTTAACACCTGGAACAATTGTTATGGACATTATAGAAGAGGACGGAAAAAATTATTTATATGTTCATTGGATAGACGTTGAAACTGAGGAAGAAGATAAAGCAGGAGAAATAATCAAGGGAGACTTTGAGAATAGGATAAGGGGGATTTTTAAATAATGGATATGAGTAATGATTTAATGATAGTTGCAATAATCCTATCCCTCTTATCATTAGTACTTTTATATAGAGTATTTAGAGGCCCTCACATTATAGATAGAGTAGTGGCAGCAGACTGTATAGATATAATCTTAGGTGTTGTATTAATATTATTTGGTTGTATTGAAGAGAGAAGTTTGTTTGTGGACCTTGGTCTTATAATGACATTACTTGGCTTTATTGGTACGGTGCTTATTTCTAAGTATTTGGAGGGGAAAATATGATAGTGGTAAGAATTTTAATAGATTTACTATTTGCAGTTGGAATATTCTTTACCATAGCTGGAATCGTAGGAATGATTAGAATGCCAGATACCTATTGTAGATTACAATCATCAACTAATATTGCAACTATGGGAGCTTTACCAATTGCTCTTGGATGCGTTATATATGGGTTTGCTATTGGAAATTCTTCTTTAGGAATAAAGGCTTTAGTTATTATGTTCTTTTTAGTTATAACTAACCCAGTGGCATCACATGCTATGACAAGAGCTGCATATAAAACAAAGGCCAAGTTATTTGAGAAGAATAAGTGTGATCACTATGGGAGGGATGAAGAGGATGAATAGTTTTGCTATATTAAATACAATTATTATCCTTGGAATGATTATTGCAGCTGTATCCCTTTTATTTATTGAGGATTTATTACCATCAATAATAGCTATGTCAATTATGGGAAGTTTTTTAGCATTAGAGTTTTTACTATTAAAGGCGCCAGACGTAGCTTTGGCAGAGGCCGCAGTAGGAGCAATACTTACTCCAATAATCTTTATAGTTACCTTAAAGAAGGTAAAAGATAAGAAAGATAATAAGGAGGAAGAAAAATGAAGAAGTCAATAGGAATTCTTTCTCTTTTAGTAATAACGGTTGCATTCATTTTTGTAGGATTTAAGATGGTTGATATGCCTTCCACTTATAATGGAGCAGCAGAAATTATAGTAAATGAAACTCAAGAAAAAACAGGAGCCATAAACTCTGTTACATCAATAGTATTTGATTTCAGAGGATATGATACTCTTGGTGAATCCTTTGTTCTATTTACAGCAGTTTGTGGAGCAACAGCTGTTCTAAGAAAAAGAAGAGCTAAGGGGGTAGGAAATCATGAAAAAGAATAGAAAGCAAAAGGATATAATAATCCCTTCTTGTGCAGATTTAGTTATACCTATAACTCTTGTTCTTGGAGCATATATCATACTTCATGGGCACTTAAGTCCAGGAGGTGGCTTCCAAGGAGGAGTTTTACTTACTGGTGCTATTGCCATATTCTTTATAGCATATGGAAGAGATAAAGTATTAAAAACATTTCATTTAAATAGGTTAAAGACATCAGAGGATTTAGGTGCCTTAGCATTTGTTTTAGTAGCAACTTTAGGTGTTATATATGGAGCTGCCTTCTTTGGAAACGTAATTTGGAAAGGAACTTTAGGTAAATTATTTTCTTCAGGAACAATATTTTTAATGAATTTTGCTGTAGGATATAAAGTTCTTGCAGGAATTGGAGTTCTTCTTCTTATAATGATAGGCACTTTAAGAGATGATGAGGAGGAGGGACTGGAAGATGATAATTAATTATATAGGAGCTTTTCTCCTTATTGTAATTGGACTAGCTTTGATTATTTTTAAGAAGAATCTTATAAAAATAGTTATAGGTATGGGAGTTATGGATTCAGGAATAAATCTATTGCTAATTACAATTGGATTTAGAGCGGGTGGTACTGCACCTATATTTATAAGTGATTTAAAAGATGGTGCTTTCTTTGTTGATCCTATTCCTCAAGCATTAACACTTACCTCTATAGTAATTGGAGCTTGTGTTACAGCTTTAGCATTATCTTTAGTAATAAAGATAAAGGAGAGGTATGGAAGCATAGAATCTGACAAGGTAAGGAGGCTTAAAGGATGAGTAATGATTATTCAGGATATCCTTTAATAGCTATACTTACACCTTTTGTATTAGCATTTATAATAGGTCTATTTAAGGAAAAATATATAAAGATAAAGAAAGCTATTGTTGTATTGGGATGCATAGCATCATTTATTATAACAATGCTATTAATAAAGCCTGTATTTTTAGATGGAAAGATAATAACTTATTGGCTAGGAAATTGGAAGCCTGTAGATAATGTTGCTATAGGTATAGGAATGGAGGTAGATGCTCTATCTCTATTTGTAGGTTTAATAATAACAGCAGCTTGTGCATTAAGTTCCATATATTCAATTAAATATATGAGCAAGGATGATGGGCTTGGTAAGTACTATACACTATTTTTACTTTTAGCAGGTAGTATGATAGGTTTTGTATTTACTGGTGATTTATTTAATATGTATGTAATGCTAGAAATAATGACATTTGCAGCCATTGCATTAACAGCATTTAGAACTCAGAAGGATAAGGCCTTAGAAGCTGGATTTAAATATTTAGTAATTGGGGGACTAGGTTCTTCTCTAATTCTTATGGGAACAGCATTAATATATGCTCAAACTCATACTTTAAATATTGCACAAATAGCTCTAGAGCTAAATAGTGGGGGAGACAAGTTTACTCCAGTAACAATTCTAGCTTTGGCTTTATTATTAGTTGGATATGCAGTTAAATCCTTTATGGTTCCATGTCATACATGGCCACCTGATGCTCATATGTCAGCACCATCTTCAATTTCTATGTTACTTTCAGGAGTAATGAGTAAGACTGGTGTTTATGGGTTAATAAGAATATTATTTATGATATTTATGGTAAGTGGAAATAAGGCACTAGCATACCTAGTAATGATATGGGGAGCTATAACCATGGTAGTAGGAGTTTCTATGGCACTTTTACAAACAGACTTTAAGAGACTTCTTGCATTCCACTCAGTATCTCAATTAGGTTATGTAATTACTGGTATAGGTGTAGGTTTAACTGCAGCAGATGGTATTGCAAATCTAGGACTTATGGGCGGCTTATATCATATGGTTAATCATGCCTCCTTTAAGTGTTTATTGTTCCTTTGTGCAGGGGCAGTGCTTTACCGCGTGGGAACTACAGATTTAAATAAGGTTTCAGGACTTGGCAAAAAGATGCCTTTTACAGCAGTTATGTTTTTTATAGGAGCAGCAGCAATTAGTGGAATACCTCCATTTAATGGCTTTGCCTCTAAGTGGATATTGTATCAATCTACTTCAGAAACGCAAATACCAATAATAACAATTGTAGAACTTATAGTTTCTGTTCTTACATTAGCTTCATTTATTAAAGTTGGACATTCTGTTTTCTTTGGAGCTGAAAGAGAAGAGCTAAAAGAAGTGAAGGAAATTCCATTTACTATGAAGCTACCAATGGGTATATTAGCATTAATATGCTTTGTTTTTGGTATATGTTCTAATTATGTTATTAAAGGAATATTAGTGCCTATTGTTGATGCTATAAGAAATGTTCCTAAATATATAGATAATATGCTATTAGGAGATTTGTCATTATTACATCTTGAGAATTATACAAAGAGTGATTTGGATTTTGCCTTTAGAGGAGAATATAATCCAGAGTCATTTTTAATACTTTTCTTTATAGGAGTAATAGCTATAATTATAGCAATGACTTTTGGAATTCATAAGCTTGGTAAATGTAGAGTTGAAAGTAGCTCTTTAGAAGGAGCAATGGATACAAAATATGAAGTCTTTACAGGTGGAGAAAAAGAAGAATTTTCAAAGGTTGGACCTCATGATTTATTTTGGGGTATGAAACATGATTTTAAAGGATATTTCAATAGATTAAGCAATGCCCATTCAGGAGTTGTTAATGATTATGCGCTTTGGGTGGTTGTAACCATGGCAGTTATAATAATCTATTGCTTTATAACATTATAGGGGGTGAGTAGATATGGAAATAGCTAAATTTATTTTTCATGTATTAATTTTTCCAGGAGGATTATTTGCAATAGCTATGGCATTACTTATGTCAGGAATAGATAGAAAGATTGTTGCTAAAATGCAATTAAGACAAGGACCTCCACTACTTCAACCATTTTATGATTTTATAAAGCTATTAGGTAAGGATGTAATAGTTCCAAGAAACGCACTTAGAAAAGCCTTCCTTTTAGCTCCTATAGTTGGACTAGCTAGTGTGTTAATAATACCTATATTTATTCCTATGTATCAAGAAGCTTTTATAAATAGTACAGCTGATATTATAGTTATAATATATCTTTTAACAATATCAGCAGTAATGTTAGTAGTAGGAGGAAGTTCTTCATCTTCCCCATTAGCTGGAATAGGAGCTTCAAGAGAAGTAGTAACTATGCTTGCTTATGAATTGCCTATGGTTATGTCTATACTTGCAGTTTGCAAAAAAGCAGGAGCATTTATGGGAACTAACGTAAGTTTTTCACTATTAGGTATACAAGGATTTCAGGTAGTTGATGGAATGGGATTATTTCATATAACATTAATACCAGCAGCCATAGCTTTTTTAATGGTTATTCCAGCAGAAGTAGGTGTTGTACCATTTGATATGGCTGAGGCTGAAACAGAAATTTGTGAAGGACCTTTAGTGGAGTATAGTGGATTATACTTAGCTTTATATAAACTAACAAGCCAGATTAAGGCATTTATTATGTCAGGATTATTTGTAGCACTATTCTTAGGTGGAAAAGGTATAGGAGTCACTGGAAATGCTACTTTAAATATAATACTGAATATAATACTATTCTTGATTTTAACACTTGTTGTTATGTTTATATCTATAACTTTAGTTAGAGCTATAGCTGGAAGATTTAAAATAAATCAAGGATTAAAGTTCTTTTGGACAGTACCAGCTGTTTTATCTTTAATAAGCTTCTTGGCTATTACATTAGCTATGTGATTGGAGGGATTTAAATGGGGTTAATGAGTTTAAGTAAAGAGAAGTCTCCTTGGATATATCATTTAAACACAGGTTCATGTAATGGGTGTGATATAGAGTTAGTAGCACTTTTAGGGCCAAGATATGATGTGGAAAGGTTTGGAGTAAAGCTTACAGGAAGCCCAAAGCATGCAGATATCGTTATAGTAACAGGACCAGTTACAACACAGTCTAGAGAAAGAATGCTAAGAGTTTTATCACAGGTTCCAGAGCCTAAGGTGGTTATGTCTATAGGATCTTGTCCAATGTCTTGTAATGTGTTTAAGGGAAGTTACTCAGTAGATGGCCCTTTAGATAAATGGACAAAAGTTGATGTGGCTGTAGGTGGGTGTGCACCAAAGCCAGAAGCAATTATTCAGGGTTTAGTTGAAGCTGTTAAGATATTAAAAGATAAAAGAGGAGGGGATAAATAATGATACCTTATTTAAAGGAGGCAATAGGAAATTTATTTAAACCTTCAGTAACATCTAAGTTTCCAGAGAAACCAGTAGAAACTCCTAAGAATTATAGAGGAAGAATAAGTTTTAATGCAGACCAGTGTATTGGATGTGGAATGTGTATAAGAGTTTGCTCACCAGGTGCTATAACTAAAACTCAAAAGCCAGTGGAAGGTGGCCAAGAAATAACAATGGAGTTTGATTTAAGTTCCTGTACTTTTTGTGGTATGTGTAGTGATTTTTGTCCTAAAAAGACAATTACACTTACTGGAGATTCTCAAATGGTAGAATTAGATAAGAATAATTTTAAAGTTAGTGGCTCTTTTATTAAGAAAGCTCCACCGAAGCCAACACCAGAGCAATTAAAGAAAATAGCAGAAGCTAAAAAAGCAGCTGCAGAAAAGAAAGCTTTAGAAAATAAAGTTACAAGTTAAAGAGTGTGTGGTGGATAATTATTTTACTTGATTTTATATTTTATGATATGAGAATATAATAATATCTTTGATTTATAGCTAATTAAAACTATATATTTTCCTAGACAGTAAAAAAGAAGAGTGCCATTTGGTACTCTTCTTTTTGGAATTAAAAGTAATTAAATAGAATTAAAAGTTAATAAAAGTAATTTAATAACATCATATAGTAAAAGGTATATAAATACACCAAAAGAGAGATAAAATGAGATAAATTACTGTGGATATGATTTCAATAAGATACAATATTTTACTAAAGTTTAAATTGTAAGTATAATCCTATATGATTATGAGATCATGGAGGGATAAAATGATGTATAAGGATATAAATCTTCAACAGGAGATTTATAGACAAGACGTATACAAATTAATGGATTGGTTAAGAGATGATGAAGTAAGTCGTTATTTAAATGAAGAAAAGGGAATAGTAAATTCATTAGATTATTTATTAAGAGCTTCAACGGTTCCTGTGCTAACACCATATTTTAGTCAAGGAGGGCCTTTCTATATAATAGAATATAAGAATGATTCTGTAGGATATCTTAAACTGGTTCCTAAAGGTAAGATAGTAGAAATAGTTATAGCTATAGGAAATAAAGAAAAGTGGGGACAAGGAATAGGTACACTTGCTTTAAAGAAAGGTATTTCAGAAGCTTTTTTAAGTTATAGGGCAAATGAGATAGTAGCAAAAATTCATCATAATAATATTAGGTCAAAAAAAATATTTAAAAAAGTTGGATTTACAATGGAGGATACATTAAAAGTTGAAAATGTGTATTCTTTAACTTTTGATGATTATATAAAAGGATATAGTAAAGAGAGGATTAGTTAAAACCCTCTCTTTTTTGCTTCAACTCCACTTTCATTTATTCCAGGTTTTTCTACAGTGGTATTAAAACTACTTTTTCCATATTGACCTTGAGATTTAACTCCATTTCTTAAATAATCTTTTTTATTATAATCTCTGTTATTGTTATTATCCAAAATAATCACCTCTTAATCTTATTCTGTATTAGTATGTGAAGAAAAAGTTTTTTTAAACAAAAGTATATATGTCATGAAGTTGAAATATTTAGTAGTTAGAATAAATATAAAGGAAATTAAGATTTTCTTATAAATTTAATTAGATAAATATAGTATAATAGTAGTGGGTTAATATGAAATTTAACTTGTAAAGAGAGGAAATGCTATGAAAGAATCACTTATAGAGCTATGTAATAGAGTAATAAATAATTATAAGAAATCAAAAGAAGAGTTTAGATATGATGGGGAATATATAAATCATTTTGCATCATTAATTTATGGAAATAGAAATAAGGAAGTACCTACAAAAGGAATAAAAGAAATAAGATCATTTATAAAAAATAATACGTCAAGAATGTCTTATTTTAGAGGAGATATTCTATATATATTATCATTTTTAATAGGTAACGAAGAAAATTGGAAAAGCATTACTGAAAAAATAATTTTAGTATATGAAGAATTAATAGAAAAAGGGTTTAAAGAAAGTCATTATTTGGTGTTAACAGCTTATGCAATAGTAAAGTATTCTAAAGGAAAAGACCTTAACTATATAATTAATAAAACGCATTATATATATGAGGACATGAAGCAAAAATATGATAACGTTACCAACGAAGAGGATCATCTTCAATGTGCCTTATTAGCATTAAATGATATTAATACTGATGAGTTATATTTAAAAATGAAAGGTGTATTTGAATTAATTTTAGATTTTGATATGTTTTCAAGAAATAGTGTACAAGGACTTGCAATGACAGTTTTATTAAATAAAAAAGTAGAAGATCTGAATATTATATATAACTTATTGAAAGAATTTGAAAATAGAGATATAAAAATTAGTCATCAATTTTTATCTATAATAGGTATGATTAGAGTAGAAGATGGTGTCCAAAGATATGTGGACAAAGTAGAAATGGTTATAGATTATTTATGTGAGGTAGAATCACAATATGAGTTTTATATGGATAGAAGCTTTAGAGCCTTCATAGCTATTATGCTTATAGAATTCTCAAAAGAAGTAGAAGAGGAGAGATATCTAGAGGAACTATTATCTATGGGAGTATATTCTTTTTTAGTAAGTAAAAATCAAGGAGTATTCTCGGAGGTATTAGCCTAAATTTAACTTATGGATAGAATAATTTTGCATGTTGATATGGATGCATTCTTTGCATCTGTAGAACAATTAGATAACCCAAGCCTAAGAGGAAAGCCTGTAATTGTAGGAGGCGTAAGTGAGAGAGGTGTAGTTTCTACATGTTCATATGAGGCAAGAAAATATGGCGTACATTCAGCTATGCCTGGATTTATGGCTAGAAGCAAATGTCCAATGGGGATATTTTTACCTGTAAGATATGGAAGATATAAAGAGATTTCTAATAAAATTTTTGATATTTTTAAAGAGATAACACCAGTTATAGAACCTATATCTATAGATGAAGCTTTTCTGGATATAACAGATACTGATTTTAAAGATGGAAAAAGAGTTGCGTTATACATAAAAGATAGAGTAAAAAAGGAAATAGGATTAAATCTATCTATAGGTATTTCATATAACAAATTCCTAGCAAAGCTTGCATCTGATTGGAATAAACCAAATGGAATTATGGAGATAAGGAAAGATATGATTCCGGACATTTTACTACCTTTATCTATTTCTAAAATACATGGCTTAGGAAAAAAATCAGTTGGAAAACTAAATAATATGGGAATATTTACTGTTCAGGATTTATATTTACTTCCTAGAGAGTTTTTCTATAGCTATTTAGGAAAGTCAGGTATAGATATTTATAATAGAATTAGAGGGGTAGACGATAGAGAAGTACAAGTAACTAGGGAAAGAAAATCTGTAGGAAAAGAAAGAACTTTAAAGTTTAATACATCAGATAAAGATGAATTATTAATTTACTTAAAAGACTTTTCAGAAGAAATTAGTAGAATATTATCTAGTAAAAATATGATGGGAAAGACTATAACTTTAAAATATAAAACTGGAGAATTTGAAAATCATACAAGAAGTAAAACTTTAAATAAATATATATATAAAAGTGAGGATATTTATTCTGTATGTAGAGAGCTTTTGCAATTAGAAGATTTAAAAGATGAGCTAAGATTAATTGGGGTAAGTATATCTTCATTTAAAGAGACAGAAATAGAGCAATTATCACTATTTTAAAAAAGTAGTTGCAAATATTTTGTTAAATTAATATAATAATAGAAAATAAAGTAAAATCAGTGACCGAAGAAAGTACTTATAGGTAAATGCTTAAGCGAGCCGTCGTTTGGTGAAAGGTACGGAACAGGAGCTTTTAAGGAATGGGCTTTGGTAGATGCGATGTGAAATTATTTTATAAGAGTAGCTTAGCCGTTTTCAAGCGTTACATTGATAGGATATAAAATGTTAAGTTGTATCTAAAAAGAGAGAAACAATAAAATTGTTTCTAAATATGGGTGGCACCACGAGTCTATCGTCCCAATAGGATGATAGGCTCTTTTTTTATTATATGAAAAAAAATTTGGGGAGGAAAGAGAAATGAAAAAATATTATGGAAAGTATGGTGGACAATATGTCCCAGAAAATGCATTGAAGGCATTAAATTCTTTAGAGGAGGCATTTATAAAATATAAGGATGATCCTAATTTTGTTAAAGAATACAATTATTATTTAAAACAATACGTTGGTAGAGAAAATCCTTTATATTTTGCACAAAGGCTTACAGATCATGTTGGGGGCTGTAAAATTTATTTAAAAAGAGAAGATTTAAACCATACAGGAGCTCATAAAATAAATAATGTTTTGGGGCAAATGTTATTAGCAAAGAGAATGGGAAAGAAAAAAGTAATAGCTGAAACTGGGGCAGGTCAACATGGTGTTGCAACAGCTACAGTTGCAGCATTGATGGGTATGGAGTGTATTATTTACATGGGTGAAGAGGATATGAGAAGACAAGCCCTTAATGTATTTAGAATGGAGCTTTTATGATCAAAAGTAGTAGCTGCTACAAAAGGTACAAGAACCTTAAAGGAAGCTGTTGACTTAGCAATAGAGGAATGGGTAAAAGATGTAGATAATACATTTTATGTTTTAGGATCAGCTGTTGGACCACATCCGTATCCAGCAATTGTAAAAGAATTTCAAAAGATTATAAGTATTGAAGCTAAAAGGCAAGGGATTGAGGCAGAAGGAAAGCTACCAGTAGCTGTTATAGCTTGTGTTGGTGGAGGAAGTAATGCTATAGGAGCCTTTGCAGAATTCATTGAAGATGAAAATGTAGAGTTAATAGGAGTTGAAGCAGCTGGTAAAGGCGTAGATACTGATTTAAATGCAGCAACAATGAGAAATGGAAAAGATGCAGTAGTACATGGAATGAAAACAAAATGTATAGTTGACGGAAATGGTGAGGCAAGGGAAGTATATTCTATATCTGCTGGACTAGATTATCCAGGGGTAGGGCCAGAACATGCATATCTTAAAGATATTGGAAGAGCTAAATATGTACCATGTACAGATGAAGAAGCTTTAGAAGCATTTAAAATACTATCGAGACTTGAGGGGATAATACCTGCAATTGAAAGTTCACATGCAGTATCATATGCTTTAAAGTATGCTAAGAATAAAAATAAAGAGGATTATATAATAGTTAATTTATCAGGAAGAGGCGATAAAGACGTTCAAGAATTAATGAGTAAAATAAAATGATATAAAAATATTTGATAAATTGATATCTAAATTACCTCATTAAGAATACTAATATAGTAGACTACTAAATAAAGGAGGGAACTACTTGAGTAATACTGTAGGATATAGCAGTTTCTAAAGTGGGCAATTAAAATGAAGAGAGAGTTAACTCCAAATGAGGTACTATTTAATGTGGACTTAAATGAGGATGATGATAATAAAATTAGACTCAAGGATATTCCCGAAATAACCTCTGCTTATGAAAAAATAAAGAGAGCTATAAGTATTGATGAAGAAGGTTATAACTTATATATAATAGACTCCTTCTCTAAGGATAAGTTAGAAAATTTAACTAAGTTTATAGAAAACTTGTACAAAAGTGCAGAAGCACCAAGGGATATTTGTTACGCTACTATAAATGATCCTAAGAGACCAGAGCCTATTTTTTTAACTAATGGAAAGGGTGCTAAATTAAAAGAAACTATAGAGAATATTAAGAATAGTTATTATGAAGTGGCTATGGAATTTTATAATACATCGTCTGAATCAGAAAAAGATAGAATTATAGATGAGGTTCATAGCAAAAGGACAAACTATATTGGTGAATTAATGGAGATGGCTAAAATAGATGGCTTCGATGTTAAGGCCACTAATGGAGGTTTCGCTTTTATTCCTTTAAAAGAAGGAGAAGCAATGACAGAAAAGGAATATGATGAATTATCAGAAGAGAGCAAGGATTCTATAGTTTTAAAGGCATCTAATTTAAAGAAAAAGGCAGAAGTTGTTTTGGAGAAGCTTAAGGATATAGAGCTTACTTCCATGAAGAAGCTAAAGGGTATATATGCAGAATTCATGGATGTAGAAATGGAAGATGAAAAAGAAGATTGTTTATTAAATTTCATAGATGATGATGATGCTTATGAATACCTTGAAAAGGTATTTTATAGTATAGAGAAAGAACTAGTTGATTGCTATACTATGAATGTAGAGGACGATGAGTCAGATATTAATGAAGTATTAGATAAGTATGATATATCTGTATTGGTAGATAACACAAATAATAAAAATCCTAGAGTTATTTATGAAGAAGATCCTAATGTGACTAATTTATTTGGAAATATAGAATATGAGAACCATAATGGACTATACTCAACTGATTTATCTTTAATAAATTCTGGTTCAATGCTTCAAGCTAACGAAGGATGTATTATAATTAGACTAAATCAATTGGCAATGAATAATTATAGCTATTATTATTTGAAGAAGACATTAATGTCTGGAAAGGTAAGCATAGATTCATCTAGAGGATATCTAGACATTATTTCTATTAACGGAGTTAAACCTAAAGCTGTGCCTATAAATGTAAAGGTAATTTTAATTGGCGACTATGAGAGCTATGATATTTTATATAATGCAGATGAAGATTTTAAATCATTATTCCCAATAAGAGTTGAGTTTTCTAATTACGTAAAAAACCAACCTATAAAAGGAAAAGTTTTAAAAGATTATATTTTAGAAAGAGGAAAAAAGCATTATATAAACAAAGTAAGTGATGATGCAATAAAAGAAATAATAAAATATTTATCTAGGGTGGCAGAGTGTAGAGGAAAGATATGTATTGAAGATAAGAATATAGATAGACTTCTTATATTAGCTAATAATATGGCAGAGCTAGATGGTAGAGAAATTATATCAGATAAGGACATAAGAAATGTTGCATATGAAAAGTCCTTAATTGAAGATGAAATACTAGAGATGTATGAAGATAGTAAGATAATTTTAACACTAAGTGGCGAGAAAGTAGGAGCTATAAATGGACTTGCTGTATTAAGTTCTGGATATTATACTTTTGGAAAGCCTATGAGACTTACCTGTGTAGCATGTAAAGGTGAAGGTAAGATATTAGATATTCAAAAGGAAAGTAATATGTCAGGAAGTATCCATGAAAAATCTATAAATATCTTAAGCGGCTTACTAAGTAATTTAATAATTCCTTATGAAAAGTTACCTGTAGATTTTCATTTAAGCTTTGAACAAACCTATGGACAAATAGATGGTGATAGTGCATCAGTTGCAGAAATACTTTGTATACTTTCGGCTTTAAGTAAAGTTGGAATAAAGCAGAATATTGCAGTTACAGGGTCTATAAATCAATTTGGAGAGGTTCAAGCTATAGGTGGAGTAAATGAAAAGATAGAGGGATTCTACAAGGTTTGCAAACTATTAGGTGATAGCAAAGATAAGGGAGTATTAATTCCTATAACTAATAGTGAGGATTTAGTTCTTAATAAGGAAGTTGAAGAAGCTATAGAAAAGGGTGAGTTCCATATTTATACAATGGAGAATTTACAGGATGCTATAGAGGTTATGATGTTAGATAGTAAAACATCATATAAAGATTTATTTAAGATAATAGAAAAAGAAGTTGAGAAGTATAAGGGAAAATCTAAATAGAAATATTTAAAGGGATTGTATCAAAAATGTTGTTTGTTTTTGATATAATCCTTTTTAACTTATATCTAGGTTAATATTAAGAAAGGTTAGTTCTAAATAGTAAATGTAACAATAGAAACAGAGAAAGTCGAAACATCTGTAGGGATATAATGGTATAACAATGTGAAAAATAAAGATTTTATTATTAAAATATATTATATTACAGAAAATAGGAATAAAATTACATGTAAACATTGACTTAACATAATTATATATGCTAAAATATGGAAAAAGGGCCTGAGGAGGAGGTGAAGTACTCTAAGGAAATCTTTAGAGTAAATTATATATGTATCTAAAGTTTGAAAAAAGTAATAATACATTAATAGCGAACTTAATTGGTGAATTAGATCATCATAGCGCAGAAGAAGTAAGAGCGAAGATAGATGATAGAATAGAAAGAGAAAATGCTCAAAGGTTAATTTTAAACTTTGGTGGAGTGACATTTATGGATAGCTCCGGTATAGGAGTAGTTGTTGGAAGATTTAAAAAGATGACGTCTAGAGGTGGTGCTCTATGCGTTGTCGATGTAAGTAGAGGAGTTAACAGAGTATTTGAATTGTCTGGGTTATTTAAAATTATCAATCACTATAGAGATGTTGATGAAGCATTGAAGTGCATTTGATGGAGGGGTTTTCATGTATGATAATAAAATAAAAATTGAATTTGAAAGTAAGTCCCAAAATGAGGGCTTTGCAAGAGTAGCAATAGCAGCATTTGTTTCTCAACTAGATCCAACAATAGAAGAAATTACAGATGTAAAAACAGCAGTATCAGAAGCTGTTACAAACTCTATAATTCATGGATATGAAAATAAAAAGGATGGAATAGTTGTTATAGAAGCAATGTTGTCTGGTAATGACATAACTATAATTATTTCAGATAATGGTAAAGGGATTAAAGATGTAAGTCAAGCTAGAGAACCATTATTTACATCTAGACCAGATTTAGAAAGATCAGGGATGGGTTTCACCGTAATGGAAACATTTATGGATAGCCTTCAAGTTGAAAGCCAAGAAGGAAGAGGTACAAGGGTGGTATTAAAGAAGAAATTTGATTCAGTAAGTTAGGTGAAAAAAAGATGGAGAAAGGGAATTTTAAACGAGAGGAATACAATTATGATGATAACTCTCAGCTGCTTCCATTAGCTAAGGCTGGAGATGAAGTAGCTATGAATAGACTTATAGAAATGAACCTTCCACTTGTATCTTCATTAAGTAAAAAGTTTTTAAATAGAGGATATGATTATGAGGATATATTTCAAATTGGCTCTATAGGGTTAGTCAAAGCAATAAAAAACTTTGATGCATCATTTAATGTGAAGTTTTCTACTTATGCAGTTCCAATGATTGTAGGGGAAATCAAGAGATTTCTAAGAGATGACGGGATGATAAAAGTAAGTAGAAATATTAAGAGTCTTGCAAGAAAGATTCATTTCGATAAGGAAGAATTAACGAAACAGCTAGACAGAGAACCAACAATTGAGGAACTATCTGAGTATTCAGGTATAGAAAAAGAAGATTTAGTTTTTGCTGTTGAATCAGCATCTAGTTTACAATACTTATATGATACTATACACCAAGATGATGGAGCACCTGTATTGCTTATAGATAAGTTAAGTGAAAAAGGTGTAGAAGATAACGATATGATTGATAAAATTGCACTTAAAGAAGCATTAAGGTCTTTAGATGAGAAGTCTAGACAAATAATTATGCTTAGATATTTTAAAGATAAAACTCAAGTGCAAGTAGCAAAGATGCTAGGAATAAGCCAAGTTCAGGTATCTAGAATTGAAAAGAAAGTTTTAAATGTAATGAGAGATAAATTACAGGATTAAAAAAGGTTGTTGCTAAAAGCGACAACCTTTTTTTCCTTACCTTTAGTACGCGTGGGGTGGATGTTTGTTTCTATGTGACTTGGAGCTTGGGACGGAACAAGCAAAATAAATATCCGCTACATCTTTTTTACCATTCTCCAGGATAAGCAATTACATGAACTGTAACTTTTCTTCTTCCAAAGGCATAACATTCTTCTTGCGTATTCATAAATAGGTCTATTTTCATTTCTTTAATTGCTCCACCAGTATCTGCTGCTATAGCATATCCATACCCAGGAATATATAATTTACTACCTAAAGGAATAACATTCTTATCTACAGCTACTGTACTTAGTCCATTAGAATCTCTAACAGGTTTTGTACCCATAGCAGTAATTCCGTGACCATAATAGGCAGTTGCTTCCATTTGATAAGTTGCTTTATAAGAAGTATTGTTATCATCATTTGATGAATTAGAATTATCATTCATTAATGATAATTTATATTTTGCTTCTAATATAGCAGAATTTATTTTTGATTTTACAGAAGTAGTAGATATTTGTGGTAATAATCCCTTTAAATTAACAATTGCGTCATTAAGTTGTCTATAAGTAGGATTATCTGAATAAACTACAGATAATTGATGAGAAATTAACTTTTCTTCATTTTCTTTTATCTTATTAGCAATCTTCTCTTTTTCACTTAATAAGTCTGCCTTTTTTTTATCAACTTCAGCTTTCTTTTCTTTAGTTAAAGAAAGTTTTTTATTAATATCTTCATTTATAGCTTGAAGATTTTCTTGCTTATGATTAATAGCTTCTGAAGACTTTTCTAGTTCTGACATTTTTGCTTTATTATCTTCTATAAGTTTTTTATCCATTTTGATTATAGATTGGTAAGCATAAAGCCTGTCTGACATTTCAGAAAAACTATTAGATTCTAGTAATGATAGTAAAACTGTAATATTTGCAGTACTACCGTTCTTATACATTTCTCTTATTCTATGAGAAAGAACCTCCTCATTTTCTGATATTTCTATTTTTAAACCATCTATTTTATTTTCAATAGTTTGTATTTCTTTTTTTGTTTTTTGTATTTCAAGTTCGTTATTTTTTATATCTTTTTCAATGCTATATATTTCATCATTTAACTTTGAAATTTCATTATCTATATCTTTTAGAGAGGATGAAATTTCATTAAAATCACTTCTGTTTTGATCTAATTCTTTTGTAGCGAAAGCTCTTGAAGATATACTAAATACAAAAAATATACTCAAAAATAAAGTGAAGACTTTTTTCTTCATAACTACCTCCTTTAGAATTTAGATTTTCAATATTAAAGCAAATAAGCTTATTCTATTATTTTTATGATAACATATTCACAAAAAAAGGACAAAGGTTAGTAACAGTGGTTATTTTACCATAAACTTTCTGATTTAGAATGGATTTTTTACAAATACTATGAGTAGCAATTCTAAAAGGAGTGTGACAATTTATGGTCAGAGAAAGAAGTATTATTCAAAGGTTTCAGACCTTAGAGAAGGAAGTAGAACCTAAACCACAGATAGTAAAAAATTGTATAAGAGCATTTTTAGTTGGAGGCTTAATATGTGATTTAGGTCAAGTTATAATGACTGTTTTAAAAAATTATGATTTTTCAAAGGATGAAATAGGAGCTATAACGTCAATTTGTATGGTTTTCTTAGGAGCACTACTTACAGGTGTTGGAATATATGATAAAATTGCAACTTATGCTGGTGCTGGAACAGTAGTGCCTATAACTGGATTTTCTAATGCTATAGTAGCACCTGCCATTGAATTCAAAAAGGAAGGTTTTGTTTTTGGAGTTGCTGCAAAAATGTTTACTATTGCTGGACCAGTTCTAGTTTATGGAATTGGATCGTCGGTTATTGTAGGAATTGTTTATTATATATTTACTAAACTTTAAAGAGGAGGTATGAAAATGGGTATGCAATCAATTAAGAGAAGAGGTACACAAACTATAGAGTTATCTCATCCTCCTAAAATAATTTCAACTTATTCTATAGTAGGACCTAAGGAAGGGCAAGGACCATTAAAAACATATTTTGATGAAGTATTAAATGATGATACATGTGGAAAAGATAGTTATGAAAAAGCAGAAAGTGATATGATGTTTAATGCAATAAAAGAATCTATAAAAAGGGCTGGTTTACAGCAAAGTGATATAAATTATTTATTTGCAGGAGATTTATTAAATCAAATAATATCATCAAGCTTTGCTGCAAGAGAATTTGAAATTCCTTTCTTTGGTCTTTATGGAGCTTGTTCAACAATGTCAGAATCCTTAAGTTTGGCATCATTAATTATGGATGGAGGTTTCGCTGATTACGTTGTAGCAGCAACATCTTCCCATTTTAGTGCAGCTGAAAGACAATTTAGATTTCCTTTAGAGTATGGAGCTCAGAGATCTCAAACAGCTCAGTGGACTGTAACAGGTGCGGGAGCTATGGTTTTAGGAAAAGAAGGAGATTTTCCAGAGGTAAGATATGTTACAACTGGTCTTGTAAAAGATTATGGTGTTATGGATGCTAACAATATGGGAGCTGCAATGACACCAGCAGCAGTAGATACAATTTATAAGCACTTTAAAGATACAGGAAGAACACCAAAGGATTATGATATCATTGCAACTGGTGACCTAGGAAGAGTAGGAAAACAAATGACTGATAAGCTTTTGTTGGAATACGGATATGATATGAGAGATAACCATATTGATTGTGGAGATATTATATTTAATAGTGAAGCACAAAATACTGATGCAGGTGGAAGTGGATGTGGATGTTCTGCTGTAGTTGCTTCAGGATATTTATATAAGAAATTAATGAGAAAAGAAATAAAGAGTGTTTTATTAGTATCAACAGGAGCGTTAATGAGCACCACTTCTTCTCTTCAAGGAGAAAGTATTCCAGGAATTGCTCATGCTGTTGCTATTGAAATGAATCAATAAGGAGATGGTTTTCTTTGGAATTTATTAAGGCGTTTATTGTTGGAGGATTAATATGTGTTGTAGCTCAGATATTAATGGATACTACAAAGCTTACTCCAGCTAGAATTTTAGTTATATTTGTAACTTTAGGTACTATACTTGGTGCCTTTGGGATATATGATAAAATAGTTGATTTTGGGGGAGCAGGGGCAACTATTCCATTACCTGGCTTTGGAAATACCTTAGCAAAGTCTGCTATAAAAGCAGTGGATGAATCAGGATTATTAGGTGCATTTACTGGAGGAATAACAGGTGCTGCAGGAGGAATAACAGCTGCAATCTTCTTTGGATATATAATGGCACTTATATTTAATCCTAAAACTAAAAAATAAAATGATAAAAGATGAGGAAAAAAAGACTATCCTCGTCTTTTATTTATGTGTATAGTTATATTATAGATTATTAAAGAAGTTAATTTTCTAGGGATTGGGGGAGAAGACTTGAATTTCTATTATAACAATACATGGAAGTTTATTATTGAAAAATTAAGTAGTGATGTACATAAAGGCTTGTCAGAGGAGTTGGTTCCTAAAAGAAGAGAAGCATGTGGAGATAATAAAATAAAGTTACCACTTGGAAGCGGTGGGATTTTTTCATACATAAAAGAACTAATAAGTATATATTTATTTATTTGTTTATTTATAGATATATTTCTTTTAGTGAATAAAAGTTATGTGCTAGCATTATTTGTTACTATTATATTCTTCTCAAATATTTTCTTAAGGTGGTTAAATATTTACCAGAAGAAAAAGCAAGTGGAATTTTTACAAAATATAAATTACACAACTGTTTCTGTACTTAGAGATGGAGTTGAAAAAATTGTTAAAGCAGAAGATTTGGTTGTTGGAGATATAGTTTATGTAAGAAAAGGATCACTTATAGCAGCTGATATGAGAGTCATTAGGGCTCATGATATTAAAGTTGATGAGAAGAATGTAACTGGAGAGCACTTTCTAAAGGACAAGTATGAGAGCAAGATAGATGGAGAAGTATCATCTATTAGTGAGATGAAAAATATCTTGTTTAAGGGAACAGTTATAAAAGAAGGTGAAGGTGCAGGTATAGTAATATCTACAGGGAATAACACTCAGCTTGGTAAACTTTTAACTGTAATGAATTATGCTAATAATAATAAGAACACTCTTAGATCTATGTTAGATAAGAATATAAATAAATTATATCTATTTATCTCCTTTGTAAGTCTTATAATCTATCTATTAAATAAAGAAATTTTATCTGTTTCATTATTTTTATTAGGAATTATACCTGTAGAATTAATATTAAATACATCTATTTATATCTTGAAAAAAGATCTTAATAAGGATGGAATTGATCTTATTAATACATCTACCTTAGAGTTAGTAAAAGATTTAGAAATACTATTTTTAGATAAGGTAGGCTCAATAACTTTAAATAAGATGGTTGTGAAGGGCATAGTATCAAATAATAAGTTATATGATATAGATAAAATAGATTATAAAAAAGATATTAATATTAATAGACTTATGGATATTCTTTTATTATGTAATAACTCTACTTATAACATTGAAACAGATACAGGTAGTGGTGATTTAAGCGAAATTGCATATATACGTTTTGCTTCTAATAATAGGATATATAAATCTTTATTAGATAGTAAGCATAAAAGAATGTTTGAAGTACCTATGGATTCTGATAAAAGAATGCTAACAACTTTAAATAAATCTAAAAAGGGGTATAGAGCAAATATAAAGGGAGATGTAGACAAGGTACTTGAGAGATGTACTCATATAATGATAGATGGTTTAGAAAAAGAAATTACAAATGAAGATATTAAGATGATAAAAGCCTTAGATTTTAATTATTCTGTAGAAGGTCTTAAAACACAGGGAGTTGCTTATAGAAGTTTTAATTATCAACCATCCCTTTCAGAAAATGTTGAAAGTAATTTAGTGTTTGTTGGAATAGTTGCATTAGAAAATCCTATTATTGATGATGTGGACAAACAAATTCTTAATATAAAACAAAGAGGAATAATACCTATACTGTTTACAGATGACAATAAAATAGCAGCAACTGCTATAGGGCAAAAAACCAGATTGATATCAGACCCATCGTTAGTTATTTCGGGAGTAGAATTAGACTCCTTATCCAAAGAAGAGCTAATTGGAGTTCTGTCTAAAGCTAAAATATTTTCAAGGGTAAATCCTGAAATAAAAAGTAAAATAGTAGGGTTATTTAATCAGGATGGTTATAAGGTAGGGGTTGCAGGTGAAACCTTAGGAGATTTATCTTCTTTAGGTATAGCTAAAGTAGGGATAAGCAAAGGTAAAGCACCAGAGATAGTAAAGAAAGTTTCTGACTTATTTATAAAAGATAATTACTTGAATAAATTTTTAAATCTTTTTGATGTATCACAAAGTTTTATGAAGAACTTATATTCATGTGAAAAAATAACATTAATGTTTTTATTGTCTCAGCTAATATCATTAAATCTTATATCATTAATTGATTATAAAGTTGGGGGGGATTTCATTCCTGTACTTATTACTAACTTAGTTATTTTTTCAATTTTAACAGTTGGAGTTTTAAAATATGGACTTAAGAGTGAGGGGATAGGTCTTAGTATAGTTAAAATATTAGCATGTAGTGTGCTAACATTTTTGGCATCTTATATTATAAAAGGGCAATGTGAGATTGTATTTTTAATAGTCTTTACAGGTAGCTTATTAATAAATATTATTATAAATTTAAAAACAAGATTATTTGATATTAATATAGGTAGTATTTTACTTTATTCAACTATTTTTATATGGATTTTATCAATTGGTATATTTGGAATATTTAATGATGTCTCATTTACTTTATATGAATTGACAAGCTTAGTAATTATATTAGTTATATACTTAATAATTGAATTAATTGTAAAAAAGGTGGCAAGTATAAATTAATGAGGTGAAAAGTCTATGTTTATTGAGAATATAGAAAAAGTGAAAAACCCCATTATTTATATAACTCTATCTTTTATGGTGAGTTCTGTTTTTTATGGAATTTTTGATGAATATAGATGGTTAGCATTTTTTTCTGCTAGCCTCTTTTTTATATTCATTGTTTTAAATACTAATAAAGAATTTTTTGTAGTAATATTTGTTTTATTCCTAATTGGTATAGTTATTAATTCTAATTTTTACAGGGTAAATTTAGAAGAGAAGTTTATAGGAACCATAAGGGTTGTAGAGGAAAAAAGATACTATAACATTGTGAAATACAGGGGGAAGAGAGTTAAAGTAAACAGTAAAGAAAATTTAGAATTAGGAGATAGAGCTAAGATTTCTGGAGTTTTTAAGAAGGACATAAATAAAGAAGATGGTACAGTTGGAGCCTTAGAAATAGAAAATCAAAAAGTATTGAACAAAGATATTTTAGGAAATATCTATTCTATAAGAAAAACAGTTTACAACAAACTTAAAGAAAATCTAGGGCAAAGAAAAGCTGCTTTAGTATCATCATTATCCTTTGGATATTCTGAGTTTTTAGATACTGAAGATAAGGAAGATATGAGGAACTTAGGGATAATTCACGCAATAAGTGTATCTGGTCTTCATGTTAGTATTATATTTTTATCTCTAAAAAAGCTTTTTGGTAATAAGTTTGCTATAGTTTTAAGTTGTCTTTATGTTATTTTAACTGGTGTTCCCTTTTCCTCTTTAAGAGCATTAATAATGATAGTATGCTCATCTTCAGCAATATCTTTAAAGAAAAGCTATAATCCTTTAGGTGGATTATCCTTAAGTGCATTAATTATAATTCTATTAAAACCCTATGCAATATTTCAGTTAGGATTTATTTTATCCTTTGGAGCCACTTTAGGGATAATATTATTTTCTAATAAAATAAGTAGATATTTATATAAGTTACCTAAATATATTGCTAATACTATAGCTTTGTCAATTGGCGCACAAGCCTTTACTTTACCTGTAATGATTATAGTTTTTAAAGAATTTTCCATGTGGTTTTTAATAGGAAATATTCTAGTTATACCTATATTAAACTTCATAATAATATTGGGGAGTTTATGCATGGTTATTTCTTTTATTCCATCTATATTTGATTTCTTTAGTTTTGTACTATTAAAGAGTATAGATTTATTAGACTATCTTATAGAAGAGTTATATGCTTTCAGCAATACAAGTTTTATTTCCCATAAAAGTTTGGCGATTATTTACATGTCAATGTTAATAAGCTTTTATTTTATATGGAAAGGACATAAAAAGTTTATTGCATTTCCTATTATTTCTTTTTTCTGCGTTTCAATTTTCATATATAGTCCATTTTTAAAGTTTGATTATTTAAGAGAGGGTGGTTTATTGTTGTCCTATAGAGGAGAGAGGACAATAGTAACTAATAAAAGAAACATAGATATAGGGAAGCTTAAAAAAGAAAACTTGGCTCAAAGTAGTATTTTAGAAGGAAAGAATATAAGAATATCTGATAGTATAAAGTTAAAAAGTAATAACAAGAATTTTATTCTTAAACTTAATGAGGATGAGTATTTGCTTAGGATTAATAATAGGTCAAAGATAGAAGAAAATTGTGATATAATAGATTTCGTAGAAGGAAATGTACGAGGGATTATTATTTTTGATAATAAAATATTTACATATTAATATATAAGTCGGAAAGGCGGATTACTTTGATTACTTATGATATATTTGAAAAGGAAGTTAAACAGAACTCCATTAAAAATTCTTATATATTTTGTGGCTTAGATGAAGAATTAATAAAAGATGGAGTGAATTTATTAACTAAACCTTTTTTGGAAGATGGATTTGGAGATCTTAATTATATAAAGTTAGATGGTTTAACTACCACAATGGATGATATTTTAAATGCCTGTGAAACAATGCCTTTCATGAGTGAAAAGAAAGTTGTATTAGTGTATAGAGCTAATTTTTTAAAGGATAAGACAGATAGTAGTAGTACAAAGATGTATAATACCATTAAAGATTATTTAAAGGATGTTCCTCCTCATACTTTATTAGTAATGTACTATGTTTTTGGAGATAAGAGAGAAACTGCTAAAAAAAATAAAAAGTTAATGGCTTTAGATAAAATAACTACAATAGTTCAATTTGATAAGTTAAAAAGGGATAGATACTATAAAAAAATAGAAGATATATTTATAGAGTCTGGAGCAAAGATTGGTAAGATTGAAGTAAGATACTTTGCAGAAAAGGTGCAAAATAACTTCGATATAATAAAAAGAGAAGTAGATAAGTTGGTTAATTATGCAAATGGAAGAGATATAAAAAAAGAAGATATAGATAAGTTACTTCCTTCAAAAAGTGAAGAGGATATATTTGATCTTGTAGATTTAATATCCCAAAGGAAAATAGAAAGAGCCATAGATATTATGGATGACCTTTTATTTAAGGCAGATCAACATATGCTTATTATAACCTCTATTGAATTACAGTTTAAAAAACTATATGGAATAAAGGTTGGATTATCTCAAGGAAAAAGAGTTGAAGATTTTATGTCTGAACTAAGGGTTCCTGCATTTGTATGTGAGAAGCTTATTAATTTGAGTTCTAAGTTTTCAATAAGACAGTTAGAAGGACTACTTAAATTGTGTATAGAAACTGAAAATAGATTAAAAAGTAGTGGAATAGATAAGACTATGGAACTTGAACTACTATTATTAAATACATTAATGGTAAAAAAATAAAAGTATTGTATGGATTTATACAATACTTTTTTCTTATAAAAAGTAAATAACCGACCTATATAGGTCGGTTTATACAATTACGCCATAGCGTTTAACTTTGCAGCTAATCTTGACTTCTTTCTAGCAGCCATGTTCTTATGGATAACTCCCTTTTGAGCAGCCATATCGATAGCCTTAGTAACACCTACAAATGAAGTTTTAGCTTCTTCAGCGTTGTTAGCTTGAACAGCAGCTTCGAACTTCTTTATAGTAGTCTTTAACGCTGACTTAACCATTCTGTTTTGTAAAGTCTTAGTTTGAGTAACTTTAATTCTCTTCTTTGCTGATTTAATATTTGCCATTCTTAATTCACCCCCTCTAAATTTTATAGGGCCTCTGCAGTTTTTGGGGAAATCTGCGTACGAGTCATATTCAACACACCATATTATAGCATTGAAAGTTTCTATATTCAAGTATTAAATTTATGTAAAACGGAAAAATACAAATGAGACTATTATTGTGATGAGGTGGAGTAATGATAAATGTAAGAACAGACTTAGCTATTGAATCTAGAGATTTTTATAAAGAACAGAATAAATCGGATATTGATGGTGTTATTGTAACAGAAGAAGAGGTAGAAGGAACTATAGTGACTACGGTGGAAATTACCAATGAAGATGGAGCAGACAAGATGGGAAAACCTATAGGAACTTATATAACTTTAGATATTCCAGAGTATACAGCTTATGATGGAGAGCTTATGGATGGTGTTTCAAAGGTGCTTGGAGTAACTTTGAAAAATCTAGCAGGAATAAAGGAGAATGAAACAGCATTAGTTGTAGGTCTTGGAAATTGGCAGGTAACACCTGATGCTTTAGGGCCAAAGGTTGTAGAAGGAATTATGGTAACAAGGCATTTAAAGGCAGTTATGCCGGAGGCTATTGATGATAGTGTTATTCCAGTAGCAGCTATAGCACCTGGTGTTTTAGGAGTAACAGGCATTGAAACTGGAGAAATAATTAAGTCTTTGGTAGAAAAGATAAAGCCAGATTTAGTGGTTTGTATTGATGCACTAGCTTCTAGAAAGGTAGAAAGAGTAAATAAGACCATACAAATAAGTGATGCAGGAATATCTCCAGGTGCTGGAGTTGGAAATAATAGAATGAAAATAAATGAAGAAACACTAGGAGTTAAGGTGATAGCAATAGGTGTTCCTACAGTGGTGCATGCATCAACTATAGCTAATGATACTATAGATTTAGTATTAGATAACTTTATAAATCAAGCAGAAGAGGGAAAAGAGTTCTTTAATATGCTTAAAAATATTGACAGAAATGAAAAAGGTGCATTGATAAGAGAAGTATTAGAACCTTTTGTGGGAGATTTAGTTGTTACACCAAAAGAGATTGATTTAATGATAGAGTCATTATCAAAAATTATATCTAATGGAATTAATATAGCACTGCAACCTAATATGACAATGGAAGATATAAATAAATTTTTAAATTAGAATAAAACAATAATAATTATGTAAAACCCTCATATAAATATTAAAGTAATAATATTTAAGGCTAGGGGGTTATAAAGATATGTATAAAAAAGGAATAAAGAAACCAGGGATAGGGCCTAAAATAAATATTGGTATAGTAGTTTTGTTAGCTTGTATTACCTTATTTGCATTTAGAGTATATAAGGTTCTAATATCTAGTAATGAAAGAGGGGGCTATGCATATGTTCAAATGCTAAATTTTGGATTGCCGCTGTTTGAGGAACAGGCTTATGATGAATCGGATTATCATGAAAGTAGTATGACCTTAAAAAATGTATGCTTAGAAGCTTTAGGGCTAAACAATTTAAGTCATTTTGGAATAATAAACAATGAGATAAGCTTTTTTAAGCAAGGTTTTAGTGAACAAGATGCAAGTATTGCATCTATAACAGTAAATCCATTTTTCTTAAATGATGAATCAGTTTCAAAAGTAGAGCCTACTGAGTCAAAGGTAAGTGGGGTTTATGATAAAAGTTTAAAAACAAATATAGATCATTCAAAACCTAGGGTTTTAATATACCATACCCATACTACAGAAGGTTATTCAGATGGACCTAGTGATACAGTGGATAATAGTAAGAATGTAGTGGGGATTGGAGAAGAATTAACTAGGATTTTAGAAAATGATTATGGTATTTCAGTAATACATGATAAGACTAATCATTATTTGTCTTTTACAACCTGTTATGAGGTATCGGGAAATACAGTTAAATCATATTTGAAAAAGTATGGAGATTTTGATTTAATTATAGACTTGCATAGGGATGGTGGCCCTCAGAAAAAGACAGTAACAGCAAATATTAATAATGAAGATGTTGCTAAGATAATGTTTGTATTAGGGCAAAATAGTGGTAGATATGCGGCTAATAAAGCGTTAGTAGACGAGTTTGAAGGAAAGGCTAATGAGTTGTTTCCTGGACTAATAAGACAAAGGACAGATTATAAAAGAGCAAAATGTGGTCCAAATCTTGGTTTGTCAGATGGATCTTTGTTAATAGAATGTGGAGGTAATGTTAATACCACGCAAGAAGCAATGAATACAGCGAAATATATTGCAAGATTAATAGCTGAACATTTAAATAGGAAATAGATGTATAAAAATATTCTTAATGAGCATCCTTAAAGATATAAAATTATCTTTGGGGGTGTTCTTTTTGCGTAAAAAGAAAGTGTTTAAAACAATATTTTTAATAGTATTATTTTGTGTTACTTTAATAGGTTTAATAAAGGTTAATATATTAAACACAAAAGCTTTATCTCCTTTAGGGAACACAAACGATAACTATAAATTAGTTAGTGAAGAATTTGGTGAGGATTTTTCTAATTTCATTCAAGATAAATCACCTGTAAAAATATATGTTGAAGAAGATGAAGAAACAATGGTTAGATTAGGAGAAAAGGATTTTATTATAAAATCGGAATCAAATTTAATAAACTTTGCTAAGGGAGTTTTTTCTAAAGTAGAAGATTTGTTTAATTAATAAACAAATAATGGATAAACCCCATAAATTCTATTTTTATTGACACACAGTAAGTGGTGTATGTTATAATTTAGCTGATTCTTATAATGGGGGTGAAGTGACTGTCTATATAAGACAGTTTTAATATATGAATAATGATAGAAAACAATATATAAGAAACTTTTCAATAGTAGCCCATATAGACCACGGTAAGTCTACTTTAGCAGATAGACTTTTAGAAGCTACAGGAACTCTTACACAAAGGGAAATGGAAGCTCAAGTTCTTGATAATATGGAACTTGAAAGAGAAAGAGGAATTACAATTAAATCACAAGCAGCTAGACTTGTTTATAGAAGAGATGATGGTAATGAGTATATCCTAAATCTTATAGATACTCCAGGTCACGTAGACTTCACATATGAAGTATCTAGAAGCTTAGCAGCCTGTGAAGGTGCTTTGTTAGTGGTAGATGCAACGCAAGGGATACAAGCACAAACCTTAGCTAACTGTTATTTAGCATTAGATAATGATTTAGAAATAGCACCAGTAATTAATAAGATAGATTTACCTTCATCAAGAGCTGAAGAAGTTAAACAAGAAATTGAAGATGTAATAGGAATTGAAGCAGAGAATGCTCCAATGATATCAGCTAAAACTGGATTAAATATCGATCAGGTTTTAGAAGAGATTGTTGAAAGATTACCAGCACCAGAAGGAGATGAAGATGCTTCTTTAAAGGCACTTATATTTGATTCTTACTATGATAGCTATAAAGGTGTAGTTTGTTATGTAAGAATTCTTGATGGAGTTGTTAAGCCTGGAACTAAAATTAAGTTAATGGCTACAGATAAGGTTTATGATGTAGTTGAGGTAGGTGTATTCACTCCAAGACTATTCCCAATTGGAGAATTAAGAGCTGGTGATGTTGGATATGTTACGGCTTCTATTAAAAATGTTAGAGATGCTAGAGTTGGTGACACTATAACTTATGCAGATAGACCAACAGCTGAAGCATTACCAGGATATAAACCAGCAGTACCAATGGTTTACTCAGGAATATACCCTGTTGATGGAGCTAAGTATGATGAATTAAAGGAAGCATTAGAAAAGCTTCAAATAAATGATGCTGCCTTAAACTTTGAACCAGAAACTTCTATAGCACTTGGATTTGGTTTTAGATGTGGTTTCCTTGGATTATTACACATGGAAATAATTCAAGAAAGAATAGAAAGAGAATTTAATTTAGATATTATTACAACAGCACCATCAGTTATTTATAAGGTAATAAAGACTGACGGAGAAGTTTTAGATATTACAAACCCTACAAATCTTCCTGAACCAACTGAAATTGATTATATGGAAGAACCAGTAGTAAAGGCTTCTATTATTACACCAACAGATTATGTGGGTGCAGTTATGGAGCTTTGCCAAGAAAGAAGAGGAACATATATTGATATGCAATATATGGAGGAAACAAGAGCGGTAATAACTTATGACATGCCTCTAAATGAAATAGTGTATGATTTCTTTGATACATTAAAATCAAGAACAAGAGGTTATGCTTCTCTTGATTATGAATTTAAGGGATATGTTCAAACAGAACTTGTTAAGCTTGATATATTATTAAATGGAGATGTTGTTGATGCTTTATCAATGATAGTTCCAAAGGAAAGAGCTTACCATAAGGGAAGAGGAATTGCAGAAAAGCTTAAAGAAATAATTCCAAGACAAATGTTTGAGGTTCCGATACAAGCAGCTGTAGGTTCTAAGATTATTGCTAGAGAAACTGTAAAGGCAATGAGAAAAGACGTATTAGCTAAGTGTTATGGTGGAGATATCTCAAGAAAGAAGAAGCTTCTTGAAAAGCAAAAAGAAGGTAAGAAGAGAATGAGACAGGTTGGATCTGTTGAAGTTCCACAAGAAGCATTCATGGCTGTATTAAAAGTTGATTAATAACGAAAGCTCAAGCAATTTAAGCTTGAGCTTTTTTATCTACCTAAAATATATTTTTTAAAAGAATATATATTCTTTTAAAGTAAAAATAATAAAAATAATATAATGAGATGTTAGAAAAAAATAATTTCATTATGGCTGGATTGCTTTTGTAATTAAAATATTATCTTCTCAATATAATTTAAAGAAATAAAATTTATTGGAGGGATGATAATGTTAGATGCTTTAATGAGAGACACTAAGATAAAACCAAAGAAGTTAAGGAGAAAAGGTTATACTACAGGAACTGTAAGAAGAAAAAATGGAGATGTGATACCTGTAATTTTAACTGGTAGAGTGGTTGATAGCTATTTAGCAATTCATGGTGATCATTCATGGATGGATATTAAGTTAGGGGATGAAGAGATAAATACAGAAATAGTAAATGTTTATAGAGATGTTTTAATGCACAATACTATTGATATAGATCTAAAGGAAAAATAATATTATAATTATTTTTGCAAATAAAGTAATTATCCTATAAAATAGATTTAAGATAATAATGAGAAGTTAATTAGGAGGATTATTATGTTTTTAACTGAATTAAATACAGAAGAGGCTAGTGCTTTTTTAAGTTTAGTAACTCAATTTGCTAAAGTGGATGAAACATTTGCTAAGGAAGAAAAAAGATTAATATATGATTATTTAGATGAATTAAGTTTAAAGGAAGAAGATATTAAAAATTTATCTTATGAAGAGATTATTAATGTATTAAAAAAATCTAAAAATAGAATTAAGTCTATAGTTTATTTTGAATTAGTTGGGCTAGCTTTAGTTGATGGGGAATATGGAGATAAAGAAATAGATTTTCTTGATAAGATAGCTGTTAGTTTAGATATTAGAAGAGATAAAAAAATAGCCTTTGCAAATTATTTCTTTAACTTTAAAGAAATTTATGATTTTTCGGTTGTAGAAGCTGAAAGTAAAATAGAATTGTTAAAAGAAGAAGCAGAAGCGTTACTATAATAAACTTAAGGGGTGCTATTAAAGTGCCTCTTTTTGTTTTGGGAGGAATTAATTTATGAAGGAAGTAGCATTATATATTCATATACCTTTTTGCAAGCAAAAGTGCTTTTATTGTGATTTTCCGTCATATGCAAGAAAAGATGACTTGATGAGTGATTATATAGAGGCTTTATTAATTGAATTAAAAGAGAAAATAAAAGACTATGAAGTAAGAAGTTTATTTATTGGAGGAGGAACACCTTCGTATTTAAATGAAGAAAATTTAAGTAAGCTAATGAAGGGAATAAAAAATATAAATTTTATTGAAGATGCAGAAAAAACAATAGAATGTAATCCAGGTACTGTATCAGAAGAAAAGTTTAATATTATGAAGGGCGGAGGAATTAACAGATTAAGTTTTGGGTTACAAACTACAAAAAATAATTTGTTAAAGGGAATTGGAAGAATACATACTTTTGAAGCTTTTAAAGATAATTATAATTTAGCAAGAAGTGTAGGTTTTAATAATATAAATATAGATATGATGTTTGGATTGCCAAACCAAAGTGTCAAGGATTGGACTGATAGTTTAGAAGAAGTGGCAAAGTTAAATCCAGAACATATATCTGCCTACAGTTTAATTATTGAAGAAGGAACACCTTTTTATAAATTATATAATGAAGATAAGTTAAAGCTTCCATCAGAGGAAGAAGAGAGAGAGATGTATAAGAAATGCAAAAATATCCTTATAGAAAATGGGTATCACCAATATGAAATTTCTAATTATGCAAAGGAAGGTAAAGAATGTTTACATAATGAAGTGTATTGGATGTGTAATGAATATATTGGAGTTGGAGCATCTTCTAGTTCGTATATAGATGGAAAGAGAATAAAGAATATAGATGATTTACGAGAGTATATAAAAAGAATAGGTAGTGGTAAAAGTATAGTAGATGAAGAGATTATAAATACTAAAAATGATAACATAGAAGAATTTATGTTTATGGGATTAAGAATGAATTGTGGTATTGAAGAGGAAGAGTTTAAAAGAAGATTTCATACTGATGTAGATAATGTCTATAAAGATGTTATTGAAGGTAATATAAACAAGGGATTATTAGAAAGAAAAAGAGGAAGAATATATTTAACTGATAAAGGTATAGAGCTTTCTAATATGGTCATGAGTGATATGATATTGTAATATTTAGAAAACTAAAGAAAAATAGAAATAAAGTGAAATAATCATGGTTTTTTGAAGAAAATAGAAAAAGGTGAGAAGTATTTGAAATTGACAAAGGAATAAAGAAATAATATATTTTAAATATAGTCATTAGCACTCAAACTTGGTGAGTGCTAACAATACGAGGTGAGGTTATGGCTATTGATGATAGAAAAATTAGAATTTTAGAAGCCATTATAAATGATTATATTAATACTGGTGAGCCAGTGGGATCTAGAACAATAGCAAAAAGGTATGATTTAGGTGTTGGTTCAGCAACAATAAGAAATGAAATGTCAGATTTAGAGGATATGGGATATTTAGAGCAACCTCATACATCAGCAGGGAGAGTGCCATCTAGCAAAGGTTATAGATTATATGTTGATAACTTAATGCAAAGGTCAAAGCTTTCCATTGATGAAGAATTAAGGATTAAAAAATATCTTATTGATTGTGCAATGCTAGAAGTAGATAAAATTGTAAAACAAGCAAGCACTTTACTTTCTGAATTGACTAATCTTACCTGTGTAGTACAAACACCATCCGTTAGACAAAGCTATATTAAGTCAGTTCAATTATTGATGGTAGATGAATTTAATTTGGTTTCTGTTATTGTAACTGATAGCGGAGTAATTAAAAATCATAGAATAAAGGTAGCTAAAGTTCCTTCAGTTGAAGAGTTACAAACCATAAATAAAGTCATAAATTCAAGATTGCAAAATCTTACAATAGACGAAATTAACTTAGAGGTAATAAATAACTTAAAAAGAGATTTCGTTGGATATGATGATTTGTTTAATGCAATAGTAACAGCATTATATGATAGTTTAAAAGAAGAAAATTCATCTGAAATATTCATGGAAGGAACAACAAATATATTTAACTATCAAGAATACAATGATATAGAAAGCGCTAAGGAGATATTAAATCTTCTTTATAATAAAGATTATGTAATTGAGCTTATTGAACCTAAAGGAGATATTACAATAAAAATTGGTGATGAAAATTATATACCAGGAGCCAAAAATTGTAGTGTAATATCAGCAGAATACTCATTAGGAGATAGACCAATTGGTACAATAGGGCTTATAGGTCCACAAAGGATTAACTATTCAAGGGTGATTTCAATAATGGCTCAAGTTATGAAAGAACTTAATGATATGTTAAAAGGCCAAGGCTTAGATTAAAAATAACGAGAAGAGGTGTAGAGTTTATAATGGAAGAAACAAATAAGAATGTTCAAGAAGACTTAAAAGAAACTACAGAGGAAATAAATGAAGAAGTAGTTCAGGAAGATGTTGTTGAAGAAATATTAGAAAATGAAGAAGTAGCTCAAGAAGAAAGCACTAATGGAGAAAGTGAAGAGGATGAATTGGCTATGCTTAGAAAAAATAAGGATGAAGTTAAAAGACTTAATAATGAAGTAGAAGCTTTAAAAGATAGACTTCTTAGAGTTACTGCTGAATATGAAAACTATAGAAAAAGAACTGCTAAAGAAAAAGAAGGAATTTATACAGATTCTTGTGCAGATGTAATAAAAGAAATACTACCAGTTGTTGATAACTTAGAAAGAGCATTGGCAGCTGATGGAAGTGTAGAAGATCTAAAAAAAGGTATTGAAATGACAATAAAGGGTCTTCAAAGTTCATTTGATAAGTTAGGTGTAGAAGAAATAGATGCTTCAGGAGAATTTGATCCTAATTTGCACCAAGCAGTAATGCATATTGAAGATGAATCTTTAGAAACTAATGTAGTTGCTGAAGTATTTATGAAAGGATACAAAAGAGGCGACAAGGTAATTAGACATACTGTAGTCAAAGTAGCTAACTAATTAAAAATTTTAATATATAAGAAATAAAAACTAGATTTTATCTATGTTTGAGGAGGAATAAATTATGGGAAAAATTATAGGTATTGACTTAGGTACTACAAACTCATGTGTAGCAGTAATGGAAGGTGGAGAACCAGTCGTTATAGCTAACTCAGAAGGAGCTAGAACTACTCCATCAGTAGTTTCGTTCCAAGCAAATGGAGAAAGATTAGTTGGGCAAGTAGCTAAAAGACAAGCGATTACAAACCCAGATAAAACAATAATATCAATTAAGAGAGAAATGGGAACTAATCATAAAACTAATATAGACGGTAAAGATTATTCACCACAAGAAATTTCAGCTATGATTCTTCAAAAAATCAAAGCTGATGCAGAAGCTTACTTAGGTGAAACTGTTTCTCAAGCAGTTATTACAGTACCTGCTTACTTCAATGATGCTGAAAGACAAGCGACAAAGGATGCTGGTAAGATAGCAGGGCTTGAAGTATTAAGAATCATAAACGAACCAACTGCTGCATCATTAGCATATGGTTTAGATAAGACTGATAAGAGTGAAAAGATATTAGTTTATGATCTAGGTGGAGGTACTTTCGATGTATCTATCCTAGAACTTGGAGATGGAGTTTTCGAAGTATTATCAACAAATGGGGATACTAAGCTAGGTGGAGATGACTTTGATAACAAGGTTATGGACTACATTGCTGAAACATTCAAAGCTGAAAATGGTATAGATTTAAGAAATGATAAGATGGCTCTTCAAAGATTAAAAGAAGCAGCTGAAAAAGCTAAGATAGAATTATCATCTTCAACTCAAACAAACATTAACTTACCATTCATAACTGCTGATGCAACTGGTCCAAAGCATATAGATATGAACTTAACTAGAGCTAAATTCAATGAATTAACTCATGATCTAGTTCAAAGATCAATTGAGCCAATGAAGAAAGCATTATCTGATGCAGGTCTTTCAATGAATCAAGTTGATAAGGTGATTTTAGTTGGTGGTTCTACAAGAATTCCAGCTGTTCAAGAAGCAGTTAAGAGCTTTACAGGAAAAGATCCTTCAAAGGGAGTTAACCCAGATGAATGTGTTGCTATAGGTGCAGCTATTCAAGCAGGTGTTTTAACTGGTGAAGTTAAAGACGTATTATTATTAGACGTTACTCCATTAACTTTAGGTATTGAAACTTTAGGTGGAGTTGCTACTGCATTAATAGAAAGAAATACAACTATCCCTGCAAGAAAGAGCCAAGTGTTCTCAACAGCAGCAGATGGTCAAACTTCAGTTGAAATTCATATCGTTCAAGGTGAAAGACAAATGGCAGCTGATAATAAGACTTTAGGTAGATTTACTCTATCAGGAATTGCTCCAGCTCCAAGAGGAATCCCTCAAATCGAAGTTACTTTTGATATAGATGCAAATGGTATTGTTAAGGTATCAGCTGTAGATAAGGGAACTGGTAAGGAAGCTAATATCACAATCACTGCTTCAACTAACTTAAGTGATGATGAAGTAGATAGAGCTGTTAAGGAAGCTGAAAAGTTCGCTGAAGAAGATAAGAAGAGAAAAGAAAAGATAGAAGTTCATAACAATGCTGATCAAGTTGTTTACCAAACTGAAAAGACATTAAATGAACTTGGAGATAAGGTATCAGCTGAAGATAAGGCTAAGATTGAAGCTAAATTAGAAGAAGTTAAGAAGATTAAAGATGGTGAAGATTTAGAAGCTATCAAGAAGGCAATGGATGAATTAACTCAAGAATTCTATGCTGTATCTTCTAAGATTTATGCAGATGCTAATGCAAATGGAGCAGCAGGTGCAGGTTTTGATCCAAACAACATGGGAGGAAACCCAGGTGCAGGATCAGCTCCACATGATGACAATGTTGTAGATGCAGATTTTAAAGTAGATGAAGATAAATAGTTGTCACAATTAATATGAATCTTATATAATAAGAGAGGGAAGGCAAAAGTCGTCTTCCCTTTTCTAAAGTTAATAAAAATTAGGTGGGTGAAAAATAGATGGCAAGCAGAGACTACTACGAAGTCCTAGGGCTTCAAAAGGGCGCTAGTGATGATGAAATAAAAAGAGCCTTTAGAAAGCTAGCTATAAAATACCATCCTGACAAAAATCAAGGGGATACGGAAGCTGAACAAAAGTTTAAAGAAATAAATGAAGCTTATCAAGTGCTTTCTGATCCTGAAAAGAAAGCTCAATATGATCAATTTGGAACAATTGACCCAGGAGCAGGATTCGGTGCAGGTGGATTTGGTGGCTTTGATTTCTCTGATATGGGAGGCTTTGGAGATATATTTGATACATTCTTTGGTGGTGGTGGATCAGGTAGAAGAAGAAATGGTCCAGTAAGAGGAAATGATATTGAATATACTTTAAGTTTAACATTTGAAGAAGCTGTATTTGGTACAGAAAAAGAGATATCTATAACAAGAAGTGAAAACTGTGAGGAGTGCCATGGATCAGGTGCTGAGCCTGGAACAAGTGCTAATACATGTCCAACTTGTGGAGGTTCAGGTCAAGTAAGAGTACAAAGGCAGACTCCATTAGGAAGCTTTGTAAGTACTACTACATGTGATAAGTGCGGAGGAAAAGGTAAGGTTATAGATACTCCGTGTCATACATGTCATGGAAAAGGTCACGTTAGAAAGAATAGAAAGATTACTGTTAAGATACCAGCAGGTGTAGATACAGGTAATGTAATGCCACTTAGAGGTCAAGGTGAACATGGTGAAAATGGCGGTTCACCAGGAGATTTATATATTAAGATAAGAGTTGCACCTTCTAAGCAATTTACTAGAAAGGGTAATGATATATATGTAGATACTCACATATCTATGGCTAAAGCTGCACTTGGAACAGAAATAAAAGTTCCAACTGTTGATGGAGATGTTAAGTACACAGTTCCTTCAGGAACACAATCAGGAACTCTATTTAGACTTAAAGGAAAAGGTGTTCCTAGAGTTAATTCATCAGGTAGAGGAGATCAATACGTTAAGGTTGTAGTTGATATTCCTAAGAATTTAAGTGATAAAGCCAAAGAAGCTTTAGTTGCATTTATGGAAGCAACTGGTGAAGCTGTTGAAGGCGAGCATAAGTCTCACAAAAAAGGATTTAATTTATTTAATAAATAAAGAAAAGACTGTGAAAGAATAGTATTTTTTCACAGTCTTTTTTTTCTTATAACAATTTTCCTATATATAGTATAAATAATTCCTATTGGACTTGGAAAAACTATGAATATAGAATAGATTATATAGAAACATAAGAAAAACTTTTAATATGAGGTGGAGATGTGAACAGTTTAAAGGAAATACTATTAGGTGAAATTGAAGATTTTAGAAAGGTTGGTCATAAGTTTTTAGATGGAGAATTAAACTTGATGCAATTTAAACATGAATCAGGTGGTATGGGGATGTATGCACACCGTGGTGGAAAAGAGTTTATGATAAGATTTAGAATACCTTCTGGGGTAACTGATTCAGATGAATTAAATTTAATTTATGACTATGCTAAAAAGCATAGTCTTGGTGGCATTCACTTTACAACACGACAAGCAATACAGTTACATGGGTTAACATTAGATGGTGCTTGTGATTTAATGAAGGAAGGATTAGAAGTGAATTTATTTACTAGAGGAGCTGGAGGTAACTTTCCAAGAAATGTAGCTCTTTCACCCTTAGCAGGTGTTGATAAGGAAGAAGAGTTTGATCCAACTCCATATGCATTAGCTGTTGGTAATCACTTTCTAAAGAAGATTTATACATATAAGTTGCCTAGAAAGTTAAAAGTATCTTTTTCTAATTCTTTTAAGGATACAGCTCATTGTACAGTGCAAGATTTAGGTTTTGTTGCTGTAAAGAGAGATGGAAAAGAATATTTCAAAGTTTATATAGGTGGAGGACTTGGAAATAATCCAAGAAAAGCTATAGAACTAGATGAATTGATAGAAGCTAAGGACGTTCTTTATTATATTGAAGGAATGACTAATCTTTTTATAGCAGAAGGAGACTATAAAAATAGAGCTAAAGCTAGAATTAGATATATAGCTGATAGAATGGGCGATGAAGAGTTTGTTAATCAATTTAAGCTTTATACAAAAGCTGAAAAAGAAAAAGGTGGATTAGAATTAAAGCTTCATCCTACTGAGATAAAAAAAGAAGGAATAAAAACAGAAGTTAAAGATAAGAGATTAATAGAGCAAAAACAAGAGGGACTTTATACTGTATATTTGCATCCAGTAGGAGGACAATTGAAATTAGAGGATCTTAGAGAGATTTTAGATACTATAGATAACTTTGAGGATGTAGAAGTAAGACTTGCAATGACTGAAGGAGTATACTTTAGAAACTTAAATGGTAAAGAAGCAGAAACCTTATTGAATATTACTAAGAAGATGGGGGGAGAAGCTGAAATATATCATAGCGTGGCGTGTATAGGTGTTCCAACATGTCAAATAGGAATAGGTAATAGTCAAGGGTTATTGTTTGATATAATAGACTACTTTAAAGGGAAAGATTATTCTTCAGATTTAATGCCAAGAGTACATATTTCAGGATGTACAAATTCATGTGGAGTACATGAAATAGGAAAGATAGGCTTTACAGGTAAGAAGAAGAGAGTAGATGATGCTGTAAAAGATGTTTTTGGATTGTTTATAAATGGAGATTTTACAGTGGAAAATGTAAGGTTAGGTGAATTTAAGGGAGATATGTTACCAGAGAGAATACCAGAATTTTTATATGAGTTAGCTATGAAGCTTGAAGAGGGTAATATTAAGTTTGAAGATTACATAAAAGAAGATGAATTTATGAACTTAGTAAATAAATATTCAGTATAAAATATAAGGGTTGTATCCAAGCTGATACAACCCTTTGTTAATATAAGGCATTCCTTGACATAACTTAAATGTAAAGTGTAAAATATTATATTAGTCAAAGAATAAGCGAAAGGATTGATTTTTTTGGAAGGAACTTGGATAGAGGTTAGAGTAATTACCAAAAGTGAGGCTTTAGAACCGATTTCTGGTATATTCTACGGACTAGATTGTAAGGGTGTTGCTATAGAGGATCCAGAAGATATATTAGGTAGAGAACAAGGACCGTTAACATGGGACTTTGCAGATATAAATGTACTAGAACACAAGGGTAAATTTGCAGTTGTTAAAGGGTATTTTTCAGAAGAAGATAATATAGATGAAATAATAGCTTATATCAATAAAAAGGTTGAAGAAATTAAATCATTAGGAATTGATGTGGGTGAAGGTAAAGTAGAGTTTGAAAAAATGTATGAAGAAGATTGGGCAAACAACTGGAAGAAGTACTATAAGCCTTCAAAGGTAGGAGAGAAAATAGTTGTCAAACCAATATGGGAAGAATATGAGGTAAAAGATGAAGAATTAGTAGTTGAATTGGATCCAGGAATGGCATTTGGAACAGGTGAACATGAAACTACAAGAATGTGTATTCAAGCTTTAGAAAAGTATGTTCAAAAAGACAGTACTGTATTTGATGTTGGTTGTGGTTCTGGAATACTTGCCATTGCAGCAGCTAAGCTTGGTGCAAAACTTGCAGTTGGAGTTGACTTAGATCCAGTAGCGGTAGAATCAGCGAAAGAAAATGTAGGATTCAATAACATAGACAATATTGAAATTCTACATGGAAACTTAATTGAAGTTATTGATGGTAAGGCTGATATAGTTGTAGCTAACATTATAGCAGAAATTATCTGTATATTAACTGAAGATGTAAGTAGAGTAATTAAGCCAAATGGATACTTTATAACATCAGGAATTATACATGATAGAGTAGAAATGGTTACTAATAAGTTAGAAGAATGCGGTTTTGAAGTTGTTAAGGTTAATAAGGATGGGGAATGGAACTGCATAATAGCAAAACTTAAGTAGTTAAGGAGAGAAGTATATGCATAAGTTTTTCACACCTGCTGAAAATATTAATTTTAATGAAGGAAAAATATTAGGTGATGATGTTAAACATATATATAAGGTTTTAAGATTAATTGAGGGGGAAGAGGTAGTTTTAAATAACTGCATAGGTGATGAATTCCTTGGGAAAATAAAAAGTATCTCAAAGACTGAAGTTATTATAGATATACTAGAAAAGTTAGATGTAGATAATGAAAGTCCAATAGAAATCTATTTATACCAAGGTCTTCCTAAGTCACAAAAGATGGACCTTATAGTTCAAAAGGGTACTGAACTTGGAATATCAAAGTTTGTACCAACTATTACTGATAGAGTAGATGTTAAACTTAAGGGAGAGTTTAAGAAGCTTGATAGGCTTAATAGAATAGCTCTTGAAGCTGCAAAGCAAAGTAAGAGAAGCCTTATTCCAAGGGTAGATGAGCCAATATCATTTGATGATGTTTTAGAGGAATTAGAGAAATTAGATTTATTCTTAGTTCCTTATGAGAACACTGAAAACTTTGGAATTAAAGGTGTAATAAAGGATTTAAGGGATAGTGGAAGATTAGATAATGTTAAAAAGATCGGTATAATGGTTGGACCAGAAGGCGGTTTTGAGGAAGAAGAAATTGAAAGACTAAAAGAAAAAGGTGCCTATATTATTACGCTAGGAAGTAGGATTCTAAGAACGGAAACAGCTGGATTTACAGCAACTGCTTTAGTGCAATATGAGTTAGGTGATTTAGGAGGAAATGTTTAATGAAGGTTGCATTTTCTACATTAGGATGTAGAGTTAATCATTATGAATCAGAAGCTATGGCAGAAAAGTTTATAAGAGAAGGATATGAGGTGACAGAGTTTACAGAAGTTGCTGATGTCTATGTTATAAATACATGTACAGTAACCAATATGGGAGATAAGAAATCTAGACAAATTATAAGTAGAGCTAGAAGACTTAATCCGGATGCTATAATAGCTGTTGTAGGATGTTATTCACAAATAGCACCAAAGGAAGTTTCAGCAATAGAAGGCGTTGATGTTGTTCTTGGGACTAGAAATAAGGGTGATGTAGTTTATTATGTAAATAAAGCTAGAGATGAACAAACAGCACAAATATACGTTGAAAGTGTATTAAGAAATAAGAAATTTGAGGCATTAAATATAGAAGAGTATCAAGATAAGACAAGAGCATTCTTAAAAATCCAAGATGGATGTAATAGATTCTGTGCATACTGTATAATACCTTATTCTAGGGGATCAGTATGTTCAAAGGAACCAAGACAAGTTCTTGACGAAATAAATAAGTTATCAGAACATGGATTTAAGGAAATAATATTATCAGGAATTCATACTGCATCATATGGGCTAGATTTAGATGGTGAAATCACTTTGGTTGATTTATTAGAAGAAATAGAAAAACTAGATGGTATTGAAAGAGTAAGAATAGGATCTATAGAACCAGCTTTCTTTACTCCAGAAGTAATTGAAAAAATTAGGAATATGAAGAAGCTATGTCCTCAGTTCCACCTTTCTCTTCAAAGTGGATGTAATGCTACATTAAAGAGAATGAATAGAAGGTACACAGCTGAAGAGTATGAAAGAATAGTTAATATTTTAAGAGAAAATATTAAAGATGTTTCTATTACAACTGACGTTATAGTTGGCTTCCCTGGAGAAACAGAAGAAGAATTTAATGAAACTTATGAATTCTTAAAGAGAATAAAGCTTACAAAAACTCATGTGTTTAAATATAGTCCAAGAGAAGGTACAAAGGCTGCAACTATGCCAAATCAATTAGATGGAACAGTTAAGGATAAAAGAAGTAAAGCTCTTATAGAATTAAATGATAAAAATGAAGGTGACTTTACTAGATTTATTGTTGGTAGAGTTATGGATGTACTTATAGAACAACCAGTAAAAGGGAAAGATGATGTATATGAAGGATATACTAGAAACTATGTTAAGGTTGAAGTTAAAGGTATAGAAGAAAACTTAAAAGGTCAAATAGTAAATTGCAAGATAGAAGAAGCTTTAGGAGATTATGCTGTAGCTACTCTTGTGAAATAAAAAAGTTACTATTAGAAGGGGGTGAATTTATGGAAGATTGTATTTTTTGTAAAATCATAAAGGGTGAAATACCAAGTAAAAAAGTATATGAAGATGAAAAGGTATATGCTTTTTATGATATAAGTCCAGAAGCACCTATACACTTTTTGGTAATACCTAAGGAGCATATAGAAAGTGCTAATGCCTTAAAAGAAGAAAATGCATCTGTGGTCGCACATATTTTCTTAGTAATTAATAAACTAGTTAGTGAGCTAGGTATTGCTGAAAAAGGCTACAGAATTGTAAATAATACAGGGAATGATGGAGGTCAAACTGTACATCATATGCATTTTCATGTTCTTGGAGGAAGAAGTTTAAATTGGCCTCCAGGCTAATAGTTAAATTTTTAAGAATTATTGACACAAGCAACCTTACTATTGTATAATATAGCATGTGTTATTAAGCCCGTAGCTGAGTTGAATTTAGAATTTTAGCTAGCGGAGGGAGGGATAATTAATGTCAGAAATCAAAGTTGGAGAAAACGAAACTCTTGAAAATGCGTTAAGAAGATTTAAGAGAAAATGTGCAAGAGCTGGAGTTCTTTCAGAAGTAAGAAAGAGAGAACACTACGAAAAGCCAAGCGTTAAGAAAAAGAAGAAATCAGAAGCTGCTAGAAAGAGAAAGTTCAAATAGAACGTTCTTTTTGAAAGAAGGTATGTGTATATGCCAACAGTAAAAGAAAGACTTCAAGAAGATTGGAAAACTGCTTTAAAGGCTAAAGATAAATTTAAAGCTAACGTTATAAGTACAGCAAAGTCTGCGATTTTATTAGTTGAAAAGACTGATGGAATAACAGCGGATGATGCGCTAGCTATAGAAATATTAGCTAAAGAAGTCAAGCAAAGAAGAGAAGCAATGCTTGAGTTTGAAAAGGGAAATAGACAGGATTTGGTTGATCAGTCAAAAGCTGAGATAGAAATTTTGTTAAATTACCTTCCTCAGCAGTTAAGTGAAGGGGAAATAAGGCAAATTATTGAAGAATCAGCTATTGAAGCGGGCGCTAGTAGCATTAAAGACATGGGAAAAGTTATGGCAATTGTTAGACCTAAGACATTAGGTAGAGCAGATGGCAAGCTTGTTAGTCAAATAGTAAAAGAATATTTAACTAATAAATAATAAGAAGAACTCTTCGAGTTCTTTTTATTGTTTTGTATGAGTCATTAAAATAGAGTTTAAGGCTAATATCAGCCTTAAACTCTATTTTTTTAATTTAATTACCTTGAGTACGAAGGAAATGGATATTTGTTTTTCTATGATTTGGAGCTTGCTATGGAACTAGAAAAATAAATATAAATTCCATTTTTTTATACTAACTATAAGGATTAACATATTCTAATTGTTCTTTTTTTTATATTTTAATCATAAATTACAATGATAGAAATATAAAAACGGGGGATTAGAGGTGGAGGAAAAATTAAATAAAGGTAGAGAAATCTTAGTAGATAAATTTGATTTGCCAGCAGAAATAGTAATGGATATTCCTAAGATAATTATTACAGGGAATAAAGAAATAACTATAGAAAATCATAAAGGGATATCTAGTTTTGAGAAAAATCTAATTAAAGTAAACTCTAAGGTTGGCAATATAAATATAGAGGGAAGTGATTTTGAAATTTTGTACATAGGGGGATCAACTATAAGTATAACTGGAAAATTTAAAACAATTATCTATGAGGATAAACAAAAATGATATTAGATAAATTAAAAGTTGGAAATATAATAGTTGAAATAAGTGCAAAATCACCTGAAAGAATACTTAACCTTCTATGGAACAGTGGGATAAAATCTAAGAACATTGTTAAGATTGATATAACTACAATTAGGTTAGAAATTGAATATAATGACTATAATGAAGTAGTAGGTGCTGTTAAAAGATGTGGCGGTAAAATTAAGATAATAAGTAAAAATGGTTGGGTGTTTCTAATATCTAGACTAAAGAGACAAATATCATTGGTGTTAGGTTTGTTGATATTTATAATAGGGATATTTTACTTGTCAACCTATATATGGTCTATAGATATACAAACAGGAAATAACTTGTCACCTTATCAGGTTAGAAAAGAATTAAAGAAAATTGGTATTGAGCCAGGCATAAAGAAAAGTAAGATTGATGTTTATAATATAGAAGATAAAGCTGCAGATATAAATAGCGATATATTATGGATAAGAGCAAGAGTGGAAGGATCTACATTGAAAATAGTCATTGAAGAGAAGGTTAATCCTCCAAAACCAATTAGTGATACATCTGGAGATTGTGTGGCTAAAGTCGGTGGAGAGATAAAAAGAGTTTTTGTATCTTCTGGTACTAGTAATGTAAGCCCAGGGGATTTTGTTAATGCGGGAGATGTTTTAATAAAGGGAATGCAAGGGAAAGAAGGAGAGGAATATGAAGTGCCTGCAAAGGGAATAGTTATAGCTAATACATTTTATGAGAAAGAAATGGAAGTGCAGGTGAGTGGTTCTAAGCTTGAGAAGACTGGTAAAAGAGGTAGGGATATTTATGTATCTTTCTTTGGCAGGAAAATTTACTTGAAAAAAGCTATAAATAACTTTAAGTATTATGATAAAATAGAAGATGAAAAAGGTTTTATTAAAACTACAACGTATTTTGAGAGAGCAGAGAAAGAAGTAAATTTAGATAAGGAAGAAGCAATTAAAACTGCAACTGAACAATTAACGAAATCATTTGAAAGAACTTTGAGTAATGATTACAAGATTGCTGATAAAGACGTGTATACAGAAGACATAGGTGAAGGTAAGTTACGTGTTAAGGTGACGTTTGTAGTTGAACAGGATATAGCCAGTGTATCATAATATAAGTGATGTACAAGTAAGAAGGTGATGAACATGAGTTTAAAAAGAAGGGAAACTAAAAAGGGCAATTATAAACCTAAGAGAATTTTATTATTTACCATAAGTTTTGTGGTAACTTATTTTTTATTGATAACAGCTATTGCTCCAACTAAGTATGAGTTACAGGAAGGAGATATAGCAAGAGAAGATATAGTAGCCCAAAGAGAAACAGTAGATGAACAAGCTTCGGAAGAAAAGTTAAAAGAAGCTTTATCTAAAGTAGATAAACAATATACATTAAAAGCAGAAGTGAAAATTGCTGCAGAGAATAATATAAATACATTGTTTGAAAAGTTAATAAGTTTAAGTGCTATGGAGTTAGATGAGAAGGAAAAGATAGTAGAACTAAGAAAAGTTGAGGGGATTACCTTAGATGAAAGTGCTTGTAAGTTCTTATTATCAATACCAAAAGACACATTGGTTAAATTAAAGTCTGAAGCTTTAGAAATAATAGATTCTGTATATGTAAAAAATATTGAAGATGAGGATAGTGAAAGCATATCTGATGCTAGAAGCTTAGCCAGTGAAAGAGTAAAGGCTCTTAACTTAAATTCGAATATAAGTAATGTATTAAATAATATTATAATAGAACAAATAAAACCAAATTTTTATTATGATAAAGAAAAAACAGAAGAAAAGATTAAAGAAGTTCAAAAAAATACAGAAAAGGTAGTAATAAAGAAGAACCAGATAATAGTGCAAAAAGGTGAGCCTGTTACGTCAAGACAAATAGAAATTTTGACTGAATTAGGGTTGATAGGAGATTCTGCTGGAGAAGGTGTAATACTTCTATATATTGTTCTAGCAATACTTTTAAGTTCTATTATGGGGATTGAATTCTTCTACATTTACAAAAACTATAGAAGTATTTATTTAGATTTTAAGAAGTTGGTCTTAATTAATTTAATAAATGTATTTTCCTTAATATTAGTTAGATGTGTAAGTTTTGCATCTCCTTTTATGATACCATTAGCGTTAGCTCCATTACTTATGACTATGCTTATTAATTACAAGATATCACTATTTGTTAACTCCATGAATGTTATCATAGTTGCTGCATTAACAGGGTTTAACTCTCAAGTGATAATAATTGCAATAGTAAATGCATTAGTAGGTGCTACTATACTAAGGAAGATGCAACAAAGAAACGATATACTTTATTCAACATTATATATTGCAGTTTTATCTGGAGTTATAACATTTGCAACAGGTGTTATTTTATCAAGCAATTTAAAAGATATATTTTTAAATAGTGCTTTTTCTATAATAGGAACTGTGTTTGCAGGGGTTTTAGCTACAGGTTTATTACCATTTTTAGAGTCTACATTTAATATAGTAACTACATTAAAATTGTTAGAATTAAGTAATCCTAACACCCCTCTTTTAAAGAAATTATTAATGGAAGCTCCAGGGACATACCATCATAGCATGCTAGTTGCTAATTTAGCAGAGCTTGCAGCAGAAGAGGTTAAGGCTAATCCGGTAATAGCAAGAATAGGAGCTTATTATCATGATGTTGGTAAAACTACTAGGCCATATTTCTTTAAGGAAAATCAAATTAGTAAAGAAAACCCTCATGATAAAATAACTGCTAATTTAAGTACTTTAATAATAATATCTCATGTTAAAGAGGGATTAGAATTAGCTAAGGAATACAATATACCAGAAGTAATACAAGATATAATAGCACAGCATCATGGTACAACCTTGGTTAAATATTTCTATTATACTGTAAAAAATAATTCTGAAAATCCTGATGAAGTTAGAGAAGAAGATTTTAGATATCCAGGCCCTATACCAAGTACTAAGGAAGCTGGGATAATAATGCTAGCAGATTCTGTTGAAGCTGCAGTGAGATCAATAAATGAGCCTACTAAGGGTAAAATAGAAGAAATGGTCAATAATATTATTAAAGATAAACTTCATTCTGGTCAACTTAATGATTGTGATTTGACATTAAAGGATTTAGAAACAATTAGAAAGTGTTTTTTAAAGACTTTAAATGGAATATATCATCAAAGGATAGAATATCCAACAGAAAAAGCAAAAGCTTAAAATAAAGGGGATGAGTTTTTAACTCACCCCTTTAAAAAATATGAAAAGGGAGAAAATAAATGATATATACAGATAACAGACAAGAAAAAATAGAGGTAACAGAGGAATTAGTAAAGGAATTAGAACATACAATAGAATTTGCTTTAAAGGAAGAAGAAGTTAATATACCATTTGAAATTTCATTATTATTTGTAGATAATGATGAAATTAGAGAAATAAACAATGAAACTAGAAATATAGATAAAGAAACAGATGTGCTATCTTTTCCTATGTTAGACTATCCAAAAGATAAGGCTTTTAAAGATGTATATAAGAATTATGAATTTGATGAAACTTATATGGATGGTGAAGAGCTGGTTTTAGGAGATATAGTATTATCTTTAGAAAAAGCCTTAGAACAGAGTAAAGAATATAATCATTCCTTTAAAAGGGAAGCTTCATATTTAGTAGTTCATTCAGTACTACATCTATTGGGGTATGATCATATGGAAGAGGATGAGAAAAAAGTTATGAGAAAAAGGGAAGAAGAAATATTAGGGCAATTAGATATTAGAAGATAGAATATAAGTGGGTGATGATGAAAAGTGAAGTTGAAAAAGATGGTAGATAGCTTCAATCATGCTATAAATGGTATTATTGATACAGTGAGAACTCAAAGAAATATGAAAATACATCTTGTAGCTGCTATAGGCGTTTTAATAGCTTGTTTTTGTTTTGATATATCTAAGATAGAATTTTTAATAATTGCAATAACTGTAGCTATAGTTATTGCTGCTGAACTAATCAATACCGCTATAGAAGCAGCTATTGATATGACTACTAATTATTATCATCCATTAGCAAAGATAGCTAAAAATGCAGCAGCAGGAGCAGTGCTAATAACTGCTATTAATGCTATAGTGGTGGGATATGTTGTTTTTTGGGATAAACTATCTGATATATCTTATGAGGTAATACACAAAGTTAAAAATAATGAGCCATATACTATATTGATAGTCTTAGTTATAGTGAGTTTTTCAACTATAATAGTAAAAGCTATATTTGGAGAAGGAACTCCTCTTAAGGGTGGAATGCCTAGTGGACATAGTGCACTATCCTTTTCTATAGCTACGGCAATAGCTTTAATTACTGAAGAACCAACTTGTATAATGTTAAGCTATTTAATGGCATTTATTACAGCGCAAAGTAGGGTGGATTCCGAGGTTCATACATTATCTGAAGTTATTGTAGGAGCTATATTTGGTATGCTTATAACCTTATTGATTTTTACCATATTCAAATTATAATTATAATGATATAATGAAAAATACACATAATATGAGTATATAAATATAAAATTATTGTGTATCTTGGAGGAAGTAAAGTGAATAAAGAGTTAATATTAAAAGCTATAGAAGCAAGAGAGAATGCATACTGTCCATATTCTAATTTTAAGGTGGGAGCAGCAGCTTTATTTGAAGATGGAAATATATATGTAGGATGCAATGTTGAAAATGCATCTTTTGGAGCAACTAACTGTGCTGAAAGAACAGCTATATTTAGTGGGGTTGCAAATGGAAATAGAAAGTTAAAAGAATTAGCATTAATAGGAGATGTTAAAGCATTTACATATCCTTGTGGAATCTGTAGGCAAGTAATATCTGAGTTTGCAGAAAGTGGAGATATGAAAATCTATATAATAAAAAATGAAAATGAAGTTTTAGAAACAACTTTAGATGAAGTTATGCCAGGTACTTTTACTAAGAAGGACTTGGAGAAATAGGAGGAAGAATGTTTAAATCAGGATTTGTAACTATTGTTGGGAGACCCAATGTTGGAAAGTCAACTTTAATGAATTATTTAATGGGGGAAAAGTTATCAATAGTTTCTAATAAACCACAAACAACAAGAAATAATATTCAAACTATATTAACAACTAAGGAGTATCAAATTGTATTCGTTGATACACCAGGAATACATAAGCCTAAGCATAAGTTAGGTGAGTATATGGTAAATTCAGCAAAAGATTCAATGAAGGATGTAGATTTAGTACTATTTTTAACTAATCCTGATGATGAAATAGGTAGAGGGGATAAGTTTATACTAGAGTCTCTAAAAAATAGTAAAGCACCTGTTTTTCTTGTGTTAAATAAGGTTGATGAATCTACTCAAGATAGAGTGGCTAAATCACTGATGGATTTATCAAATGAATTTAACTTTAAAGAGATAATACCTATATCAGCTCTTAAGGGAAAAAATGTTGATACATTATTAGAGCTTATGGTTAATGAATTGCCAGAAGGCCCTATGTATTATCCAGAGGATATGATAACAGATGTTCAAGAAAGATTCGTAGTATCTGAAATTGTAAGAGAAAAAGCTTTAAGATGTTTAAGAGATGAAGTTCCTCATGGGATAGCTGTAGATGTTATTCAAATGAAACAAAGTGAAAATGGTACTTATCATATAGAAGTGGACTTAATATGTGAAAAGGACTCTCACAAAGGGATAATAATAGGAAAAAACGGTCAGTCCTTAAAGAGAATTGGAGAGACGGCTAGATATGAGTTAGAAAGGTTCTTGCATACAAAGGTAAATATAAAAATATGGGTTAAAGTAAGAAAAGAATGGAGAGACAATCAAAACTTATTAAAGGAATTAGGATATAAAAAAGTAAAATAGATTATTAGGGGATGGTTATTCTGTCACTTGTTAAGTGTAATGGGGTAGTAATAAAGACCCTAGATTATAAAGAAAATGATAAACTAGTTTGGTTATATACTGATAACTATGGGAAGATTACAACGGTGGCTAGAGGTGCAAAAAAAAGTAAGAATAAACTTTTTTCTGTTACTCTACCTCTATGTTACTGTGAATATATGGTATTTAGGGGGAAAACACTGTATAATTTACAAGAGGGGAAAATAATCAATTCTTTTCAAGGTTTAATGAATAATCTAGATAAATTGACATATTCATCATATATATGTGAGCTAATAGATATTGCTATATTAGAAGGGGAAGTAAATCAACTTCTATTCAAAGAGTTTATAACTACTTTATATTTATTAAATACAGATGCTTTAGATTATGAGCTTCTAATAAGAGCTTTTGAATTAAAACTTTTAAAGGCAACTGGGTATGGATTAAATTTAGAAAGTTGTAGCGTATGTAAGAAGAAAATAGCAGTATCTAATTATATAAGTCTTTCCTATTTTGGAGGGGTTTGTGAAGAGTGTAATAAAGAGCATGGGGTGTACATATCTAAAGGAGCATATAATGCTCTTAAATATTTATCCAATGTTTCATCAGATAAAGTTTATAGACTAAATCTTACAGATGAAATAAAAAAGGAAATGGAAAAGGTGACCACTTTTATTATTTCTTCTAGTTATGCTAAGAAACCTAAAAGTTTAGAGATGTTAAATTATATTAAGGAGTGAGAATAGTATGGAAATTTCATTAGAAAAGGTTGATCAAGTAAAAGAGAGAACTGGAAGCACTTATAAAGAAGCAAAAGAAGCTCTGGAAATTTGTGGTGGTGATGTATTAGAAGCTATAATTTATATAGAAGGTAAAAATGGAAATTCAAATATGAAAAATCCAGAAGATAATACCTACAAAGAAAATAATAGTGAGACAATAGAAGACTTTAAGGTATGGCTAAAGGAAACTATAAAAAAGGGAAATGTTTCAAGGATTAAAGTGAAAAAGGATGAAACTATATTAGTTGATGTTCCTGTAAATGCAGGTATAGCAGCAACAGTTATAGCAGTAATAATTCCTCCAATTCTTGCTTTTGGGGTAATTGCAGCAGTAGCAACTAAGTTAACTATAGAAATTACTAAGGTTGATGGTTCTGTAGAGGTTGTAAATAAATATGTAGCAAAGGCTGCAAATGAAGTTAAAGATAAGGCCTCAGTATTTGCAGACCAAATCAAAAGTAAGATAAAAGAAGTTAAAGAAGAGGCTTCCGATAATGCTCATTATAAGGAAAATGTATATAAAGATGATGAAACTGTCTATAGTTATACAGTTAATTTTGATGATGAAAAAGAAGAGAAATAATTAGAAAAACATAGAAAATAAGATATGTTTAAAAAAAATAAGTGATAAATAAGGAATATTAGAACAATTTATGTGATTTTTCTGAAAATTAAGTATAGTCAAACTATAATTACGTGGTATAATTATACTGTAAATAAAAAGTCGGCATAAAAGACTCTATATATTCCTTTGAATCAGAAAGAGGGATTGTAATGAAGTTGTCAGATAGGCAAGAGGAAATAATCAAGCTTGTAAAAGAAGGACAGCCTATTACAAGTGAAGCTTTAGCTGAGAAGCTAGGAGTTACAAGAGCAGCATTAAGAGCAGATCTTGCAATTTTAACTATGATAGGAATATTAGACGCTAGACCAAAGGTTGGATATATTTATTCAGATAAGCCTAAGAGTAGTTTGGTATTAGATTATATAAGTAATATAAAAGCAGGTCAGATTATGTCAAAACCATCTACAGTTAATGAGTCTATGATGGTGTATGATGCAATCGTATACCTATTCTTAAATGATATAGGCACGGTATTTGTAGAAAATAATGGATACCTTGTAGGTGCAGTGTCGAGAAAAGACTTTTTAAAGATTGCAATTGGAGGTACTGATATACATAAGGTACCTGTAGGGGTAATTATGACAAGAATGCCTAATATTATATGTGGAGCATCAGAAGATAGCGCATATGATATGGCAAAAAAAATAATAGAACATGAAATAGACAGCATACCAATAGTTGAAAAGGTTAGAGTAGAGCAGGGTAAAGAACAATACAAAATTATAGGTAAAGTATCAAAAACTAATATTACCAGATTATTCGTTCAAATGGGTAAGGGCGAATAAATAAATAAGAAACTACCGGGACGCTTAAGGTTTCGTTAGTATATAGATAAATTGTATTGAACGGAGGAGTATTGAGATGGAGAAAAAGTACGTTTACCTTTTTAGTGAAGGAAATGCATCAATGAAGAACTTACTAGGGGGTAAGGGAGCTAATTTAGCAGAAATGACTACACTAGGAATTCCAGTTCCAACAGGATTTACTGTTACAACAGAGGCTTGTAACAAATATTATGAAGATGGAAAGACTATTTCATCAGAGGTAATGGAACAAATTTATGCAAGTATTAAGGAATTAGAGAAGGTAGCCGGAAAAGAATTCGGTAGCGAAGAAGACCCGCTATTAGTATCAGTTAGATCTGGTGCAAGAGTATCTATGCCAGGTATGATGGATACAATATTAAACTTAGGATTAAATGATTCAGCTGTAGAGGTTGTAGCTAATAAGACTAATAATCCAAGATTTGCTTATGATTCATACAGAAGATTTATTCAAATGTTCTCTGATGTTGTTATGGGTATTGAAAAGAGACTATTTGAAGATAAGTTAGACGCTATGAAGGAAGCAAGAGGGGTAAAATTAGATACAGATTTAAATGCAGATGATTTAAAGGAGTTAGTTGCTCAATTTAAAGAGTTATATAAGAAAGAAAAGGGAGAAGAGTTCCCACAAGATCCAAAGGTTCAATTAATTGAGTCAATTACTGCTGTATTTAGATCATGGGACAATCCAAGAGCTATAGTATATAGAAGATTAAATGATATACCTGGTGATTGGGGAACAGCAGTTAACGTTCAACAAATGGTATTTGGTAATAAGGGAGAAACTTCAGGAACAGGTGTTATATTCTCAAGAAACCCTGCTACTGGTGAAAATAAAATATATGGTGAGTACTTAATGAATGCACAAGGTGAAGACGTTGTTGCAGGAATTAGAACACCTCAACCAATATCTCAATTAGAAGAGCAAGATCCAGTGATTTATAAGCAATTAACAGATATAATTGCTACACTAGAAGCTCATTATAAAGATATGCAAGACATGGAAATAACTATTGAAGAAGGAAAGTTATATTTTTTACAAACTAGAAATGGTAAGAGAACAGCTCAAGCTGCTTTAAAGATAGCTGTTGATTTAGTTGAGGATGGTACTTTAACTAAGGAAGAAGCTATATTAAAGGTTGAGCCAAAACAATTAGATACATTACTTCACCCAGCATTTGATGTTGAAGAGTTGAAGAAGGCAAATGTAGTTGCTAAAGGACTTCCAGCTTCTCCAGGAGCAGCTTGTGGTAAGATAGCATTTACTGCAGACGAATCTAAGGAAAGAGCTGAAAAGGGAGAAAAGGTTGTTTTAGTTAGACTTGAAACTTCTCCAGAAGATATTGAAGGTATGATTGCTGCAGAAGGTATATTAACAGTAAGAGGTGGTATGACTTCTCATGCTGCAGTTGTTGCTAGAGGTATGGGAACTTGCTGTGTAGCAGGATGTGGAGAAATTAAAGTTGATGAAAAAGCTAAGACTGTTACAATAGAAGATAAGACTTACGGAGTAGATGATTATATTTCAATAGATGGTTCTACTGGTAATATCTATGCTGAAGCTGTTAAGACTGTTTCACCTGAAATAACTGGACATTTTGCTACATTTATGGGATGGGCAGATGAAATTAGAAAGTTAAAGGTTAGAACTAATGCAGATACTCCAAGAGATACTATACAAGCTGTTGAATTTGGAGCAGAAGGTATTGGATTATGTAGAACAGAGCATATGTTCTTCGCTGAAGATAGAATTATGGCTGTTAGAGAAATGATAGTTGCAAAGAACGAAGAACAAAGAAGAAAGGCATTAGATAAGATTCTTCCAATGCAAAGACAAGATTTCACAGAAATCTATGAAGCATTAGAAGGAATGCCAGCAACAATTAGATTCTTAGATCCACCACTACATGAATTCGTTCCTCACAGTGATGAAGAAATTGCTGAATTAGCAAAGGAAATGGGATTAACTTTTGAAGAGTTAAAGGCTACTGTTGAAGATTTACACGAATTCAACCCAATGATGGGGCATAGAGGATGTAGATTAGCAGTATCTTATCCTGAAATTGCTGAAATGCAAACAAGAGCTGTAATTGAAGCAGCTTTGGATGTTAAGGCAAAGAAAGGTTATGATATAGTTCCAGAAATAATGATTCCATTGGTTGGAGAAATTAAGGAATTAAAATATGTTAAGGATGTAGTTGTTAAGACTGCAGAAGCTGTTATGGAGGAAAGAGGAACTAAGATAGAATACCATGTTGGTACAATGATAGAAATTCCAAGAGCAGCTTTAACAGCTGATGAAATAGCTAAGGAAGCAGATTTCTTCTCATTTGGTACAAATGATTTAACTCAAATGACATTTGGATTCTCAAGAGATGATGCTGCTAAGTTCTTAGGTTCTTACTATGATAAGAAAATCTATGAACAAGATCCATTTGCTAAGTTAGACCAAACAGGTGTAGGTCAATTAGTTAAGATAGCTGCTGAAAAAGGTAGAGCAACAAGACCTGATATTAAGCTTGGAATTTGCGGAGAACATGGTGGAGATCCATCATCAGTAGAATTCTGCCATAATGTTGGATTAAACTATGTTTCATGTTCACCATTTAGGGTACCATTAGCTAGATTAGCTGCAGCTCAAGCACAAGTTAAAAATCCAAGATAATAAGTGTTAAAAATATAAGAGGATGATTTAATCATCCTCTTATTTATTTAGTGAATTATATTAATTTATCTGCATTCCAATCTGCTTCTTGCATTTTGTTTATAATAGACATGGTGAATTCAAGATGATGATCAATTTTAGAATTTGCTTTAAGTAATAATGTGAAAAATGAATTTTTATTACATTTCTTTATATTTTTATAATAATCTCTAGAAATTTTCCAGTACTTTTGTGGAAAACATATATATGAAACAATATACTTTAAATCAGATGGAGATAGGTGATTATTAGAATTATAAGCCTTTATAATAGAAGTTGCTAGCTCTAAATCCCATTTTGTATTATCTCTTTTTAAGAGTCTTCTTAAAAAGTATGATAAATCATGAGCACAATAATCATACTTGCATTTATCAAAATCAATAATCCAAGTAGAATCATCTTCTTCAAATATGATATTCTTATTAACATAATCACCATGACATAGTGATTTACTTAGTTCTTTTTCGTCTATTAAAGATGAAACTTCTAAGGAGAGTTTTGCAAGCTCTAAATTTTTATCAAACTTTTCTAAGAACTCCCTAGAAAATTTATCTTTACATTGAAAGGCTAAATTAGATGTTTGTAATAATTGTTCAAAATGTTTAGAGGTAGATACATAAATGTTATCAAATCCTACCCTGTTAGCACTTCCCTTGATTGGTATAAAGTTAAATGATGATTTGTGTATTTCAGCAAGTTTAACAGCTGAAGAAATAACATGATTCAAATTATCAAAGTCACATTTCACACCATTAATCCAAGGAGTTAGGATAAATAGCATATCATCATATTTTACATATCTTCCCTTATTAATTGTAGGTAAAAGATTAGGAACATTAATGTTATGCCTATGTAACCATTCTAAAGCTGAATATACATAAAGTAGCTCGTCTTCTGCAAAGTATACTTTCTTTAAGCAATAACTACCATGCTTTCCGTCTACTTTATAAACTGCTCTTTGCTTTTCTGTATCTTTAAACTTTACCATATTTACATCAGCATATTTAAGATCATAATATGGAAGTATATTTTGAGCTATATTATTATTTGAAAAAATAGATTCATCTAAGTTGGTTGCAAAATCACTCATTAAGACACTCCTTTAAAAATTACTCATTATTATCATATTAATTGGATTTTATAAATATACTAATGATATTTTTTTAAAAATATAAAAATACTGGATATTATAAAAACTTATAAGAAATAATATTTACAGGTAATAAATAAAGGATTTAAGAGATAAATATAGAATGATATATAGGAGGTGATTTTATATGGACATAAGGGAAAAAATCGAGACTTTTGAAAGGTTGACATTTATTGAAAAAGCAACTTTTTCTGATAAGTCCTTGGGTCGTGAAAAAGATGAGAGTGAGGATGTTGTTAGAACTTGTTTTATGGTGGATCGTGATAGAATTATTCATTGTAAATCATTTAGACGTTTGAAGCATAAGACTCAAGTTTATATAAAAACCTTCGGAGATCATTATAGAACAAGATTGACCCATACATTAGAGGTTGCTCAGATTGCTAGAACTATAGGGGCTGGAATTAGATTGAATGAAACCTTAATAGAAGCAATTGCATTAGGGCATGATTTAGGGCACGTAGCATTTGCCCATAATGGGGAAGAAGTTTTAAATGAGTTTTTGCCAAATGGATTTAGACACAATGAACAAAGTGTAAGAGTAGTAACAAAGTTAGAGAATGAAGGTAAGGGGTTAAACCTTACTAAAGAGGTTATAGATGGTATACTGCATCATAGTGGCTTAAGAAGTGCATCTGATGATAAAGGAGCATCAACCTTAGAGGGAAGAGTTGTTCAGGTAAGTGATAAGATAGCATATATAAATCATGACATAGATGACTCTATAAGAGCAGGTTTGTTGTCGGAAAATGATATTCCAAAAGAATTACTTAATACCCTTGGTAAAACTCATTCTGAAAGAATTGAAACATTGGTGTTAGATTTTATTAATACATCAAATAAGAATTTGGAAAAAGGAGTTAACTCAGTTGGGTTAAGTAAAGAAATTGAAGAAGCTATGAGAGAGCTTAGGGCATTTATGTTTAAGAATATATATTTATCTGAGGAACTTAAAGAAGAACGAAATAAGGCGAAGTTTATACTAAATGAATTAATAAATCATTATATGGAACATATAGAAGAAATGCCGGAGATGTATAGAAATATTGCAGAATGTGAGGGAGCTAAAAGAGGGGTGGCAGATTATATTGCTGGGATGAGTGATGATTATTGTCTTAGTCAGTTTAATAAAATATTTGTCCCTAAACTGGTAATATATTAAAGCTAAGTATATTTTTTAAGATTTAAGGAAAGATAAGTAAGTCAAAAAGTTAGAAAATAATTTTAAAATCAGAAGGAATAGTAAGCAATGTGTCGAATAATATATAAATTGTTGAAAAAAATTTTGTAAGGAGGGGGAAAGCTTCCTTGCGTATATCAGAGGAATTAATTGAAAGAATCAGACAAGAAAATGACATAGTAGATATAGTTTCAGAAACCGTTAGGTTAAAGAGGTCAGGACGTAATTATATGGGGCTTTGCCCATTTCACAATGACCATTCTCCATCTTTCTCGGTTTCGCAAGATAAGCAGATATATAAATGCTTTTCATGTGGAGAGGCAGGAAATGTTTTTACTTTTGTCATGAAACAAAAAAATTTAAACTTTTTAGAAGCAGCAAAGTATTTGGCCGAAAAGGCAAATATACCTTTAGATTTAGGGGATGGAGAACCTAGTAAGATAACAAAAAAGAAGGAAGTGCTTTACAAAGCAAATATTGAAGCAGGGAGATTCTTTTTTAAAAACTTATCTCAAGATAAGAAAGCAAAAGAATATTTCTTAAATAGGGGAATAAAAGAATCCACTATAAGAAAATTTGGATTAGGGTATTCTAAAGATAGCTGGAATAGCTTGATTTATCATTTAAGGAAAATGGGCTTAAAAGAAGATGCTTTGCAAGAAGCAGGATTAGTTCTTAAAAGCGAAAAGAAAGGTACCTTTTATGATAGGTTTAGAAATAGAGTTATGTTCCCAGTCTTTGATATAAAAGGAAGGGTAATTGGCTTTGGTGGTAGAGTGTTAGATGATTCTAAACCAAAGTATTTAAACTCACCAGAAACTTTAGTTTTCCAAAAGGGTACTAATCTGTATGGATTAAATTTTGCTATTAAAGAAAAGATGGAGGATAGATACTTCATCATAGTAGAAGGGTATATGGATTGTATTTCACTACATCAATATGGAATTACTAACGTAGTTGCATCACTTGGAACAGCATTGACTACTAATCAGGCAAGGTTGTTAAAGAGATATGCAGACAAAGTAATTATTTCATATGATGCTGATGTTGCAGGTCAAACAGCAACACTTAGAGGGTTAGAAATTTTAAGAAATGCAGGATTTGATGTTAGAGTACTTACAATACCACAGGGTAAGGATCCTGATGAATTTATTAGATCAAATGGGAAAGAGGCTTTTTTAAAATTGATTAATTCTGCAACACCATTAATAGGCTATCGTCTAAAAAGGGCAGAAGAGGGAATTGATTTTAAAAATGAACAATCTTTAATTAAATATGGGGAGAGAGTTACAGAAATACTAGCAGATTTGAATCCAGTTGAAAAGGATGTTTATATAAAAAAGATATCCGAGGACACTGGATTGAAGGAACAATCTCTTTATGATTTGCTATCTATGGCACAAAACAGAAAAGAAGAGCCTTTTATGAATAAAAAGGAAGAAATTGGAACAAAATTATATGTAGAGCCTGCTTATTTAAAAGCTGAAAGAAGTCTTATAAAACTTATGTTTAAGGAAGGTTATTATGAAGAAATTGTAAAACAAATTTCTAGTGATGATTTTAATTTAGGGGCTCATAAAAAAATCTTCTCTTTAATTTCTAAAGGGAAAGAAGAAGGTGCTGAAAATATATTAGCATATGTAGAAAGTGGTTGTGATGATGTGGAATCATCCAAAGAGTTCGTGAAAATTAAAGAACTTAGGGTATTAGAAGCTAGTGATGAGAGAAAGCTAATTAGAGATTATATAAATAGGATAAAAACATTTAAATTAACTTCAAAAATTGAATGTTTAAAAAAGGAGCAAAAAGACTTGGAACAAAAGGGAAAGATTGAAGAATCAATAAAACTCGCAATAGAGCTCAACAAATTAAATGAGGAGCTTAAGAGGGAGAAAGGGGTTATTGGTCATGGCGAAAGGAGGTAAGAAAGAAATGGCAGAGGAAACTAAAGCAAAAAGCAAAAAGACTGGTAATGATAAGAAAGATAGAAATGACAAGATGGCCATTGTTAAGAATTTAATAGAAAAAGGTAAGAAGAATGGTTCATTAACTTATAAAGAAATTATGGATGACATAGAGAACATAGATTTAGGACCAGAACAAATAGAAAAGATTTATGAGGTTCTTGAATCTATGGGGATAGAAGTAATAGGTGATATTAATGGTGTTGAAGAGGTTGAAGAAGAAGTAGATCTTTCAATACCAGAAGGTATTGCTATTGATGACCCTGTTAGAATGTACTTAAAAGAAATAGGTAAGGTGCCATTATTATCTTCAGAAGAAGAAATAGAACTTGCTTTAAGAATTGAACAAGGGGATCAATATGCTAAGAAGAAGCTAGCTGAAGCTAACTTAAGACTTGTTGTAAGTATAGCTAAGAGATATGTTGGTAGAGGTATGTTATTCCTAGATCTTATTCAAGAAGGTAACTTAGGACTTATTAAAGCCGTTGAAAAGTTTGATTATAGAAAAGGGTTCAAATTCTCTACATATGCTACATGGTGGATAAGACAGGCGATTACAAGAGCTATAGCAGACCAAGCAAGAACAATTAGAATACCAGTTCATATGGTTGAAACTATAAATAAGCTTATAAGAGTACAAAGACAATTACTTCAAGAGTTAGGAAGAGATCCATTCCCAGAAGAGATTTCAAAGGTTATGGATTTACCAGTTGAAAAGGTAAGAGAAATTCAAAAAATAGCACAAGAGCCAGTTTCTTTAGAAACTCCAATCGGTGAAGAAGAAGATAGCCATTTAGGTGATTTCATTCCTGATGATGAAGCTCCAGCACCAGCAGAAGCTGCAGCATTTACTATGCTAAAAGAACAATTAATAAATGTTCTAGATACTTTAACTCCAAGAGAAGAAAAAGTATTAAGACTAAGATTTGGTCTTGATGATGGTAGAGCAAGAACTCTTGAAGAAGTAGGTAAAGAGTTCAATGTAACAAGAGAAAGAATAAGACAGATAGAAGCTAAAGCTTTAAGAAAGCTTAGACACCCATCAAGAAGTAAAAAGCTTAAGGATTATTTAGATTAATATATACTAAAAAACATCTGTTGAAAAACAGATGTTTTTTAGTACCTAGGGTAAAATATACTTATATGCTATTAGAAAGAGGTTTAACATGGACATTAGTAAAAGATTAGAGTTTATAGCAAATCATATAGATAAATGTGAAAGTATTATAGATGTTGGTACAGATCATGGATATATTCCAATATATGCAGTGAAAAAAGGGCTTTGTAATAAGGCTATAGCATCTGATATAAATAAGGATCCTGTTAAAAAAGCACAATTAAATGTGGCTCTAGAAGGGTTGTCGAAAAAAATAGATGTTAGGCTAGGAGGAGGCTTACAAACAGTTGATATAAAAGAAGTAGAAGGTGTTGTAATTGCAGGTATGGGAGGAAACCTAATTAGAGATATACTAGAGCATGATAAAAGAAAGTTACCTTTCTATAAATTTTTAATATTACAACCAGCTCAAAATCCAGAAGTTCTTAGAGAATACTTGTATAATAACGGATATGAGATTTTAGAAGAAGATTTATGTTTTGATGAGGGAATTTACTATGAACTATTTAAAGTAAGGAAAAATAGTAAGGAAAATATGAAGTTAGACCCTATATATTATGAGTTTTCACCTGTACTATTAAAAGATAAGCACCCTTTAATGATAGGGTATTTAAAAGAAAAAGAAGAAAAATATAATAGAATAGTAAGCTTTATAAAAGAAGATAGTGAAAGTGCAATAAGAAGAAAAAAAGAAGTCCAAGATAAATTAAATGAAATAAAAAGATTTATTGAAGAGGTGAAATAAATGACCATAACAGTAAAAGATATATCAAGAGAAATGGAGAAGTTAGCACCAATATTCTTAAAAGAAGACTTTGATAATGTAGGACTTATGGTTGGATCTAAAGATAAGGAAGTTAAAAAAGTCCTATTAGCGTTAGATTGTACTAAAGATGTTATTGAAGAGGGAAAAAGGGAAGGGGTAGACCTTATTATAACTCATCATCCACTAATATTTAGAAAACCAAGCAGAATTGTAAATGATGATCTTCAAGGATGGAAGATAATAGAACTTATAAAGAACGATATATCTTTATATTCAAGTCATACTAATTTAGATTCTACTAAGGATGGTATAAATGAAGAAATTGTTAAGGTATTAGGTTTTTCTCAGGGGAAACTTATTGAGTCCTCAAAGGTTAGAGGATTTGAAGAATGTGGATTAGGTAGGGTTGTTTACTTAGATAGTGAAATAGAATTAAACAATCTTATAAATATAGTTAAAGAGAAGCTTGGGATAAGCAGTTTAAGAGTTGTAGTAGGAAAAGAAAATGTGAAAAATATAGCTATAATAAATGGAAGTGGTCAAGACTTTTTTGGAAAAGCTATAGGAATGGGAGCAGATTGTATAATAACTGGTGATACGTCATATCATTTTGCTTCTGATTATAAAGAAATGGGAGTGTCAATTATAGACCCAGGACATTTTCCTACAGAATGGATAGTGTTTTTAAAGGTGATGAAAAAGATAGAAGAGAGATTTAGTACTATTGAATTCATTCACTCTAAGTGCAGTAAAGACCCTTATGAATATGTATAAAATAAGTATTTTTTTGAGTTATAAACATATATAAATAGTAGAACTCATCAATTTTGAGGAGGAACTATTATTAGTACACAAAAAGATTTTAAAAAGGCTTTTAAAAATATTAGGGAAAATTTTCAAAGTGGAATGAATAGAAGTTCTAGAGGATGGAGAAGCTGGCCAATATTTTATTTTTGTAGCCCTTTTAAGTTTATTATATTATGTGGACTTTTGGCTACATTACTTCTTTGTGGAGTTGGATTATATGGTCTAATTGTAATAATTCTTTTAGTTCTATTATTTATATTTGTTCCATAATTGTAAAAAGGTTCAACTTGTAAAAGTATAAGGAGTATGATATTATAGTCTTTGCGAGTGAGACATGCAATCGCTGCTAGTCTTTGAACTAGGAGAGGAAAGTCGGGGCTCCGTAGGGCAGGGTGCTGGATAACGTCCAGTCAAGGTGACTTGAAGGAAAGTGCAACAGAGATATACCGCCTATTTTTATAGGTAAGGGTGGAAAGGCGAGGTAAGAGCTCACCAGCGTGGTGGAGACATCACGGCTATGTAAACCCCACCTGGAGCAAGACCGAATAGAGAGGCATTTAAGGGGTTGCCCGTCCCGCCTCTGGGTGTGTCGCTTGAGTTTACTGGCAACAGTAAGCCTAGATAGATGATTGCTTAAGACAGAACCCCGCTTATGGCTTATCTCGCAAAAAAAAGAGATTTCAAGGGTTTGAAGGGAAGAAATTAAATTTTTCACTTGCAGTTTCCCTTATTATATTTATAAGCTTTGTAATAGAGGTGTAATCTTATTGGTTACATCTCTATTTCTTTTTTAGTAATATGGATTGACTGAAATAATGAATTTTATAGTGTTTCTAGTATTAATTGAAGTAAGTGGGTTTTAGTTGATATGCTTTAAGATATTGTTTGTATTTATTGTTTTTTCTTTTTTGTTAAAGAAGTGTTAAAGAAATATGAATAATATTGACCTGATTTAATATTTATATAATAATATTTTATAAAAATTAAAAAATAAAGAAATTTCGTTTGTATTGGGATAATAATTAATACTTTTATTAAATTTGGGAGGGTTAAATGAGAAACAACAGAAAAACAAGTGAAGCACAAAGGAATGCAGATAAAAGATGGAGAGAAAAAAATAGAGAGCATGCAAATTATTTGAAAAATAGAACTAGTGCAAGGTGCTTTATAAGGAATAAAGCTACACTAGAAGATATAGAAGAGTTAAAAGAGTTACTTAGAGTAAGAGCTGAAGTGTTAAGTAAAGAAAATAATCTATTATGTTAAAGGCTAGGATATAGTTAGTATTCTAGTCTTTATTTTTGTAGCAATAGAAAAAACTTTAATCTACAATGATATATACTAGGTTAACCTCTATTACTTTTTTATCCTATATTAATGAAAATGTATACATAATATGATATAATAATTAAATAATTATACTTTTAATTAATGAGGTGGGGGAATGGTTAAATTAGTTAGAAAATTTGTTACAGATATTAGGTTAAGTAAACTTAATGCAGTAAAATATAGTGGTATTGTAGCCTTCTTAATTTTTGCTACTTCAGTTACTTATAAAAATTTAATGGGGACTTCAGTAAAAGATGCAATAATAACATCTGGTATTAGTGCAGCAATATTATTTGTAGCTCTTTATTTTATGTGTTTTGCAATTGTAAAGCAAATGGATAAAAAGGATGCAAGGATTGAAGCTGAAAAGCAAAGGGAATTAGAAGAGAGAAGAAGAAGGCTTGAAGAAAGAAGTGGGAAAAAAGTTAATAATAAGAAGAAAAAGAAAAATAGACAAGCTTATAATGAATAGTAAAAATGGTGAGGGATAAAATTTATCCTTCACCATTAATTTTTTATGTATAGATCAGTTATATTTTCTGTGACTTGGAGCTTGTAACGGAACAACCTTTTTAGTTAAAAATAGCTGTTACCCATTCGTTGCTTTGATGCTTTTCTATCATATTAAATCCATTACACTCTACCATAGATTTGATGTTATCAAAGCTCCATTCAACTAGGCCGGAAACAAGAAGGGTTCCATTGTCCTTTAAATGAGCTTTAATAAAGTTCATAAACATATGAGTTTCTTCTCCACCAATGTTTATATATATCCAGTCAAATTCTCCTTCAATGTTAACCTCATTAGAAAGAGCATCTCCAACAAAAACCTTTATATTATTTAAGCCGTTTAAAGAAGCGTTTAGTTCCACTTCATCCTTTACATCTCTAATATCTAAAGCAACTACTTCACTAGCTCCTTTAATTGCTGTTGCAATGGATAGTATACCAGATCCAGTTCCTATATCTAATACTTTTTTATTAGAAAAGTCTTTGGATAGAATTACTCTAAGAAGATCTTGAGTAGTTTCATGTAGACCAGTACCAAAAGCTCCTTGAGAAATAAAATTTATTTTGTTTTTACCTTCTATTTCTTCATCAGGAGAAGCAAGAACCCAGTTCTCATCTATATTTATAGCAGGTAAAGAAAAATCATTATAATTATAGTTTTCTTCATATACATTAATAGGTGTTTCATTAATCAAATGAGAAACCTTGTCTTTAAAACCTTCTAAGTCTTCCTCTTCTCCATCAAAGGCAACTTTTAATGTAGTTAATTCATCTTCTTTTTCTATATATCCATATCCATTTTCATCAGTAGTTATTTCTAATGGACTTTCATAAAATGCGTTATAGATTTCATTTATTTGTAGTATTTCGATCTTTTCATCTACTTTATTTAAAGGCATATTATAACAAATAATAAACATAGAAAATCTCCTCTCTTTTAAGCTAATATCATCTTATTACAAGAAATGAATTATGTAAAGTGTGAGAGAATATGATAAAATTATTATTAGGATTTAAGGAGGGATAGTCGTGAAAAAAATAGTTGTTTTAGATGGAATCACTTTAGGAAATGTTGATTTTGATAAGTTAAAAGAATTTGGTGAATTAGTATACTTTGATAAAACAAATGCTGATGAAGTAGTTGATAGAGTAAAGGATGCAGCAATAGTACTAACTAATAAAGTTGTATTAAATAGAGAAAATTTAAAAGATGCAAGTAAATTAGAATTAATTTGTGAAATGGCTACAGGATTTAATAATATTGATATAGAGTATGCTAAGGAGAGAAATATTGCAGTGACTAATGTTGCAGGATATTCTACACCAACTGTAGCTCAGCATACATTTGCAACATTATTGCATTTATATGACAAGATTTCTTATTATGATAATTTTGTTAAGAGTGGAGCGTATTCATCATCAGGCTTATTTACTAATTTAGATAAGCCTTACAATGATATAGAAGGTAAGAGATGGGGAATAGTAGGGTTAGGAGCTATAGGAAGAAAGGTAGCTCATATTGCAGATGCCTTTGGTTGTGAAGTGGTATACTATTCAACATCAGGAAAAAATAACAGTTCAGATTATAGAAGAGTAGAACTAGATGAGTTATTAAAAGAATGTGATATTATATCAATTCATGCTCCTTTAAATGAGAATACTCAAAGCTTATTTAATTATAAAAATATAAGCAAAATGAAAAAGGATGCTGTACTGATTAATATGGGAAGAGGACCTATAGTTGTTGATGAAGATTTAGCTAAAGCTATTGATGAAGAACTTATAGCTGGTGCTGCCTTGGATGTATTTATGGTAGAACCTATGCCAGCAGATAACCCATTTTTAAAGGTTAAAAATAAAGATAGATTAGTGTTAACTCCACATATTGCATGGGCTAGTATTGAAGCTAGAGAAAGATTATTTAAGGATTTAATAGAGAATATACATGCTTTTTATAGAGGAGAAGCTAGAAATAGAATAGTTTAAAAAATAAGCCTAGGGTTACTAGGCTTATTTTAATACATATTCTTCAATTGCTTTAATTACTCCATAATTTCTATTGCTTTTTGCTATATAGTTACCGTATTGTTTCATATCTTCATTTGCATTTTCCATAACAAAACTAAATTTAGCCTTACCAAGCATTTCTATATCATTGTAGAAGTCGCCAAAAACCATAGTTTCCTCATAAGAAATATTTTCATCATTTTGAATTTTTTCTAAGGCAGCTCCTTTATTAACATTCTTATTCATAATATCAAGCCATATTTCACCGGCAACCACAACCATAAATTCATCTCCAAATAGAGGATTTAAAACTTTATTGGAATTATTAGATGCTCCTGAGAGGTCGCATAGTGTAATTTTAAAAATATCATCATCAATAGAATATAAGTCTTCTACTACATACTTCTTTATATAGTATTTATCAATCTCTTTTAAGAAATCATCACTACATGGTTTATGATATGCACCTTTTGTACCACATAAAATTAACTCTATGTTTTCTATATCTTCACAAGCTTTTATAATAGCTGTTACAAAGTCTTTCTTTATAATATCTATGCAAGACTTACCTTTATCTTCAACTACATAAGCACCATTGTCACAAATATAATAAATGTGATCTGAATAAGGCTTGAAGTTTTCGTATAAAGTAGGGTAAGGTCTTCCACTAGCTACTACAAATTTAACGTTTTTATTATTTAGTTTTTCTAATACTTCAAAAAAGTTCGATGGTAGCTTCCCATGTTCATCTAATAGTGTTCCATCCATATCTGTTGCAATTAACTTTATCATATAGTCCACCCTTTTCGTTGAATAATTTTCATTAGTATTTCATAAGTTATTATACCATAGTAAAAGAGTTGGAAAAATAAATACACTAACAAGAAACAAATGGAAATATTGACATATAATCAATAATATAGTAATATTACAAATAAGTTAATAATTAGAAAAACGTTGATTGAGAGTAGTAGAAAGAAAAGATTCTTTTTAGAGAGCGAGTGCTTTGCTGGGAAACTCGTAGGAATAACTTTTGAACTTGCTCATGAGTTGTAAGGTTTAATTTAAATCTTATCGGTATATCTACCGTTATTTTAAGTAAGTATAATTTTGGATGGTACCGCGTAAATCGCTCCAATAAGGAGTAATTTACGCGGTTTTAATATTATATGAGAGGTGAAATTGGATGGGGTTAATAGTTTAGTAGAGAAAATAATTATTGTGATTTTAAAGCTTAAAGGGGTAATTGAATCGCTGTGATTTTATATAGGTTTTATAAAAGCAATAAGTATTAATAAAGGGGGCTTAAAACATGTTAAATGTAAATAAATATAAGAGATTTAAAACTATTAATTTTAAGGAAAGAACTTGGCCAAATAAAGAGGTTACAAAGGCACCTATATGGTGTTCTGTAGATTTAAGAGATGGTAATCAGGCTTTGATAAGTCCTATGACAGTAGATGAGAAGGTTGAAATGTTTAACCTTTTAACTAAATTGGGGTTTAAGGAAATTGAAATAGGTTTTCCTTCTGCATCACAAATAGAATTTGATTTCTTAAGAACACTTGTTAATAATAATTTAATTCCAGATGACGTTGTTGTACAAGTATTAACACAAGCAAGACCTCACTTAATTAAAAGAACTTTTGAAGCCTTAGAAGGGGTGAAAAAGGCTGTTGTTCATATTTATAATTCAACTTCTATACTTCAAAGAGATGTCGTCTTTAATATGAGTAAAGAGGAGATAAAAAATATAGCTGTAGAAGGAACAAAGTTAGTAAAAGAATATGTTAAAGAGTTTAATGGGGAAGTGATTCTAGAATATTCTCCAGAGAGTTTTACAGGAACAGAGGTAGAATATGCATTAGAGGTTTGTGAAGCTGTTTGTGATGTATGGGAAGCATCAAAAGATAAAAAAGTTATAATTAATTTACCATCTACAGTTGAAATGGATACTCCAAATGTTTTTGCAGATCAAATAGAGTGGATGTGTACTCATTTTAAAGATAGGGAACGTGTGATAGTAAGTGTACATCCTCATAATGATAGGGGGACTGGTGTAGCAGCTGCTGAATTAGCTTTACTAGCAGGGGCTGATAGGGTTGAAGGTACTCTGTTTGGTAATGGAGAAAGAACAGGTAACGTTGATATAGTTAATATTGCTCTTAACATGTATTCTCAAGGGGTGGATCCTAAGCTAGAATTAAATAATATTCAAGAAGTTATAGATGTATATGAAAGATGTTGCAAAATACCAGTTCATATAAGGCATCCCTATGCAGGAGAACTAGTTTTCACGGCTTTCTCAGGATCTCATCAAGATGCTATAAATAAAGGGATGGCAAAGTATAGGGAAAGAGAAGGTCAATATTGGGAGGTGCCTTATCTTCCAATTGATCCAAGTGATTTAGGAAGAGAATATGAAGCTTTAGTAAGGATTAATAGTCAATCTGGTAAGGGCGGAATAGCATTTGTTATGGATAGATACTTTGGGTATAAGATGCCAAAGAAGATGCATAAAGAATTTGCTGATGTAATTCAAAAAATATCAGAAGAAAGAGGAGAAGTGGCTCCACAAGTAATAATGCAAAAATTTGAAGAGGAATACTTAAATAGAGAGGAGCCTTTCAAATTAATTAAATGTTCTGTGTCGGAAGAGGATTCTAATTCTAATGTAACTGTTAGGTTCTTATATAAGGGTGTAGAAAAAGAGTTTACTTCTGTTGGAAATGGACCAATAGATTCATTGAAAAAAGCCTTAATTAAATCTGAATTAATAAACACAAGTATTTTAGATTATGCAGAGCATTCAATGGGAGAAGGGTCAGAAGCAAAGGCTGCTGCTTATGTAAATATGAAGAGAATTGATAATGGAGAAGAAACCTTTGGTGTTGGTGTAGATTCTAATATTACAACTGCTTCAATGAAAGCTGTATTCAGTGCTATAAATAGACTTTATAAGTAATAAATAAAACGCTACTTTTTAAGTAGCGTTTATTTATTAATGCAGTCTATGATGAAAGGACAAATGTATTTTATATACTTGCAACATATGGCAAATTAATATATAATAAGTTCATAAAATAAAATATTAAAGTTCGGATGAAGATAGTGGGAGAGCGACAAACTTATTTTGTCCACCGAAGAGGGAAAATCTTTCAGGTTATAGGACCGCTATTGGACGAGCCTCTGGAGAGACTCTAGAAGAGCACCGAAGGAGCAAGGCTAAGATAGCTGAAACTCTCAGGTAAAAGGACAGGGGATATGAGATTGTATCATGTTTTTTTGTGATGCAATTTATCATACTCTCCTCCAGTAAATTATAATTTAGGGAGGATTTTTTTATGCAATTAAAAGATTTATTACAAAACGTTAGTGACTTCATATGGGGGCCACCATTACTAATTTTACTAGTAGGTACAGGGGTATATTTAACCTTAAGGTTAAAGCTACTTCAAATATTCAAATTACCATTAGCTTTAAAATACGTATTTGGAAAAGATGAAGAAGAAAATGATGAAGGGGCAGAAGGGGATGTATCAAGCTTTGGGGCTTTATGTACAGCATTATCAGCTACAATAGGTACAGGTAATATTGTAGGTGTAGCTACAGCTGTAAAAGCAGGAGGTCCAGGGGCTTTATTTTGGATGTGGATAGCAGCTTTCTTTGGTATGGCAACTAAGTATGCTGAAGGAGTATTAGCTATTAAATATAGAGAAGTAGATGAAAATGGTAATATGGCAGGAGGTCCAATGTATTATATACAAAATGGACTGGGGCTAAAATGGTTAGCAAAAATATTTGCAGTTTTAGGAATTGGTGTTGCTTTTTTTGGTATTGGAACATTTGGACAAGTAAAATCAATTTCTGACGCAGCATCAATAACATTTAAAGTTCCTTTAATACTTACAGCTATAATAGTTACAGTATTAGTAGCATTGGTTACTTTAGGTGGAATAAAAAGGATATCTAGGGTATCAGAAAAGGTTGTTCCTTTTATGGCTGGAATATATATTTTGGGAGCAGTGTTAGTATTAATTTGTAATTATAGTTCTATACCAGGAGCAGTATCAATTATTATAAGAAGTGCATTTAATCCTCAAGCAGCATTAGGGGGAGCAGCAGGTATAACAGTTCAAATAGCATTACAAAGAGGGGTAGGTAGAGGAGTATTTTCAAATGAAGCAGGTCTTGGAAGTGCACCTATTGCAGCAGCAGCAGCTAAAACTAAGTCCCCAGTGAGACAAGGGTTAATATCAATGACAGGTACTTTCTTTGATACTATAGTTATATGTACTATGACTGGGCTTGCAATAGTTTTAACTGGAGCATATTCAAGTCCCTTAGAAGGAGCAGCTTTAACAACAGCAGCTTTTGAAGCTGGATTACCTTTTGCTGTAATAGGTAAGTATATTGTAAATATAGGATTAATATTCTTTGCATTTACAACAATTTTAGGGTGGAATTACTATGGTGAAAGATGTGCTGAGTATTTATTAGGTGTTAAATCAATATTGCCATATAGAATGATATTTATAGCACTTGTAGCAGTAGGGCCATTTTTATCATTAGATTTAATATTTATAATAGCAGATATAGTTAATGGAATGATGGCTTTTCCTAATTTAATAGGATTAATTGGATTAAGAAAAGTTGTTATAAAAGAAACAGAAGATTATTTTCAACAGTTAAAAGAAGAAGTGGCATTGCCGGCGTAATGAAAATCTAGGAAGGTATAAAATTTTAATTAGTTATAAATCAAATGTATTATTATGTTTCTGTATTATAAAATATAAAGTCAAGAATAATAATTTTATAATTTCCTTACCTTTAGTAGGAGTGGAGGGGATATTTGTTTGGATGTGCTTGGAGCAAGAAAAATAAATTTCCTCCACTTTATTTTGTATTATAGTAAAATTAATAAATAATAAAGAAATAAATAAGAAACCTATGTTAGTATAATAATAGTACATAATAAATAGGTGGTAAGATGGTTAAAAGAAGAAGGAAAGTATACAAACGAAGAAAAATAAATAGAAATAAGTATAAGTTTTTAATAAGAAGAGTGTTTGCTTTTATTTTGTTAGTTACATTCTTTATGGGATTAAAATATATATTTAGTAGTAAGAAAGAATTTATATCTTCAGAAAGTATAAATAATTATATAGAGTACGTAGATAGTTTTAGCGGATGGAGAAAGCAATTAAACTGGAAAGAAGTAGCTGCTATAGATGGAATTAAAAACATAGATTTTAATAATATAAATAAAAAGAAGATAGAGGAAATTTGTAAGTGGTTTTATGATGAGAATAATAACATAAAGGATTTTGAGAAGGTTATAGAAGGACAAAGCTTTACAGATAAAGAGAGAAAAAAGGCAGAAAAAAATTTAAAAAAATTAAGTGAAGTTAGTTTGAGAAATATTAGGGGAGACTCTGACAAAGAAAAGGACAAGTTAATAGAGAATATGAAAAAAATAAGTATAGATAATTATAAGAAAAGTGGAGTTTTGCCATCAGTAACTATTAGCCAAGCTATATTAGAATCAAACTGGGGTAAATCTGAATTATCTGCTAAGTACAATAATTATTTTGGGATAAAAGCAAGTGTAGGGTGGAATGGGAAAATAGCTACTTTCTCAACTAAAGAAAATTATAATGATACTATAAAAGCTAATTTCAGGGCGTATGATTCCTTAGAAGAGTCTGTTAATGACTTTGGAAATTTTTTAAATGTAAATGGTAGATATAGAAAACATGGATTATTTGATGGGAAGAACTATATTGAGCAAGCACAAGCTTTAGAGGATGCGGGATATAGCACTAAAAAGAACTCTAAAGGAGAGGCTATTTATGCAGATTTATTAATAGAGCTAATTAAGGATAATAATTTAATGATTATTGATAATGAGGCAGTTAAAAACGAATAAAAGAAGGATGAAAAAACCCCAGTATTTAATACATGGGGTTTTTTTAAAAGAAACAAAAGGTACAATTTCATAAATACCAAAAGGTAATTATAGACTTAGCTTATTTTTATTAGAAAAGTATAATTTTAAAACTTCTTTTGAATCAATGTTATCCCAGTCTAAATGATCTATTAAGAATTCTCTTCCTAAAACTATATAGTGACTCTCATCAAAATTTAAATAATCTTCATAACATATGTTACTAGTTGAGGTTATTTCTTTAATAGATTTTCTAGTTAGCAAATGCTTTTTATATATCTTTGAACACTCTTTTACTATAGGGTCTAATTTATCAACAGGATCTATATCAAAAAATGAATGTGCTATATGACTAGGGATGCTCGAGTCCTCGTATATAATCATACCTTCTTTGCAAGGTAGCAATTCTCTTATTTCTTCTGGGGCATTGTCAAACTTAATATTTAACATAGTAGAAAAGGTAGCAGTTTGCATTTTTGTAAAAGTGCTTATTTGTATATGTATAGCTGCTAGATAACACTTGATAGAATTAAGCTTGTCCCCTAATAAATAGTAGGTATTACCTAAAAGCATATAAGATGGAGCTGAAGTTGGGTTAAGTTTGATCGCTTTTACAAGGGCAATCTTAGCCAATTTTAACTCATTCTTTTTTATAGCATCTTCAGCTAGCTTTGTTAAAACTACAACTTCTTTCATATGCATTCCCCTTTCTATGATTACCATAATATTATTATATCACCTAATAAAAGGTAATAAAAGTAAAAATGGATATTTAATAACTTACTTTAAATTTATTCTCATCTTCTATCAAACTTATTTTCTTAAGGGAGTAATCATCAACACGAATAAATCTATTTCCTTCTTTTATCATAGATAGAAATTTAGCTATATTTTCTTCCAAGCCTTGAACTTGTATTTCAACCATTCCATTATTTAAATTTCTTGCAAATCCAGTTAGGGCATATTTTATAGCATTACTTTGAGCAAAGTATCTAAAGCCTACCCCTTGTACCCTTCCTTCAACTATAATTAAGCATCTAATCATCAAATTATCCTCCAAATCTTAATTATTCATTTAGAAAGATTATATCATATAACATAAAATTAACGAAATACAAAAAATATTGCAAATTTTCAGAAAACAAGATATAATTTCTTTGGGTATTGTGAAAATGAGGAGGTAATTTAAAATGTTGGAAAAGAGTTTGGTTTTAATTAAGCCAGATGCAGTGGAGAAAGACATAATTGGTGAAATAATTAGTTATTATGAAAAGGCAGGGCTAAAGATTGTTGCTTTAAAAATGGAAAGAGCAAATGAAGAATTAGCAGAAAAGCATTATGCTGAACATAAAGGAAAGCCTTTTTATGAAGGGTTAATAAAGTTTATAACTAGAAGTCCTTTGTGTGCTCTTATTGTTGAAGGAGATAATGCTATAGAAAGCGTTAGAAAAATCAATGGAGCAACAAATCCTAATGAAGCAGAAGATGGAACTATTAGAAAGGCATTTGCTACAAGTAAATCAGAAAATTGTGTACATGCGTCTGACTCTGTAGAAAGTGCAAATAGGGAATTGGCAATATGGTTTCCAGAGGTTGTAGAAAGTATATTAGTGGGTTAATATAAAAATAAGCTGTGTAATATTGTAACATTACACAGCTTATTTTTTATAGTTTCCTTTAGTAGGAGTGAGAGGATATTTGTTTTGATGAACAAGTAAAATAAATATCCCCACCACTTTTATTTCTTGAACTTTTTTAATAGATAAAGTATAAGTAATATAAATATTCCTAGAACTAATCCCATACCTAAAAAGCCTAATAGGGAAGGAGAAGTGCTATTATTAGTAGATGTACTACCTATTCTTATCCATTCATCATCATATATCTTTAAAGAATCTCTATCTAAATCTTTAAATACTTCACAGTTATCAAGAGTTTCATCAGTAGGATAAGATTCTTTAACTTCATCATCTAACATTTCGTATGTTTTCCAGTTAGGAGTATAGTATTGAATATAATCAACATTTTGTAATGAGTTTTCTGGGTCAGTTAAGAAGTTTATAAATGCTTCAGCACCTTCTTTATTAGGAGCGTCTTTTGGAATTACCATAGCATCAAACCACTTATTAGAACCTTCTTCTGGTACAACATATTCTAGTTTTGGATTTTCGCTTATTATGTAATTAGCATCACCTGACCATACAGTTGCAAGTGCTGCTTCATCATTAATCATAGCATCTTTAACTTGGTCAACAAACCATGCCTTAACTATTGGTTTTTGTTCAATAAGTATATCTGCAGCTTGCTTTATTTCTTCTGGATTAGTTGAATTCATTGAATAACCAAGTTTGCTTAATGCAATAGCCATAGTATCTCTAACAGAGTTAAACATTATTATTTCTTTATCATATTTTTTATCCCATAATATATCCCAGCTCTTAACTTCTTCTTTTACAATTTCAGGATTATATATGATTCCTATAGTTCCCCACATATAAGGAACTGAATATTCATTGTTAGGGTCATATGATAAGTTCTTAAATTTTTCATCTATATATTTATAATTTGGTATATTATCAAAGTTGATTTTTTCTGCCATACCTTCGTTAATCATTTTTTCAATCATATAATCAGAAGGAAAAACTAAATCATACTTATTGCTTCCTGATTTAATTTTAGAGTACATGATTTCGTTAGTATCATATGTAGAATATTCAACCTTGTATCCAGTTTCTTCTTCAAATTTTGTAATTAATTCTTCATCTATATAGTCACCGCAGTTAAATACATTAATTACTTTATTAGAGTTACTTTTATTGCCTACACAACCTATTAAGGAGCTAGATATAAGAATGGTAGCTGATATTAGGGCAATTAATTTTTTATGCATTTTCAATACTATCACCTCTAGAAGATTTTTTGTTAACTATAAGCAATAAAGCTAAAACAGTAATAAACATTAATGTAGATAAAGCATTAATTTCTGGTTTAATACCTCTTCTTGCCATAGAGTAAATTTCTATAGATAGATTTGAAACTCCAGGACCTGTAGTAAAGAATGAAATTACAAAATCATCTATAGACATTGTAAATGCCATTAAGAATCCAGCCATTATTCCAGGTTTTATTTGAGGAATTATGATTTTTCTTAAAGCATAAAAAGGAGTAGCACCTAAATCTAGAGCAGCCTCTGTTGTATTTGCAGGAAGTTGTTTTAGTTTTGGAAGTACTGAAAGTATTACATAAGGTATATTAAAAGTAATATGTGCTAAAAGCATTGTTGTAAATCCAAAATCTAATTTTACAAATATAAATAGTGACATTAAAGCTATACCTGTAACTATATCAGGATTTAATACAGGTAGATAATTAATATTTAACAGGAAGTTTTTACCGAATCCTTTTTTCATATTGTGTATACCTATAGCTGTAATAGTTCCTATTATTGTAGCAATGGTTGAAGCTAAAAGTGCAATAACTACAGTATAGTAAAGAGCACTCATTATATTTTCATTATGAAGTAATTCTCCATACCATTTGAAGGTAAAGCCATTCCATTTAGCCATAGTTTTTGAATCATTAAAAGAGTAAATCATAAGTGTTATTATAGGTGCATATAAAAAAGCAAATATTATAACAAGATAAAATCTTTTTAAAAACTGTTCAAACTTATTTACCAAAGTCCTGCACTCCCTTCTTTGTCTTCTGAGTCAAATTTATTCATTACTGCCATAGATATAAGGATAACAATCATCATTATTATAGAGATTGCTGAACCAAAGTTACGGTTACCCATAGTAGTAAATTGCTGTTCTATTAAGTTACCAAGAAGCATGTATTGTCCACCACCTAGAAGACTAGAGATAACAAAGGTAGATACAGCAGGCATAAATACCATAGTTATTCCTGAAATAACTCCAGGAAGGCTTAGAGGAAATACTACTTTAGTAAATATTTGTTTTCTAGTTGCTCCAAGATCACTTGCAGCATCAATTAAACTTTGATCCATTTTTGATAGTATAGTGAATATTGGTAATACCATAAAAGGTAAGAAGTTATATATCATACCAAGTAATACTGCACCATCATTATATAAAAACTGTATTGGTCCAATACCGAAGTTAGCTAAAAAGTTATTTACAAAACCATTCTTACCTAGGATTGGTAACCAAGCATAAGTTCTAAGTAGGAAGTTCATCCACATAGGAACTATAAAAAGCATAATAACTAAATTTCTTCTAGATGGAGAAATTTTAGAAATAATATATGCAACAGGGTATCCTAGAATTAAACAGGCAACTGTAGTTAGTCCAGCTAACTGTATTGATTTATAAAAAATATGTGCGTATTGAGAATTCATTAATCTTGTATAATTTTCAACAGAGAAACTGTATCCATCAGGAGTTTCTATTGTAAAACTAAAAAATAGAACTATTAATAAAGGTATTAATATAAATAATGAACTCCATACTATATATGGATAAGCAGCAGATTTACTGCTGTTAATTTTCTTCATTTTATCTCACCTTTTTCATGATGTGAATGTCTTCAGGATAGATATCTAATCCTATTTCACTATCAACTTCAGCAAATTTAGTATTATGTAAAATCCAAGTTCTATTATTTTCTTCTACAACCATTTCGTAATGAACACCTTTAAAGATTACAGATTTTACTGTACCTTTTAACATTCCTTTTTCGGACTTTACTATTTTAAAGTCTTCAGGTCTTATTACAACATCAATATCTTCATTTGGTTCAAAACCTTTATCCACACATTCAAATTCTCTATCTGCAAAAATAACTTTAAAGTCCTCCACCATAACACCATCAAGGATGTTACTTTCTCCAATGAAATCTGCTACAAAAGCATTAGCAGGTTCATTATATATATCTTCAGGTGTACCTTTTTGTTGTATAACGCCCTTATTCATAACTACAATAGTATCTGACATTGTTAATGCTTCTTCTTGGTCATGTGTTACAAATATAAAAGTTATACCAAGCTCTTGTTGGATTTTCTTTAGCTCTAATTGCATTTCTTTTCTAAGTTTTAAGTCTAGTGCACCAAGAGGTTCATCTAATAGAAGTACTTCTGGTTCATTAACTAAAGCTCTTGCTATGGCAACTCTTTGTTGTTGTCCACCACTTAGGGATTCTATACTTCTTTTTTCAAATCCTGATAAAGAAACCATTCTAAGCATTTCTTTTACTTTTTTATCTATTTCATCTTTTGAAAGTTTTTTTATCTTTAACCCAAATGCAATGTTTTCATAAACATTCATATGAGGAAATAGTGCATATTTTTGGAATACGGTGTTTAATTGCCTCTTATAAGGAGGAATATCTGAGATATCCTTATTTTTAAACATTATACTTCCAGAATCTGCAGTTTCAAAACCAGCTATTATCTTAAGAGTGGTAGTCTTACCACAACCTGAAGGTCCAAGTAAGGTAACAAACTCATTTTTTCTAATGTTTAAAGATAAATTATCTAAGACTGTATTATCTTCGTATTGTTTACTAATGTTTTTTAATTCAATTATATTTTCACTCAATATAAACACCTCTTTCTAAAAAACTAAATTAAAATGATGGTGGAGTACTAATCCAAATAACTTTTGCAGGGGTTTTCCCAGCATTTGAGATATAATGATTTTCACGTGCTTGGTAGTAGAAACTTTCACCTTTTTTTACTTTATAAGTTCTTTCTCCAAGATGTAAAAATATGATTCCTGCAAGTACATATCCAAATTCTTCACCTTCGTGAGGTTCTTCTTCTATATATCTTCCACCCGGTTCAATAGTAATCATTATAGGTTCCATTTCATTTTTTTGAGCGTTTGGAACTAACCACATAAGTTGATATTTTAACTCTTCGTTTTCAGTTTCAAACATATCTTCATTAGTGAAAGTAATTCTCTCCTCAGAAGTTTCACTGAAGAACTCTTTTAAGTTTGTACCTAATATCTCTAGTATATCCATTAAAGTTGCAATAGATGGTGAAGTTAGATCATTTTCTAGTTGAGAAATAAATCCTTTTGATAATTCACACCTATTTGCAAGCTCTTCTTGCGTTAATTGTTTTTCAACTCTTAATCTTCGAATTTTGTCTCCTATTTGCACATTTACACCTACCATCTTTAATTTATAAAAATAACTTTTACTAAACTAATAGTTTAAAATTACTAAACAAACAAAAATATTATATAAAGAATATAGGAAAAAATCAATATTTTTATAAAAAATATTGGAAAAAATATTTGCTCCTAATATAGAGTATGATTGGAGTGGAGAGAAAAATGAAAAAAATAGTTTAGTAAAACATAAGGAAAAGTTTAGTATAGCTAAGAAAAATAAATAAAAAGCTTTTTTGCGTTTATTTAGAATAAGAATTTGAAATAAAAATTATTTGTATTGATAATGGTGTATAAATATGAGATATTTATTATAAAAATAGTTGGAAATATTATAGGTGATGAATTATGTTATATTCTGATGGTTTGTATATGAGAGAGGGAAAGAGGATTTATATAAAACAGCCAATATTAGAAGAGTTAGAGTTTGTCGCTAGCCTTTGGTCAGATGAAGAGACTATGAAGGATATTGGTGGGGTTTTTTCATTTCCTAGAAGTAAGTGGGAAGGTTTTTACAAAAAAATGGTTTATCCATCTGATGGTAAAAACTTTTATTGTTTAGTATATTTAAATGATGGCTCTCCCATAGGAGAGGTGAGTTTTCATGGATATGATTCAGCTACTAAAGTTGCAAGGTTTAATATTAAGATATTATCTAAATATAGAAATCAGGGCTTTGGGGAAGAGGCTGTAAAGCTGCTATTAGAGTATTTTTTTATTGAATTTGGTGGCGAGATAATAATGGACAGCATCTCTACAGAGGCAGGGGTAAGGCTTGCAGAGAAAATGAAGTTTAGTATTATATATAATCAAAAGGGAAATGTAAGTGTAAGAATTAGTAGAGATGAATTCTTAGAAAAAAAAGAAGTGTCAATTAAAAATGTAGGATTTATAATTCATGATGAAATGAATGTTTTAGATTTTACACTAGCAAAAGAGATTTTTATGTTATCTAATAAAATAGAAAAGAAAGAACTTTTTAAATTATATGAAATAGAAGCTTCATTTATAAGTGGTAATAAAGAAGTGAAAGAGAAAATTGATATATTATTCATTCCAAGTGGCAATAATTTAGATAATAGTACTTTAGAAAAATTGTATACAAAATTCCATTGTTGCGATTATGTATGTATAAAAGCAGATAAGTTTAAATTAAATGAGTGCCCTGAAGAGAGAAAGTTTTTTAGAGATAGAAAAGGTTATGAAAGTGTTAGTAAAAACTTTGTTGATAATGGTAAAGTAATGATAAGCTACAATTTGCTTGGTGAAATAGAAATGTTATTGGGAATGATTACAAAGGTTTATGGAAGAAGACTTTCAAATAACATAGCTAAAAAATTAGGGTACAATAGTACTTTATAAAATTCACATATTATTGTAATATAAATATATAGGAATAGTGTTTGTTCGTAAAGTGGAGGTATCTTATGAATTATAAGAAGAGGAGTATAATATTTTTTATAACTATTATTTGTCTTTTGATTAGCATTTTGTGTATTGTTTACTCCTATATTGGTGGAGGATCAAAAGAAATAAGAGCAGCTAAAAGGTTTGTTGGCTTATTATACTCAGAGGATATAGTGGCTGAAACTGAAAATTTTAAAAATATATCTTATGAAAGTTTAAAGAAATATGATATGAATAATGAAAGTGAATATTATATTGTGAATACTAGGGACTTTGGTATAGATGTTGATAATGAGTTTAAGGTCATTGGTTTCAAGAATAAAGTATGTATTCTTGGTGAGACGAAAATAAGTGAAGAACAAGCTGTTAAAAAGGCAGAAGATTATTTGGACAAAATATACAAAGGTGATGTGGAATTTAAAGAGTTTATAAAAAGTGAAGGGCAAGAAGTGCCGTACTATTCATTAATATTTACTAAGTTAGAGGATGGATACCCTTTTTATAAGGATCAAATAATAGTAAATATAGATAAGGAAAAAGGGACATTAGACGGATATTCAAATATTTCAACTTTAAAGGAGCCAGGTAGAGTTAAAATTAAGGTGACTCAGGATAAAGCTGAAGAGACAGCATTGAATGAAGCTTTAAGCCTTGTAGAAAAGAGTGAGATTGTAGGAGAGACATTCAAAGCTTTTTATGAAGATAAAGATAGAAAGAAAACGGAACTTTGCTATGTTATTTCTATAAAAGGTTTAGGGATTGATGGAAAAGAAATGAAAACGAAATACTTTGTTTCCACTGAAAGTGGAGAAATTATTAATAGAATTAAAGATACTGTTACTGAAACAAAGTCATTAAAATAAAAAAGAACTCAACTTTTTAAGTTGAGTTCTTTTTTGTTTTAAGTACTAGTGGAGTAGGGATTTATTTTGATGTAAATTTGAGCTTTGCTAAGTAACAATCAAAATAAATATAACTTCCTAGTTCCATTCATCTGCATTTTTTAGTTCTGGAATTGAACTAGCTTTGAATACTGGTTCTTTAATACCTGCCTTCTTTTGAGCTCTGTAATCTTCAAGGGCTCTAAAGGCAAACTTTCCTAATAATGCAATAACTATAAGGTTTAAAACTGCCATTAATCCCATAAATACATCTGCTAAGTTCCAAACTATATTTAAGTTAGCTATTGATCCAAAGAACACCATAGCACCGACAAATAATCTATAAAGAGTTAAATATATTTTTTTATCTGTTAAGAATTCAATGTTAGCTTCACCATAATAATAGTTTCCTACAATAGAACTGAAAGCAAATAGTAGTATACAAAAAGCTATGAAATAACTTCCCCAAGCACCTACTTGTGAGCTTAAAGCATTTTGAGTAAGTTGTATACCTTCTAAATTACTATTTAAGTCTACACCTGATAAAAGAATTATAAAGGCTGTACATGTACAAATTATAATTGTATCAGTGAAAACACCTAATGTTTGAATCAGACCTTGTTTAACAGGGTGAGTTACAGTTGCAGTAGCTGCAGCGTTTGGAGCACTTCCCATACCAGCTTCATTAGAGAATAAACCTCTCTTAATACCAGTTAATAAAGCAGCCCCCATTGTTCCACCAACTACTTGTTCCGCACCAAAAGCACTTTTTACTATAAGAGTTATTAAAGATGGAATTTGAGTTATATTCATAACCACTACAATTAAAGCTACAAAAATATAGGCTAATGCCATTACAGGAACTATAACTTCTGAAACCTTAGATACTCTGTGAACACCACCAAATATTATAATAAGTGTTATAACAGTTAGAAGGATTCCAATTAAAGCATTATTAGTACCAAATGCTTCATTCATTGCTAGAGTAATAGTATTAGATTGAACTGAGTTGAATATTAATCCAAAAGTAATTGTTATTAATATGGAGAATATAATGCCAAGCCATCTTTTACCAAGGGCTTTTTCCATGTAATATGCAGGCCCGCCTACATAAGAACCATCTGGTTGCTTTGTTTTATATATTTGAGCTAAAGTTGACTCAACAAAGCTTGAGGCTGCACCGATTAATGCTATTATCCACATCCAGAATATTGCACCAGGTCCTCCTACAGTAAGAGCTAATGCTATACCTGCAAGATTCCCAGTACCTACTCTTGAAGCGGTACTTATACAAAAAGCTTGAAATGAAGAAATGCTACCTTTTACCTTTTCTTGAGTAGCTCCATCTCCAAGAAGCCTAAACATTTCTTTTAAATATCTAAATTGTACAAATTTTGTTTTCCATGTGAAGTATACGCCTAATACTAAAAGCATAGCTATTAAGATATAAGTCCATAGGAAATTATTAAAATGTTGAATTAAATTGTTTAATAAATCCATTTATTGTCCCCCGTTCTAGTAATATTTTATTGCTTATTATGACAAAATACTATTTTATAATATATGAAAAAGTTAGTTTTTGCAAGAAAAAAAATAAAAGTTGCATAAGAAGAATAAAAAAAAGTTAAAATCAACGTAAAATATGAAAAAAATAAGATTTAAAAGAGAAAAACGAAGGAAATAAATTAAATTTATTCTAAAAATGAAGGATTGATATTAAAATTATTCAAAAAAATAAAGATAACTTTAAAGTTATCCTTATTTTTGTATTTTATATTCATGTTTTATCTGGTTTTTCAGTTTGATTATTTGTATTATCCCCTGTACCCTCGGAACCAGGATTGTCTTCAGGAAGTTTATCGTCTCCCTCTGGATCCTCATCCTCATTATCAGTATCAGTTGGAGGTAATACAGGAGCACCTATAGTATCATCATACTCAGTAGGTAATACATATTTGTAATCATCTGTAGCAGGATTTGGTGAAGCTTTCTTAACAAATATTTTTTCCACAACAAGGTGAGAAGGTGTGTTTGGTGTTACTAATTTGTTATTAGCACTATTAACCTTAACCTTAACATGGTTTTCACAATATCCTGTTGGTTCAGTTCCCTTTATGAAGTATTCTTCATACACTCTATTTCCTCTTGGATCCTGTCTACATAAATCTGTAGGAAGGTGACCTGAATCTTTACATACAGCAACCTTTACAATGTTATCTGGCATTGTAATATCCTTAGTGTTCATTCCTTCACTAGCCTTAGCCATAATCTTACCCCATACCTTAGAAGCAGAACTTGAGTATCCACCCATTATTGAACGATTATCATAACCTAGCCATACAGAAGCGGATAAATGAGGTGTTAATCCAGAGAACCAGAAGTCTTTAGGTCCTGTTGTAGTACCTGTTTTACCAGCTACTGGCATAGCACCAAATTTGGCGTTTGAAGCTGAGTAGTTTAGAGAGCCTTTTAATAAGTCATACATTATATAAGCTGTTTGTTCAGAGAATATTCTCTTTGTTTCAGTTTCTTTTTCTAATAATACATTTCCAGAAGCATCTGTTACTTTTGAGTATAACTTTGGTTCAGTATAAACACCACCATTACCAAAAACACCAAAAGCTGAGGCTAAAATATATGGTGTTGCTCCATCTCTATCATCAGATGCATTATGGAATTCCCCTAAAGCATAAGCAGGGTATTCCTGTGAACTCTTACTATATACTATTCCAAACTTTTCACCATAACGCTTAGATAAAGAGTTACCTATAGCTAGTTGAGTTTTAACAGTTGTTATATTTTTTGATTCTTTAATAGATTCTCTTAAAGTTATATTTCCGTAATGTGAATTGTCAAAATTTTTCAAGTAAGATAATTTTGAATCAGTAAAAGGTGAATCGTCAAGTGTAGAAGCAGCTGTAAATAGCTTTTCTTCTATTGCAGGTCCATAAACTGTTAATGGTTTAGTTGATGACCCAATAGATTTTAAATCGCTATATGCTCTATTCAAGGAGTTAGCTCCTTGTTCACCTCTTCCTCCAATAAGAGCAAGAACTTCACCAGTCTTATAATCTACTACAGTAGCTGCACCTTGGAATTCTGGAGTTTTAGTACCAGCTACATAAGTTTCTTGTTTTCTAACAGTAGCAGCAGTAGTTTCATCTAATACTTTTTGAGCATAGTCTTGAAGATCTCTGTCCATGTTTGTATAGATTTTTAATCCACCATTAGCTAAAAGTTTATTTACTTCTTCATCAGAATACTTATATTTTTCTTTTAAATCTCTTTTTACTTCAGTTATAGTAGGGTTTATATACCATTCATAATCAAGTCTATATGAAATTGATTTTGGAGTGAAAACTAATCCACCATTATCAATATCAGAAATTGCTTGATTATATTCTTCCTCGTTAATATACCCTAATTCCTTCATTTTGCCTAAAACAGTTTTAGTTCTATTTAAGTAGATTGAAGGATTATCTTTATTATTTGGATTATATGCACTATAAGTGTGAGGTGCTTGAGTTACACCTGCAATATAAGCACATTGTATTAAGTTAAGCTTATCTACAGATTTACCAAAGTATAAGTTTGAAGCAGCTTCAACTCCATAAGTTACACCACCTAAGGGAATTGTATTTAAATATTGAACTAATATCTCATCCTTATCTAGGTGTTTCTCTAATTGTAATGCAAGGTATATTTCTTTTATTTTTCTTTCAACTATAAAGTCTTCATTGCTTAATATTGTGTTCTTAAGCAATTGTTGAGTTATAGTTGAACCACCATGCAGACCTCTTTTTCCTTTAAAGATTTTGACTACATCAGTTACAGCAGAACCTAATATTCTTCTAACATCTATACCAGGATGCTTATAAAATCTTTCATCTTCAATTGCTACAAAGGCATTTTTTAAATTTTTAGGTATTTTATCTCCATCTACGATTTGTCTATCTATATCAGAATGGACATTATCCATAAACTCCCCATCTCGATCGTATAATACTGAAGCTTGGCTTAAATTTTTTACAGCATCAACATCTAGTGGTGGGGCACTACTGATAATAGCGAAGACATATCCTAAACCTATAACAAATAGGGCTAAGAATAAGAATAATAAAGCTAAAAATACTCTTTTTATTATTTTTTTCTTTTTGTTAACAACTTTACCTTTACTATTCTTAGAAGGTTTTACAGTAGTACTTTTTTGAGAAGCTTGACTTACTTTTGAAGTAGCAGCTGTCTTTTTCTTAGAAGTACTACCTGATTTAGATGGTCCCTGTGAGGTCTTTTTATTTTTATTTGAATTATTTTTATTTGCCATCAGTTCCTCCTAAATTAAATTGATTTAATAATAATAAATGCTATTATAGCATAATTATAATATGAGTAAATCAATAACTCAACAATAAGGTGATATATGAACTATTATACTAAACCTAAAAAAACGGAATTTAAGCCTATCATACTGGTTATTATTTCCATATTATTAGTTTTTATTCTTTCAATAATTTTATATGATAAGAGGATTTATCCTGCAGTGTTACAGGTGGCAGAAAGTTCAATTAAAGCTGATACAGTAGAGTGTATAAGTAAAACAAGTATGGAACTGTTTGATGAAGAATTTAATTATGATGAGATGATCATAATAGATAAAGATAATGAAGGTAATATCAATATGATTAGAGCTAATACTGTTAAACTAAATTATTTAACTTCAAGGCTTTCGATAAGATGCAATGAAGAACTTCAGAAAATGGGGGAGGTAGGGGTTGAGGTACCTCTTGGATGGATGACAGACAATAGTGCCTTCTATGAATTTGGTCCTGACATAAATGTAAAGATTGATCCAATTGGAAATATGAAGGTATCTTATGAATCTAAATTTGAAAGCGCAGGGATTAATCAGACAAGACATAAAATTTATTTAAATGTTGAAGCTAGAGTAAGGATGAAAATACCTCTACATAGTAAGGAGCAAGTTGTTACTTGTCAGATACCTGTGGCTGAAACAATTATTGTTGGAAAGACACCAAATACTGCTATAGATTTAGGCGGTGGCAATAAGTAAAGATAAAAAATAAAATATCTAATGAATAAATAAATTTACCTCTAGTATGAAGGGAATGGATATTTATTTTTCTGTGACTTGAAGCTTGTGACTAAAGGAGAAAGATAAATATCCATTCTCCTTTTTTGCTTTATAGGAAACTTAGGTAAAAAAATCTACAGCTTCACAGTGGACTTAGCCATTTTAAAAAGTTAAAAACTTATAAATATAACAATATATAAGTATAAGAATATATAAATATGGGTAATAAGTGAAAAGAAATTTTAAAAGAGGCTTACAAAAAGTATTCCAATAATAAAATGAGATCTTCTTATATAAATTAAAAAATGGAATAGCATTTATAACTTGTATAAATGCTATTCCATAATTATTTACGCTATATAATTATTCTTCCCAGTTAAATACGTAAGGAACATTTCTATAATAACTTTCGTAATCTAAACCAAAGCCTACTACAAATACATCATCAATTTCAAAACAGCTGTAATCTGGTTTTAAATCAACCTTTCTTCTTGAAGGTTTATCTAAAAGTACACAGCTCTTAACTGATGCAGCACCAAGTTTTTTTACATGTTCTATGATAAATTCCATAGTGTATCCTGTATCTACAATATCATCAACTATTAAAACATCATATCCTTCAATGTTATCAGGAATGTCGCTAACTATTTTAACTTCTCCTGAACTATTTTCACTATGACCATAGCTAGATGTTGTCATAAAACCTACTTTAACTTTTGTATCTAAAGCTCTAACTAAATCAGCAGTGAAAATAAAGCTTCCTCTTAATAGAGAAAGTACATATATGCTCTTTCCTTCATAATCTTTTGTGATTTCTTTACCAAGCTCTTGAATTCTACTATCAATAGTTTCCTTTGATAAAAGGATGTTACGTTTTTTGTTTTCCATGGTTGTCCTCCGCTCATAAAATAATACTATGTACCACTTAATTAACTATAATTATATTCTCTCTAATTAAAGTGCAAATTAATACTTAAAAAAGTCTTATCTTAATTTATATTACATACATTTTTAAATTCTTTCAACTATTTTACATAAAATAAGATAATGAGTAACATTTTATGATGTTTACATATGTTTACCAATAGTATAAAATTAGATGAAAGTTGCCAAGATAGAGTTAGGAAGGTAAGAGAAGGTACTAGGTAAAAAGCAGTGCTATGCATAGTTTAGGTACGAGGTAAGAAGATAAATGAGATAATAAAGTTAATTAAGATAAACAGGATAAAGATAAGTAAGATAATAAAGAAATTCTGATTTTGTTGGAATTTCTACAATATAAATTATATAACGTTTAGGCATGAGGTGATTAATGTATGATAAATGGAAATACGGAAGGAATTAAAAAGACCTTTTTAGATGAATTAGATAAAATATATAAAATGAAGAGTTTGAAGGATGAAGTATGTAGTAGAGAGATAATAGATACTATGGTTAGGGTTTCTACTGCAGTTGAAAGAGAAGTGAGTGTTGCTATTGATAGAAGAGGAACAGTTACATCTGTTGCAATAGGAGATTCAACATCTGTTGAGTTACCTTTATTAGATATTAGAGAAAGTAAGCTTTCTGGGACAAGAGTAATTCACACACATCCAAATGGATATAGTAATCTTTCTGCATTAGATTTATCAGCTTTATTAAAGTTAAAGCTTGATTGTATTGTAGCAGTTGGGATATTTGAAGGGAATATTATAGATTTTTCTTTAGGTACTTTAACAGTATTTAATGATGTATTAGCTTATGAAGAAAAGAAAAATCTTTCCTTTGAAGAGCTTGTTTCAATACACATTTTAGATAAGGTAAGATATGTAGAATCATTAATAAAAGAAAATGAAGTAATAGAAGATGATACAGAAAAAGCTATAATTGTTGGTTCTGATACAAGAGAAAGTTTAGAAGAATTAAGAGAACTTGCAGAAGCTTGTGATATTCCAGTATTAGAAAGTGTTTTCCAAGGAAGAAGCAAGATAGATCCAGCTTTTTATATAGGAAGAGGAAAGGTACTTGAGATAGCATCATTAAGACAAACTGAAAGAGCTAATGTAGTTATTTTTGATGATGAATTATCAGGTTCTCAAGTTAGAAACTTAGAAAATGCAATTGGTGCAAAGGTAATAGATAGAACAACTCTTATTTTGGAGATATTTGCAAGAAGAGCAAAGAGTAAAGAAGCTAAAATTCAAGTAGAGCTTGCCCAACTAAAATATAGAAAGAGTAGGCTACAAGGGCTTGGAACAGTGTTATCAAGAACAGGTGGTGGTATAGGTACAAGAGGTCCTGGAGAAAAGAAGCTTGAAACAGATAGAAGACATATAAATGAAACCATATATGATTTAAATAATGAATTAAAGAAAATAAAGAAAACGAGAGAAGTCCAAAGAGAAAAGAGAAATAAAGAAAGTATTCCAAAGGTATCTTTAGTTGGATATACAAATGCTGGAAAGTCTACTTTAAGAAATGCTTTATGTGATATAGCAGCAGTTCAAGAAGGTAAGGGTAAGGAAAAAGTATTTGAAGCTAATATGCTTTTTGCAACTCTTGATATAACAACAAGAGCGATAACCTTAAAAAATAAAGGGCTTATAACCCTAACTGATACAGTTGGATTTGTAAGAAAGTTGCCTCATGATTTAGTAGAAGCATTTAAGTCTACTTTAGAGGAGGTAGTGTTTTCAGATCTTTTATGTCATGTTGTAGATGCTTCATCTTCTTATGCCTTAGAACAAATTAAGGCTGTTGAAGAAGTGCTTTCAGAGTTAGGAGCTATAGGAAAGGAAACTATTTTAGTATTAAATAAGGTTGATATGGCCTCAGAAGAGCAGCTTGATGAACTGAGAGAAAAATCACTATACAAGGATATAATTGAGGTTTCTGCAAAAGAAGGAACAAATTTAGAAGAATTATTATATCTTATTGAAGAAAAGCTTCCTTATAGCCTAATTAAAGCTGAATTTATGATTCCATATCATAAAGGTGATGTAGTATCATTCCTTCATAGAAATGGAAGAGTTTTTGAAGAGGATTATAAGGATGAAGGTACTTATATGATGGTGGAAGTAGATGAGGAAGTTTATAATAAAACAGAAGAATATGTAACTAAGGTAATTGAATAATAGTAATAAAGGGGAAATTCTATAAGAATTTCTCCTTTTTCAATTATAAAATTTTAATTAGTTATAAATTAAAGGGGTTATTATATTTTCCTATTAAAAATATAAAATTGTTTCGGTACTTTTTTAAGGGGGAATTTTAATATATAATGTAAATAAATAATTTTAAGGAAAGGAGAGAAAATATGGCTAAAACTGTATTAGAATTACAGAAGGCATTTCAAACTGTTGTAAATCAAATTAAGAAAAATAAGAAGGTTGTAGCACTATTTACATTTGGTAGTATTGTATCTGGAGATGTGTGGGAAGAATCTGATATAGATTTGTTTCTTATATATGAAGATGGTTTTGAAAAAATAAGAGATGTTTATTCAGAGGTAAGGGAAGTTCCAGTTCACACAAAGATATTAAATAAAAACTCTTTCCTAGAACTTTATAAGAATGATGGAAAAAAGGGCTTTGCTAAAAAGTTGTTGTGTAATTCCAAATTAGTATTTTCAAGAGATAATGAAATAAGTTCAGCTTACAATAATTCTAGATATACTATGCCATCCCATACAGAAGTGTGGAATTTAGTTTATTTAGGAAAGCTTCTTAAGGATATAGGCATAAGTAAAAAGTATTTACAAAATGGAGGGCTTAAAACTTCCTATGAAGTTTTAATTAGAACTTTAGATAGTTTTTCAAAGTTACTAATTAATTTAAACGGATACACAGTAACAAAGGATTCTTTAGTTATGGCTACAAACTTAAGTAATAATTTTAAAGAAGTAGTAGACAAGTTGTTTATGGAGCCTATAAATGAAAAAATTATTAAAGATACTATAAATTATATAGAAAAGTTTTTAGATGATAATATTGTTAGGGCATCTAGCGCTTTAATAGACTATCTTTGTGAAGAATACGAATATATGAATTCTTATGAAATTAGCTCATATAATGCGTTTAAAGAATTTGATATAAAAATGGAAAATATATTAAAAGAGCTTGCAAAGAGAGAGGTTATTTCTAAGAAAAGTAGAGCTTTATATGATGAAGAAGGTAATTTAATACTTGATGAAAATGTATATGCACATAAAGTAATTTAAAATTGGATGGTATATTATGAGGGATATTTATAATGTGATTTTTCAGGAAGAAATACCTAAGTATGTTCAAATTTCTAATCATATAAAAAGGCTTATAGAAACTAAGAACATAGAAGATGGAGAAAAACTTCCTACAATAAGAGAATATACAAATTATTTAGGGGTTAATAAGGTAACTATTATTAATGCATACAATAAACTTCAAAATGATGGCTTTGCATATCAAAAGGTTGGAAGTGGAACCTATGCAAAAGTAAAAGAAGTACGTCGTAGTTTTTCTAAGGAATATTCAAGAGTATTTAGAAAACTATCATCAGGAAATACTAAGGATGCTATAGATTTTGCAGGGGAAACAAATAATGAAGTTGTATTTCCTATAGAAGAGTTTAAAAGTATTATTAATAAGGTTCTTGATAGAGATGGAGCAGAAGCTTTAATTTCACAAAATGCTTTAGGATATGAAAATTTAAGATATACTATTAATGAAGTATTTTGGGATAATAGCATAGATAATGAGAGTATATTAATAGTTTCAGGTGCACAACAAGGAATTGATATTGCATCTAAGGCTATATTAAATATTAATGACAATGTTATAGTAGAAAAACCAACTTATGGGGGGGCTCTTTCTGTATTTAAGTGGAGAAGAGCTAATATATTTGAAGTTGAGATGGAAAAGGACGGAGTAAATCTAGATGGTTTTGAGGAAATACTAAAAAAGAATAGAATAAGATGTTTTTATACTATGAGTTATTTTCAAAATCCAACAGGTATAAGCTATAGTTTGGAAAAGAAGAAAAAGCTTATTGAACTAGCAGAAAAATATGATTTTTATATAATTGAGGATGATTATTTATCAGAGCTTATTTATGAAGAGTCAGTGGAATATATTCCATTTAAGTGGCTTGATAGAAGTGATAGGGTTATTTATATAAAGAGTTTTTCTAAAATATTTTTACCAGGTATAAGAATTGGGTATATAGTTACTCCCAATATATTTAGGGAAAGTATGCAAAACTCTAAGTTTAATACAGATATTGCAACATCAAGTTTAATGCAAAGAGCTTTAGAGTTATATATAAAAGATGGGGCATGGAAGGATAATATCTCATATTTAAATGTTGAATATAAGAAAAGATATGAATTAATGTCTAAACTTATAGATGAAGAACTAGGTGATATGGTTACTTGTAACAAACCAGGGGGAGGACTTACATTTTATCTTAAAATAGCAGATGAAAGAGTTACATCTAGAGAGTTGTTTTTAAGATTGAGTAAGAAAAATGTTTATATAACACCTGGAGTATTGTTCTTTAGAAATATGAGTGATGGAGATAGAACCTTTAGAATAGGATTTTCTCAGACAAATGAGGAGAAAATTAAAAAAGGACTTAAATTAATAAGAGAGGAATTAGAAACATGGCATATATAACAATAAGAAATTTTGGTGAAGATTCCTTTGAAGAAAAGAAATCAGAGTTTATTGGGTATGCAAAGAGAGTTGAGAATGAAGAGGATGCTAAAGCCTTTGTTGCTGAAATAAAGAATAAGCATAAGCAAGCTAGACATAATTGTTGGGCATATGTAATAGGTCAAAATATGGGGATTCAAAGATATTCAGATGATGGTGAACCTCAAGGAACAGCAGGAATTCCTATTTTAGAGGTAATGAAAAAGAGCGGAATTACTGATTGTGCAGTAGTTGTAACTAGATATTTTGGAGGAATTCTTTTAGGAGCAGGAGGGTTAACTAGAGCTTATACTAAGGGGGCATCTATTGCTGTAAAAGCTGCAGGTGTTGTAGAAAAAGTAGAAGGCTTAAAGCTATCTGCTAATATTGATTATGATCTTTTTGGTAAGATACAATATATATGTGGTCAAAATAATTGGCATATAGAAGACACAGAATATACAGATTCAGTTACTGTACATATATTAACTGAAAAAAGTATTGTAGAGACTATAGAAAATGAATTTGTTAATTCTACAAATGGAAAAGTAGTAATTGACAAAAGTGAGGAAGGTATATATTTTAAGGAAGGAAATAGGCTATACAAAGGAATAGAATAACCACTTCTTTTATTTCCTAAAAGTATATGATATAATTTTATAGGTTTTATAAAAAATAAAGATAGGAGGAATAAGCATGTCAGGACACTCAAAATGGCATAACATTCAAAACAAAAAAGGTAAAGCAGACGCTAAAAGAGGAAAGATATTTACTAAAATAGGTAAAGAATTAGCATTAGCTATAAAGAACGGTGGCGCTAACCCTGATACAAATGCAAAGCTAAGAGATGTTATTGCAAAGGCAAAGGCTGCTAATATGCCTAATGACAATATAAACAGAGCTATTAAGAAGGCAGAAGGAGAACTTGATTCAGTAAACTACGAAAAAATTGTATATGAAGGTTATGGCCCTAGTGGAGTTGCTGTAATTGTTGAAACTCTTACTGATAATAAAAATAGATCAGCAGGTAATGTTAGAAGTGCATTCACTAAAGGTGGAGGAAATATGGGAACTACAGGTTGTGTAGGATTCATGTTCCAAGAAAAAGGTGAAATTGTAATAGAAAAAGAAGATAGAGATGAAGATGAAATGATGATGTTAGCTTTAGATGCTGGTGCAGAAGATTTTGCAGCAGAAGAGGAAGTTTTCGTTGTTACTACTACACCTGAAGATTTTGGTACAGTTAGAGAAGCATTAGAAGCTGAAGAAATTGAATTCTTAGAAGCTGCTGTAAAAATGGTTCCAGATACATATACAGCAATTAATGAAGATGATGCTAAGAAGTTCCAAAAGATGTTAGATCTATTAGATGATGATGACGATGTAACTGATGTTTACCATAATGCAGAGTTCCCAGAAGGTTGGGAGGAATAATAAAAAAAGATGTTGCAAATAAACTATTTTGCAACATCTTTTTTGACGTCTAGGAAATTATAAAATTTTAATTAGCTATAAATAAAAGGTATTATTACAATTACATAGCAATGGAGCTTTTTTGTTAATAAATAATGTTTTAATAGGACTTCTGTATAAAATAAGAAATTAACTATTGAAGTGGTAGAAAGTAGGGTAAGGCTATGTGGTAATAAAGCTAATATAGAGGATGAGGTAGATGTATACAGTCTATATTACTAGGTCTATACAAAATAAATGGTTCAAAAAGTGATTTATTCAAGAATATTAATAGATATTGACATAATGTACAAATGATTTACAATATATAATATAAAATACAATAAAAGTAATTTTATGGGGGATGTATGAGAAGTATAAATATTGAGATGACTAATTGTTACGGAATTAACAAGTTAAATTATACATTTGATTTTACAGAAGATAATAATGTATATACCATTTATGCAAGGAATGGGCTTATGAAAACATCGTTTGCTAAAACGATGAAAAAAATACAGGACAATAAAATAGATGATATAAGAGATGAAATTTTTAATCTTCAAGGTGAAATTAAATTAGAATGTGATGATGGTAGAAATAATATAAATCCTGACGATGTTTTTGTTATTAAATCATATGAAAGTTCTTATGAATCAAGTAGTATTTCATCTCTATTAGTAAATGAAAGCTTAAATAGTAAGATAAAAAATATGCTTGAAACAAAAGATAAATTTTTGAAACAAATAGAAAAAAGGTCAGGAGTAAAAATTGTAAAAACTTCACTAGGTAAAAAAATATATGAATTGGAACCTACAATTATTAAAGATTTCGGCTTTTCAGAAGAGAGTATTTTGTTAAATATAAACAAGTTTAATGTTAAAGAAGTGGAAGATGAATTTAGTGAAATTAAATATATTAATATCTTTGATGAAAAAGTATTGGAAAAAATAGTTTCTGATGAATTTCAGAATAAAATTGAAGAATTTATAAGTAAAAGTGAAGAAATATGTTCTGAGTTTAGCTTTTTAGATAAAGGAAAATATACATTACCACAGTTAAAAAATACAGAAAAAACATTGTCAAATGAGAATTTTTTTGTTAAAAGAAATAAGATAACATTAGATGGTGATATAGAGATTAATAATTCTAGTGAATTAAAAAATAAGATAACTATTATCGAGAATAAATTGAAAGAATCTCCACAGTTAAAAGATATTCAGAAGATGTTAAGTGATGTTAAAGGAACGACACTAAAACTTATTATTCAAAATAATCCACATATTTTGCCATATTTAAAATCGGATAAACTATCAAAATTGAAACAAAATTTATGGCTTTCATATATAAAAGATGAAGGTGAAATATTTACGCAATTAAAAAATCAATGTGAAGAACTTATTGAAGAAGTTAAGAATGAAAAGTTTGATAAAACACCTTGGCAAGAAGCCCTTAATATTTTTAAAGAAAGATTTACAGTTCCGTATGAAATGGTTATTTCAAATTTAATAGGTTCAATTATTGGAGAAAGTGTACCAAGAATAGAGTTCCGCTTTAAAAAAGATGATACTGATGATAAATTTTTAAACAGAACTGAATTAGAGTCAATTGATATATTAAGTCAAGGAGAAAAAAGAACGTTATATTTATTAAATATTATTTTCGATATAGAAAAAAGAAAAAAAGAAAATAAAGAAACGCTATTTATTATAGATGATATAGCAGATTCGTTTGATTATAAAAATAAATATGCTATAGTAGAGTATCTATATGATATGGCTGATATAGAAAATTTTTATATGATTATTTTATCACATAATTTTGATTTCTACAGAACAGTTTCAAATAGATTAGGTGTTAAAAAAGAACATAAATTATTAGCAGAGAAAAAAGAAGATAAAATAAATTTGTATATAAATTATGATAAAGACGAACCTTTTAAAAAGTGGAAGAAAGATTTATCTGAAAAAAATATTATTGCACTTATTCCATTTGTGAGAAATTTGATAGATTATGGGAGAGATGAAAATACAGCACAATTGGAAGGTATAAATAGTGATAAAAAAATATTAACTAGTTTACTACATGTATCAGATAAAAATAAGAATATTTCTCTAAAAATTTTAGAAAAAATATATAAAGAATATTTGGGGATAGAACAATTTAAGCAAGAAGTTAATTCTTTACAATTAGCGAGTGAGTGTATTAGAGAAGTAGCAAATAATATACAGGAAACTGACATAGATTTAGAAAATAAGATAGTTTTGGCAATCGCTATTAGACACGTTTCTGAAGAATATATGTTAAAAAAGATCAAAGAATATACAGATGAAATAAAATGGGTTGAAAAAAAAGGACATGGAAAAAGAATAAGAAAATGTGATAATACATCAAAGTTTTTAGAATATGCACTAAAAAGTCCTAATCAAACACGAGAATTATTTAATGGCTATAAGCAATTTGGAGATAAAGATATTATTAAGGTTTTAGAAAAGGTAAATATTATGACACCAGAAAATATTCATTTGAATTCATTTATGTATGAACCAATATTGGATATGGATATAGTGGAACTATTAAATTTATATAAAATAGTGGCCAAATTTAACAGTGAGGATGTTGCAGGAAATGAGGGTGTTAAAAAATTAGTTGCTGTAGATAAGATGTATTAGCTAATGCAAATTAGCAAAATAAAAAGTAGGACTGTAGATAGATTTTTATAAATGTAAATCTAATATAGTCTTTTTTGTATGGATTGCTTGTAGGTTTGGAATAATATGTTTTTAAAATTAAGATGGATTTCAAATAAGAGTTATTAAATTAAAAGGTTAAACAATGGATAATGTAAGTAATATAGAGTATATGGCGTTAATAAAGTTTACTATATTAATAGCAAATATATAAAAACAAGAGATAATTTAAGCTAAGTAGTGGTTATGGACTATAATATAAGTTTACAAATACTGAGTTTAAATGTAATATAATATTAATAGAACTTGCAAAGCCTCTTAGCAATGCGAAACATGCAGGACGATAAAATTTGTAACAGAACCCGCCAAGCCTCTTAACAATGCGAAACAGGTGGGACTTTTTATTTTTGAGGGATATAATGGTGAGTGAAATAAAACTTAAGGAAACAAAAACCTTTGATGAACAGTTAAATATATTAGAAGAACGTGGTGTAATAATTGATAATAGAGAATCAGCTAAAAAAGTATTAAGTATAGTCAATTATTATAGATTAACAGCATATGCTATTCAATTTAAAGTGGAAAATAAATATATTGGAAATATAAGATTTGATACAATCTATGATTTATACAACTTTGATAAAAAGATGAAAAACCTCATAATAGGAACTCTTGAAAGTATAGAAATATCTATAAGAACTTATATAGCATATACATTAGCTCATAAATATGGAGCAGATTCATATACAAAAAGTGAAATATTTGAGAATGAAAAATATCATAATGGGTTAATGAATGAAATAAGTAAAGAAATAAAAAGAAATTATAAAGAGCCATTTGTAATTCACCATAATGATAAGTATAATGGAAAATTTCCTATATGGGCAGTTATTGAGCTTATTTCTTTTGGGGCATTATCGAGAATGTATTCCAATCTAAAAAGAGAAGATAAAAGAATAGTTTCAAGAGAGTTGTTAGGATTAGATTATAAATTGTTGGTTGCTGGATTACTTCATTTATCTTATGTGAGAAATATATGTGCACATTATGGACGTTTATACAACAAAAAATTTGTTGTATTTACTAAATTACATAAAAAGTATAGTCAATATAATATAGATGGAAATAGTCTTTTTGCTACTATTCTATCCATTAAAGAACTAATGCCTAATAAAGATGAGTGGATTATGTTTAAGATTCAATTAGAGGCTTTAATTGAGCAAAATAAAGATATAGTAGATTTGAATTTGATTGGATTTCCAGATGATTGGAGAGGGATTTTAGACATGTAATTATAGACTAAAAATTGATATAAAATTACTTATATAAGTAGTGATAAATAATAAAAAAGATGTTGCAAATAAACTATTTTGCAACATCTTTTTTGACGTCTAGGAAATTATAAAATTTTAATTAGATATAAATCAAAGGTATTATTATAATTTCCTTACCTTAAGTACTAAGGGAATAGATATTTATTTTTCTGTGACTTGGAGCGTGCGACGGAACAAGCAAAATAAATATCCTCCAACCTTTTTAATTAAGTGGATTCCAACCGTTGTAGTTTACGCTAAAATAATCACTACTTCCTAAATCCATATGACCAGAAGAGTACCCTTTTCCATTTATAGTTATACGCACATTAGACACTCCTAAATTATATCCTAAAGTATTAACCAATCCTTGAATAAATGCCCCTTCAACTCCACCACCTATATTATTAGGTAAAATGGAATTATTAAAATCTACAGTTAGAAGATTAGTCTCCTTATTTACCTTTGCACTAGAAACTCCTGCATTAGGGTTTATTGCTACATAAGAAGAATTAGGAGGAGCTTTTAATTCTTCTATTATGGCTGTTACTATAGCATTGTCAGTTATATTAACATTTTTACTTAAATATATTTTTTTATCAGACATTGGGTCGTGAAAGTATAATCTTAAAGTTTTAGAAACAGTTTTAGGTTTTGTAGGTGTTTCTTCTTTCTCTACCTTAGTAGTTGTTTGTGGCTTTTCTACCTTATTGCCAGTGTTTTCTGGTGGAGGTGTTGAAACATTAGAATTTTGTTTTTCCTCAGTTTTACCTGTATCTGAATCTGATAAATCTTCTTTTTTATCTTCATTTTTTATATCTGTTTCTGGTGAAGAGGCCTCAACATGATTCTGTTCGTTATTTTTATCAACATTATTTTCAGAACAGCCCATAAATAAAAGCATAGAAAAAGATATAAGTATAATGGATAATATTCTTTTTTTCAATGAAACCACTCCTTTCTTTAGTATATATTATACCGTTTATTACCTCTTGTATATATATTTACTTAAATAATATAGTGTTAGTTAACTAATATTCTAAATATACATAATTAGGAATAGATTTAAAGTGGGAGGTGTTAAAGAATGTCAAGATCTAAGGTTATAAAAAGGTGTAAGATGTGTCATAAGATGAAGAGCTTATCGGATTATTATGTTGATAAAAACCAAGGAGACAAGCATAATGCAATTTGTAAACGATGTATAGATGAAATGAAAGGTAATTAAAGAAATATAAAAAGGCTGTACTATTGTTACAGCCCTTTTATTAGGTGGTTTCGTTTTTTTCATTCTTCATTTCCCAATAGATAAGTAGGGCAAGAAATCCTCTAAGTAAACTTACAGCAGCAATTATCCATAACTCATCTATATTTTTAATTAATACAGTCTTTAATATTTCTCCAGCTAGCTTAAATTCAAGCCCCATAGCTAGGTTATTAGCAAAGGTATACTTAATTGGATACTTCTTTTTACAAAATATACTCATTATATATTTATAAAAGGCAGAAACAGCACCTATAACAACTACTATTACTCCCATTAATTCTAAAAGATGTATCAAAATTGGTAAATAATTACTAAGTAATTCCTCTAACAAAAAAATCCCTCCTAAAATAACTATCACTGTAGTTTTTCACAAGAGAGAATAAAAAATTCATAAAATAAAAGGGAGCTTAGCATCCGGCGAAAGACAAACTAAGCTCCCAAGTAATTAGCACTATTGTACCAACTGCTCAATTAGAATAACACAGAATTTTAAATTATACAAGTGAAATTTTGTGTTTGTATTTCTTATATCTTAGTGTTATAAAATAATGTATAATTAAGAATTTTGAAAAGTAGGTACAGAATAATGAAAAAGTATAAAAGAGTTTATATTGAAATAACGAATGTATGCAATTTAAGTTGTAGTTTCTGCCCCTTAACAAAAAGGGCAAAAAGCTTTTTAGATGAGGAAAAGTTTGTACATATACTTAATGAGGTAAGTCCATACACTGATTATATATATCTTCATCTTATGGGTGAGCCTTTATTAAATCCTGGTTTAGAAGTGTTTTTAGATGAGGCATATAAGAGGGGTATAAAGGTTAACATAACAACAAATGGAACCCTTTTAAAGAAGAATAAAGAAATACTTCTCAATGCAAAGTCTCTAAGACAAGTTAATATTTCACTTCATAGTTTTGAAGCTAATGATAGTAAAATAACTTTTGAAGAATATTTTAATGATGTTTTAAGCTTTATAGATGAAGTAAATAGAACTACAGACATAATATGTTCAATGAGATTATGGAATTTTGATGGTGAGAAGACCAAGGGTGAAAATGAGTTGAATGAGAAAATAACCAAGCTTATCAATATGAAGTTTGGATATGAAGATGATGTAATGAAGGTTTTAGAGGAAAAGAGAAGGGTAAAGATAAAAGATAGAATATATTTAAATGGAGCAGAAAAATTTCAATGGCCAACTATGGAGATTGAACCATTAGGGGATAGTGGCTTCTGTCACGGATTAAGAGATCATTTTGGAATTTTGGTAGATGGAACTGTGGTTCCATGTTGCTTAGATGGGGAAGGGAATATACCTTTAGGTAATATTTATAATGAAAGTTTAAAATCTATTCTTGAGGGAGAGAGAGCTAGAAAGATATTTGATGGTTTCTCTTGTAGAAAGAGGGTAGAAGAGTTATGTAAAAGATGTGGTTATAGTGAGGTGTTTTCTAAATAGATATATATAAACTAGGATTAGCTTTAAAGCAATCCTAGTTTTTTATATATTTTAAGTAATATTTTATATGTATTTTTAAATTATGAGATGATACTATAAAATTGTAAAAATAGAAAACGTTTTCTTTAAAAGGATGATAGTTTTAAATTTTACTGTAAAAATAATATCAACTCATAAGGAGGAAAAAATGAAACGTATATTTCGAAAAGCAATAGTTTATTTTACTGTACTAGCAGTACTTATTTCAAATGTAAGTATTTCATCAGTAAAAGCTATGGAAAAAAGTGATGAAGGAATCGTAGTTTATGCAAGTGATTATGGACTTGATTCAACAGGTGAAAAAGATAATGCTAAAGCTTTAGTTAATATGTTTGAAGCTATTAGGGAAATAGGTGAGAATGGGGATAAGGTTACTTTAAAGTTTGATAAAGGTATTTATCAAATTCATAAAGAGAATGCTCCAGTAAGAGAGGTACATACATCAAATACAGATAGTGTACGTTTTCCTAACAAATCAATTGGTATTTTAATTGAGAACCAAAATAATTTAACTATAGATGGAAATGGATCACAGTTTATTATTAATGGTGATATGATGGCCTTAGCTATTATGCACTCAGAGAATATAACAGTAAAAAATGTAAATATAGATTATCAAATTCCTACAACTTCTGAGATGACTGTGCTTGATTATGATAATGAAAATAAGACTATAGATTATTTTATTCCTGAATATCTTAATTATGAAATTCAAGGAGCGAATATTATATGGAAGTCAGAACAAAAATCTGATGGAGGGTACTATTGGACAGAAAAAAATGATCATCGTAATTATGGTATATCAGTAAAGTATCCAACAGAGTTAATGGGAAGATCATATTATTCAAATAGTAATCCATTTACAAATGCACAATCAATAGAGCAGCTAGATGATTCAAGAGTTAGAATTAAATACTCTTCAAACCCAGCATTTGAAGTTGTAAAGGGAATGAATTTTCAATTAGTATCAAACGCTGAGCGTCCAACAGCTGGTGCTTTTGTATGGGAAAGCAAAGATATTAATGTAATTAATACAAAGATATCATACATGCATGGATTTGGATTCTTAGTTCAAATGGCAGAAAACGTTTCTTTTGATGGTATACGTATGGAAACAGATATTGAAACAGGACGTAATACTTCAAGCTTTGCTGATGGAATTCATATTTCAGGTGCAAAGGGAAAGATAGAAATAAAAAATTCTTTCTTTAATAATACTCATGATGATCCTATCAATATTCATGGGACATTTACTCGTGTTGAAGAAAAGTTAGATAGCAATACATTGAGATTAAAATATATTCATAATCAACAAGGAGGATTTCCACAATATCATCCAGGAGATAAGGTGGTATTTTATAGTCGTGATACACTAGAATCAAGAGACGAAGAAAAGGAATATACAGTAAAAAGTGTAGAAGGACCATCAAAAGATAATCTTAAAGAGATGATTGTTGAATTTGAAGAAGAAGTACCAGATTATTTAACAGAGAAAGTTGGAAATGAACCAAAGTTTGTAGCTGAAAATGCAACATATACTCCAGAGATTTATATTAAAAACAACGAGTTTAAAAATGTATTTACTCGTATGATCTTAGCAACATCACGTAAGAAGATAGTTATTGAAGACAATTATTTTGAAGCTCCTTCAATGGCAACATTATTTTTCTCAAATGACTCTGATGAATGGTATGAATCAGGTCCAATTCGTGATCTAGAAATAAGAAATAATACATTTAAAATACGTAGCTTAGGTCGTACTTGGTGGAAGTATGCTCCAGCAATATATTTTCATCCAGTAACTAAAGGTGGAGGATTACCAGATGAATCCAACCCTATTCATAAGAATATTTTAATTGAAGAAAATAAGTTTTATTTAGAAAGTGATGGGGCTTTACGTGCTGAAAGTGTTGAGAATCTAACATTTAGAAATAATAAAATATATAGATTAGATCCAAGTGTTGATTTAAGTATAGAAGGTTCTAACAAATTATATGTAGGTAACAATAGCAATTTAGAACTAACTTATGATGGAAATGTTGTAACTGGTCCAACATCATTACCAGGAGGTCCAGAATCTAATTCAGGAACTGTAGCTAATGTATTAGAATTTAAAAATAGTAAAAATGTTGTTGTAGAAAACAATTATTATGATGATGGATTAAGAAAGAATGTATTAATTGAGGAGATGGATAGCAAAAATTTAAAGCTTAAAGATGATTTAAATGTACTAAATAATAGAGAAAAAACTGAACCTTCAGATGTTGTTAGTAATATACAATATGCATCAACTAATCCTGAAGTGGTAAGTATTGATAGTAATGGGAAGATGACTGCAAACAAAGAAGGTACAGCCGAGGTATTTGCATATTATGTTTGGAATGGTACCATTATTGAGTCTAATAAGAAGGAAATAACAGTTTTAAGCTCTGAAAATACTTTCGAGAATGAATTGGAATTTAAATCAGAGGTAATTACTATTGATGGAGACAATGGTACAAGCTTTGAGTTTAAAGAAGATATTAATCCAAGTGAAGTAGAATATACAATTCATGATTCTCAAATTGTAAAATTAGAAGGAAACACCTTTTATGGTTTAAAAACAGGTTTAGCAAGAATTACAGTAAGATATAAGGGAAGTGAAAAAACAGTCTTTGCTATAGTAAATGGTAAAGATGATCAAAAGGTTTTAAACTCTTTAATAAATATTGAAGATAAAGATAGTAATTCAACTGCTTCAGATGATAGCATTACAATAACTCGTAAAGCAGGTAATGATTTGTGGGGAAGTGATAATACATTAAATAATTTAGTTACTATTGATTTGGAAAATGTTGATACTAATAATTTTACAGGGTTAGTAACAATTGATGGATTACCAGGACGTATGGCAAATAACTGGGACTCAGCATATTTCTTAATTATGAAAAAGAATGCAAATGGAACTGTTGATCGTAATAACTATTTATCTGTAGGTAAACGTGCTCATGCTGATGGATTTGGAACTGTTCATGAAGTTAATGCTATAGGAAGTGAGCATGCAACAGGGGATGTTAGTGAAAATGAAATTAAAAAAGCAACTTTTGCAATAGAAAAGCAAGGCAAAACAGTTAATTTATATTCTATAGTTGATGGCAAGAGGAATAAGGTACAAAGCGTTGATATATCAAGCTTTGGAGATGATCTTAAGCTTGCAGTTGCATGTTGGGGAGCTGGACAAACTAATAAAAATGTTACAGTTACAGATATTAAATTAGGAGAAGGAAATATTGATGAAGTTTTACTGAAGGATTCATTACCAATTATGACTAATGATGATTCTAAGTTTGTAATTTCTAATTTAAGTCATTCATCTGATAGTAATGATAATATTAATATTAGCTTTGATTCAACTCATAAAGGTAATAATATGTTAATAGTTAGTGAGCCTGGTAATAACACATATGTTGTAAGTGGAAATAGCTTTAAAGCTACAGAAAATGGAGAGTATAAGGTGTTTGCGGTATCGCAACTATCTAGTGGTAAATATTCAAATGTAATTAGTAAAACATTTAATTATAAGCCACAATCTCAAAAAGGCTTTTATCTAAATGGTATAAAAATAGTTGATGGAGATACCATTACTATACCAGAGGAGTTAACAAAGTTATATTTAATAAACTATGATAATAATACTAAGTCAGTAATAGATGTTACAGGTAAGGATACAGTTAGTGGCGATTTTGGAACTATTAAATTAGAGAAAATAAAAAGTAACAAAGCAGGAATTGAGTCAATTAATGCTGTTGGATATGGTGAAATTAATATATTAAGCAAAAATTCCTTTATTAATACTAATAAAAAAGATAATTCTATAACATTTAATGTTAAATTATCAGAAGGTACAGACAAGCTTTTAGCAAAGAATTATGACCATGGAATAAATTATGAAGTGGTTCAGAATGGAAATAATGCAAAGGTTACTGTTCCTGTTTATAATGGAGTAGTTAGTATTGCTTTTGAAGCTGTTGCTAAGGATAGAGTAACTAAAGATGTTCATAGTGTTCATGTTATGCGTTATGCGGACATTTTAGAAGGATTTAATAAAATTGATGTTAATGGAAGTACTCTAGATATTTCAGAAGAGAAAGTTGATTTAGGTAACAAGACTAATAAAATTTCAGTTAAGGCAGATGCTAATGATGTAAATGCAGAAATAACAGTTATGAAGCGTAATAACAATGGACTTAATGAAATATCACAAGGTGTAGATACAGTAGTTGAAAATGGAGATGAGATCATTGTAAGAATAATCCATGAAAATAAACGTATGATGGAGTTTAAGACTTTTACAGTAGAAAATTCAAAGGAGCCTGAATTAGATATCAAGTCATTATTAGATTTAATAAAAGAAGCAGAAGATATTGACTTATCCAATAAAACAGAAGAAAGTAAGGTCAAATTCCTAGAAGTATTAGATGAAGTAAAAGCAGAAGTTAATGAAGGAATTACTTCTAGTGATGAATTGGAAGAATTAATAGATAAGCTTCAGAAGGCGATTAATGGTCTTGAAGATAAAGAAGAAACTCCAAATGGTGGGAGTAATGATGAAATTGAAGATGATAAAACAGAGTCATCAAATCCACCTAAAACAGGAGATGAAAGTTTGGGACTATTAGTACTTGCTCTAGTTGTATTAAGTGGAGTAACCATTATATTAATGAGCAGAGAAAAGTCTAGTAGTAAATAGAATATGATAAAGTTTTTTAAGTGAGCTGTGGCACTATATAATTAGTGCGCAGCCCTTTTTTATTCTTTAGGAAAATATAAAATCAAGGATAATAATTTTATAATTTCCTTACCTTTAGTAGGGGTGGGGGATATTTGCTTTGATGTGACTTGGAGATTGCACCGGAAGGAGCAAAATAAATATCCACCCACCCTTTTTATATCTAAAGATACTCCATATGTATTTTTTTAGTAATTGTTGCACACACTAAGCAAAATATTATTTTAGGAGTTTAGATTATGAAAAAAGAAAAAATAAGAATTGTGATTGATGGAATTGTTGTACTTTTATTATTTTTTTGTGGAACCTTAGTTTTTATAAATAAACCAACTGTAGAAGCTGTTAATAAGATGGATGAGCCAGAATATATGAAATTTGGTGTTCCACCAGAGGAAGAATTCTTAGAGGATGAGGAAAAACAAGATTATTATTTAGAAGATGAAAAATCTCAAGAAAATAAAGAAACGGAAGACTTTTATAAAGAATATGAAAAAGGTACATACTAATTTGTTTGATAGAACCACTGAAATGTAATATAATTCTCATAAAGTACAATTTATGGGGGAAGATATGGATTTCAAGAATATATCTAAGGAAAATAAAGTATATATAGTGTTTTTTATAGCGGGTATAATGTCTTTATTTATGGATTGGGTAAAGCTAGATTCTATAAGTTATAATGGCTTTCAGCAACAAGGGTGGATAATATTAATTCCACTTGCTTTTATACTATTTACTAAGCTAACAGGTAAATTATATAGTAGAGGATTTAATTTAGTACTATCTAGTGTAGTGTGTTTATTAACTATATTTTTCTTGTTTGATAAAACAGTGTACATAAATAATGAAGCCTATAACCTTGCAGCACTAGGATTACATATTATGGTGACTTGTACACTAGGTTATGTAGTTTTATCTATAAGGAGCTTTATAAAGGAAAAGAAATAATAAGCTGAGGGAGAGTACCTCAGCTTTTTTATTCTTTAGGAAATTATAATCGAAATTAAATTGTGGATAGCTTAAAGAGATTCTAATGTTAATAAAGTTTGTTTAATCCTAAAAAATAAGATATTAGCTATCTACCATAGTTCCACCATTAACATGTAAAACTTGCCCTGTAACATATGAAGAGTCTTCAGATGCAAGATAAACGTATGTTGGAGCAAGTTCATAAGGTTGGCCTGCACGCTTCATGGGAACATCTAGACCAAAGGTGGCCATTTTATCTGCTGAATAGCTTGAAACAATCAAAGGGGTCCAAATTGGACCAGGGGCAACTGCGTTTACACGTATACCTTTTTTGATAAGAGAATTTGATAGTGAGCGTGTGAAAGTTACAACGGCTCCTTTTGTAGAGGCATAATCAATTAAGTCTTCTGGACCTTTATATGCAGTTACAGATGCAGTATTAATAATAGCTGAGCCTGATTTTAAATGAGGAAGGGCAGCTTGTACAAGATAAAACATGGGAAAAATATTAACTTTATAAGTAAGTTCTAGCTGATATTGTGATATGCATTCTATTCCATTATCATGAGGAACTTGAACACCTGCATTGTTAATTAATATATCCAGTTTACCAAAGTGCTTTATGGTTCTATCTATAATTTTATGGCAAAACTCTTTTGAAGATATATCACCTTCTATTAATAAACATCTTGCACCATATTCTTCAACATAGGCTTTAGTGTATTTAGCATCATCTTCTTCATATAAGTAAGAAATGGCTAGGTCTGCCCCCTCTTTAGCAAAAGCTACAGCAACAGCACGACCTATACCACTGTCTCCACCAGTTATAAGTGCTACTTTTCCTCTTAATTTATCACTACCTTTATAATTAGGGTTATCAAAGATAGGAAGAGGGCGCATTATGGATTCTATTCCTGGTTGAATCATTTGATGTTGAGCAGGAAATTGTGGCTCGTAATAAGTACATTTAAAATCCCTATAATTATTCTCCAATACAGACATCTCCCAAATTAGTTCTTCTAATTAAGTATTTTATGAAAACTATTAAGAAATGGTTAGTTTATTTTAAATTATTTATTATATTGTATAAAAAGTTTTAGTTTATGAATACTAAATGGAGTTTCAGGCAATAATTGCTTATAGGGAGTTGATTATAATGAAAAAAGGAAGCAAAAAAATAATATTAGGTATACTGGCATTAACAAGTATTTTCTTAATTAGTTATATGGCTACTGATATATATATAAAAAGCAAAAACAAAGGGCAAGATACTAATCAAGCATCTACAAATGCCAATGCAAGTAATAAGTATCTAAGTGATAATGTTAAAGTGGTATTACAAAAAAATGGTAGTAGAGAGGCTGAAAAGACCTTAGATGAAGTTATTGATGAATATGGATTAGAAGGAAGCATTACTCAGGATGAGTTAACAGAGGTTTTAAGTCAATATGGATATACTTTTGATGTAAGTACATCGGATACAGTATATTATAATAAGGACTTAAAATCTGAGCTAGAACCAAATAAATATTATATTGGAGAATATGAAGGGTACTTAGCAATATATAAGTCTAATGATAAGGGTGAATTAGAGATTGAAGATGAAAAAGCTGATGTCTATAGGAATGGAGCAAAATTCACCGATTTAAAACCATTAGACCAAGAGGCTATTAAAAAGTATCAATATGTATACGACACAAAAGAAGATGCAAAATTAGATTTGACAGGCATAAGTTAATATAGCTTAATACTTCTTTAATATATAGTGAAACTATTACAAATAAAGGTGTGAATTGAATGATTCACACCTTTATTATGTTTTTAAGTCCTTGAAAGATTATAGCTTAAATGATAAAGTATTAGGGGAACATACTTTCACTATGATTTCGGAGGAATAAATAATGTACGAGTATATAAAAGGTAAGTATATAGGTATAAATAAAGATTATATAGTAGTTGAAAACAATGGAATTGGATATAAAATATTTACTTCAGGAGCTACTATGGCGGAGTTGCCAAAATCAGGTGAAGAAGTAATGCTTTATGTAGAGCAAATAGTTAGAGAAGATTTTATAGGTCTTTATGGATTTATAGGTAAAGAAGAATTACAGATGTTTAAGTTATTACTAAGTATAAATGGGGTTGGGGCTAAGGCGGCTCTTTCTTTATTATCAATAAGTAGAGTAACTAACTTAAAGTATGCAATAATGATGGGTGATGAAAAACATATATGTAGAGCACCTGGAATAGGTAAAAAGACAGCGGGAAGAATCATATTAGAACTTCAAGATAAGCTTAAGAAGGAAGATATGGTTATTGATAAAGAACAAATGGATATGGATAATGACTTTAATGAGGATAATAACTATGCATCAACTTTAAGCGAAGTAATGGGAGCTTTATTAGCTCTTGGATACAGCGAAAAAGAAGCTGAGTTAGCATTAAAGAAGGTTAATAAGAATGATACTGTAGAAAATGTTATTAAGGAATGTTTAAAAGTATTAATGGGATAGGAGGATGAAATATGGAAAGAATAATTACTCCTGCCGAGTTAGAGGAAGATTCAAAGGGAGAATTAAGTCTTAGACCTCAAAAAATAAGTGAATATATTGGTCAAGATAAGGTTAAAGAGAGACTAGATATATTTATAAAAGCAGCTCAAAAAAGAGGGGAAGCTTTAGACCATGTTCTTTTATATGGACCTCCAGGACTAGGTAAAACTACTTTGGCTAATATTATTGCCAGGGAAATGGGGGGAGATTTAAAGATAACCTCAGGACCTGCAATTGAGAGAGCAGGGGACTTGGCAGCTATTTTAACATCTCTTAAAGATAACGATGTTTTATTTATTGATGAAATACATAGACTAAATAGAAGTGTAGAAGAAATACTTTATCCAGCAATGGAGGACTATGCACTTGACATAGTTATAGGCAAGGGAGCAGCAGCAAAATCTATAAGGTTGGATTTGCCACAGTTCACTTTAATTGGAGCAACTACAAGAATAGGAATGCTTACATCTCCACTTAGAGATAGATTTGGTGTATTATGTTCTATGGAATATTATACAGTGGAACAATTAAAGGAGATAGTAATTAGAAGTGCTTTAGTTTTTGGATGTAACATAACAGAAGAAGGAGCTATAGAAATAGCAAGAAGATCTAGAGGTACACCAAGAATAGCAAATAGGCTATTAAAGAGAGTTAGAGATTATTCAGAAGTATATTCAGATAACTTAATAAGCTTAAAAGAGGCTAGAGAAGCCTTAGGACTTTTAGAGGTAGACAATGAAGGCTTTGATAGGGTTGACAATAAAATTTTAGAGGCTATAATAGATAATTTTGGAGGAGGCCCTGTTGGAATTGAAACATTATCCTACTTTGTAGGTGAGGAACTTGGAACCCTTGAAGATGTTTATGAGCCTTATCTTCTTCAAAGAGGTTTTATAGTTAGAACACCTAGAGGGAGAGTTGCTACAGAAAAAGCATATAAGCACTTAGGAAGAGCAATGAATAAGAAAAATGTACATGAAGGACAAAAAAGTTTTTTCAATAGTTAGGAGAAGTGAAGGATATGAAGGTATCTGATTTTGATTTTTATCTTCCAGAGGAGTTAATTGCACAACATCCTCTAGAAAAGAGAGATACATCTAGATTAATGGTTTTAAACAAAGAAACTGGAGAGATAGAACATAAGAGATTTTATGATATTATTGATTATCTAGATAAGGGAGATACTTTAGTACTAAATAATACTAGGGTTTTGCCAGCTAGACTAATAGGAGAAAAGGAACATACAGGTGGTAAAATAGAGTTCTTACTTCTAAAAAGATTAGAGGGAGATAAGTGGGAATGCTTAGCTAAGCCTGGTAAAAGTGCAAGAGAAGGAAGAAGATTTACTTTTGGTGATGGTAAATTAAAGGCAGAAGTTGTTGAAGTTTTAGAAAATGGTAATAGAATAGTTCAGTTTTTCTATGAAGGAATATTTGAAGAGGTTTTAGATTCCTTAGGAGAAATGCCACTTCCACCATATATTCATGAAAGACTAGAAGATAAAGAAAGATATCAAACTGTATATTCTAAAGAAGAGGGATCAGCAGCAGCGCCAACAGCTGGGCTTCACTTTACAGAAGAATTATTACAAAAGATAAAAGATAAGGGAATAAATATTGCGTATGTAACTTTACATGTTGGTTTAGGTACTTTTAGACCAGTAAAGGTTGAAGATATAGAAAGTCATGATATGCATTCTGAGTTTTATGTATTAGATGAAGAAAATGCACAAATAATAAATGATACAAAGAAAAGAGGAAATAGAGTAATATCGGTAGGAACAACATCTACAAGAACTATAGAAACTATTGCAGATGATAATGGATTAGTTAAAGCTCAAACTGGATGGACAAATATTTTTATTTATCCAGGATACAAGTTTAAAACTATAGATAACCTAATTACAAATTTCCACTTGCCAGAATCAACACTTATTATGTTAGTATCAGCTTTAGCTGGAAAAGAGCATGTATTAAATGCTTATAATGAAGCAGTTAAAGAAAAGTATAGATTCTTCTCATTTGGAGATGCAATGTTTATAAAATAAGGAGTGAATTTTTTGTCAAAGAGATATACTTTACTAAAGAAGGATGGAAAAGCAAGAAGAGGTAGATTTGTTACGCCTCATGGAACAGTAGAAACACCAGTATTTATGAATGTTGGTACATTAGCAGCAATAAAGGGCGCTGTATCATCAATGGATTTAAAGGAAATAGGATGCCAAGTAGAGCTTTCAAATACATATCACCTTCATTTAAGACCTAGTGATAAGGTTGTATATAAAATGGGTGGATTACATGAATTTATGAATTGGGATAGACCAATACTTACGGATTCAGGTGGATTCCAAGTTTTCTCTTTATCAGGAATGAGGAAGATAAAGGAAGAAGGAGTTTATTTTAGTTCACATATAGATGGTAAGAAAATATTTATGGGACCTGAAGAATCAATGCAAATTCAAAGTAATCTTGCATCAACCATAGCCATGGCTTTTGATGAATGTATTCCAATACCATCAACAAGAGAATATGTTGAAAAGTCAGTAGCAAGAACAACTAGATGGCTTGAAAGATGCAAGGTGGAAATGGATAGATTAAATTCACTTCCAGAAACGATTAATAAGGAACAAATGTTATTTGGTATAAACCAAGGAGCAACATTTAAGGATATAAGAATAGAACATGCCAAAACTATTGCTAAGATGGATTTAGATGGATATGCTATAGGTGGTTTAGCAGTTGGAGAAACTCATGAAGAGATGTATGAAATTATAGATGCTGTTGTACCATACCTTCCAGAGGATAAGCCAATATATTTAATGGGAGTAGGAACTCCTGCTAATATCTTAGAGGCTGTTGATAGAGGGGTAGACTTCTTTGACTGTGTACTTCCTGCTAGAAATGGTAGACATGGGCATGTATTCACTAAAGATGGTAAGATTAATTTAATGAATGCAAAGTTTGAATTAGATAAGAGACCTATAGATGAAGGTTGTCAATGTCCAGCTTGTAAGAGTTATACTAGAGGATATATTAGACACTTATTTAAAGCTAAAGAAATGCTTGCTATGAGATTATGTGTATTACATAATTTATATTTCTATAATAAGCTTATGGAAGATATAAGAGCAGCTATTGATGGGGGCTATTACAAAGAGTTTAAAGAGCAAAAGCTAAAAGAGTGGAACATTAAAGCTTAATATTGACAAAGATAATAAAGAATTGTAAACTACTTTAAAAGGATGTTGAATTGGCATTCATAAGGTCAGTTTTACAAAAGGGAAGGAAGGAAATAAAAAATGGAGATAATAGCATCACTAGCACCTATGCTAATAGTATTTGTAGTATTTTATTTAGTACTACTATTACCAGAAAAGAAGAGAAAAAAGCAATATATGCAAATGTTAGATAACTTACAAGTTAATGATGAAATCATGACTAGAGGTGGAATAATAGGAAAGATAATTTCTCTTGATGGAGAAAACATGGTTCTTGAATCAGGTCCAGATAGAGCAAGATTAAAAATGACTAAAAATGCAATAGCAAATAAAATATATAAAGAAGACTAGAATAGTACCCCTTGATACTTCATAAAATTTAGTATCAGGGGGTGTTTTATATGGATGAAAATAGAAGTTTTGTAAAATCAGTTTTAAAGGGTTGGATTGGTGCAGTGCTATTAACATTTATGCTTATGTTAATATTATCTTTGGCTATGATTAAATTTGAGCTGAATGATAATATATATAGCATTATTTTTACAGTAATAACAGTAGTTTCTCTTGTTATAGGTGCAGTGCTTGCAGCAAGAAACAATGGAGAAAGGGGATGGCTTACTGGTGGTATAGTAGGTTTACTTTTCTTTGTATTTATATTTGTGTTTAGCTCTGTTATAAATGGAAGTTTTGCTTTTGATATAACACAAATATATAAGTTGATAGGCTGTTTTGGAGTTGGCACTATAGCAGGAATACTAGGGATAAATCTGTAAAAAATCTTTTATATATATTACCAATATGCTATAATGTAAAAATACAATGTGAAATTCGAACCTAGTACTGAGGAGGATAAAAATGAAGACAAAGGGCAAAAGTTCAGCATTATTTATACTTTGTACTTTAGCTATAATCTTATTTGCTTTTTTAGGTTATAAAGGAGCTGAAGTTGCAGGGTGGAGAATTAAACCGTTTTCGGAAACTATAACAAAGGGACTTGACCTTCAAGGTGGTGTTTCTGTTGTTATGGAAATTCAAGACGAAGAAGTAAGCAAGGAAGACTTAGAGAAAACAAAAGAACAATTATCTCTAAGAGTAAACAAAATAGGGGTAGCAGAAACAGTAGTTTCAACTGAAGGGGATAGAAGAATAAGAATTGATATTCCAGCACAAGTTGATTCGGGGAAAATAGTAGAAAGTTTAGGAAAAACTGGTGAGTTAACATTTAAATCTCCAAAAGGGGATGTTATCTTAACTGGTCAAGACGTAAATAAGGCTATAGCAACATCAGATGAAAATGGATTGCCACAAGTTGCACTAGAATTAAATGAAGAAGGAACTAAAAAGTTTGCTGATGCAACTAAAGAGTACTTAGGTCAATCAATTTCGGTTAATATGGATGATGAAGTTTTAACAAATCCAACGGTAAATAGCGTAATAACAAATGGTTCTGCGGTAATTACAGGAAGCAAAAGTGCAGATGATGCAAAGAGACTTGCAGGATTAATTAATGCAGGAGCTTTACCTGTTACTGTAAAGGCAGCTTCAGTAAAAACTGTAGGAGCACAACTTGGAGAAGAAGCACTTCCAAATGCTTTAAAAGCAGCTTTAATTGGTATAGGACTAATTTTTGTATTTATGATTATTTATTATAGAGTACCAGGAGCTATTGCTTGTTTAGCACTAACATTATTTATTGCATTAATATTATTCTTATTTGGTGAGATAGGTGTTACATTAACCTTACCTGGAATTGCAGGAGTTCTATTGACCATAGGTATGGCTGTAGATGCTAATGTACTAATCTTTGAAAGAATAAGAGAAGAGCTTAAAAAAGGTGTGTCAATTAGAAGTGCTGTAGAAAAGGGATTTGAAAATGCAACATCATCAATAATGGATTCCAATATTACAACTATCATAGCAGCTTTAGTACTTTACTTCCTAGGATCAGGAACAGTAAAAGGTTTTGCTATAACTTTACTAGTAGGTATAGTAGTAAGTTTATTTACAGCATTGATTGTTACTAAATTCTTTATGCATAAGGCTGTAGAAATGGGATTACTAACAAAACTATCTCAGTTCAGAGTGAAGAGGGGGTAGAGAGTTATGCTTAAGGTTGTAGAAAAAAAGAAGATATGGTTTAGTATTTCAGCTATTATAATAGCAATTGGGTTAATTGCTATGTTTACTAAAGGTTTAAACTTCGGAATAGATTTTGAAGGTGGAACTAATATAATTTTAAAGTTTGATGAAGAGTACAATAAAGAGGATGTAGACTCTATAGTTAAAGGATTTGCATCTGATGCAGTAACAAATACTGCAGAAAATAATGAGTATGAAATTAAATCAAAGAATTTTGAGAGCAAAGATGTTTCTAAGTTAGTAGAAGAATTAAAGAAAAAATATAAGATGCCAGAAAATGCTATTGTATCTCAAGAGGAGATTGGAGCTTCTATAGGTAAGGAATTAAGAGTTAATTCTTTAAAAGCCTTAGCTATAGCATTTGTAGCTATGCTTATATATATAGCAGTAAGATTTGAATTTAAGTTTGGTGTTATTGCACTAATAGCCTTAGCGCACGACTTATTAATAACTATAAGTGTATTTGCAGTGTTTGGTATTTCTATTAATTCACCTTTTATAGCTGCAGTATTAACAATAGTAGGTTATTCTATAAATGCAACAATAGTAATTTTTGATAGAATAAGGGAAAACCTAAAACTATCAGGAAGAACTTCTGCAGCAGAAGTTGCTAACAAAAGTGTAACTCAAACTATGGCGAGGTCAATAAATACTACATTAACTACTTTATTTACTATAGTAGCTGTGTATATATTTGTACCGACTGTAAGAGGATTCTCTCTCCCAATAATAATTGGTATAATTTCAGGATTATTCTCGTCAGTATTTATAGCACCTTCTTTATGGGTACTTGTTACAGAAAAAAAGAAAAAATCTAAATAATAAAAAAGTTTTCAGCCTAAAGTAGGTTGAAAACTTTTTTTATTGTTTTCTTACCTTTATTATTAAGGGGATAGATATTTATTTTTATGTTATTTGGAGCTTGCCACGGAAGGATAAAAATAAATATCCACCTTACCATTTTGAAGAATGTGATTTATATTTAATTAAATTATCATAAAAACGCATACTATATGTAGAATTAAAAAAATAGAAAGCACAATTTGTAGTGTGCGTGTAAATACTTAAAAAAATGGTTTGATATTATGACTGTTTTCATCTATAATATAGTTGTTTTCTTATTTTATGGAGGAGTAAGTCATGCGTAAGTTTTGGGAGAGTATTTATTGTCCAAATTATATAACTGGATATAATCCCTTTTTACTTAGACATATGAATAAAGCGATTGAAAAGTTAGTTTACGCTGTAAATAATAGAAAAAAGATTGTTATTTATGGTGTGTCTTCAGTAGATGGAATATGTTCTATTGCATCCTTAAGTTTAATTTTAATGTATTTAAATGCGGATGTTGAATATCTTATATATGAAGAGGAAGATGCTAAAAAATCTATAGATTGCAATAATATAAAAAATGATATTGATTTTTTAGGAGCTGATTTACTTATAACACTTGGAGTTGATTTGAAGTCGGAGAGTGAGGTAAAGCTTTGCAATGAGCTTGATATAGATCTAATTGTTTTACAAAATAAAAAGACAGTTAGAGAAAGAAGCTATGTCTATATAAATCCGAACCAAAAGGGGTGTCAGTACAGGTATAAGAACCTGTCTTTAAGTGCGTTAACTTTTAAGCTAATGCAAGCTATTGCAATCTACTATAATCTAAAGAGTATTAATAAATATTTAGATTTGATTTTAATAGGTGCACATTGGGCAAAAGTACCTCTTAAAGGTGAAAACGGAGTTATAATAAAAGAGGGCAAAAAGTTTTTAATTAATACTAATAACTATGGTTTAAGGGCTGTTATGGAGTTAAATAATATAGTAGAGTTGGATGATAATAGCATCGTTAAGATCATAGAACTTATTACTCCAGCAGGAAGCACTGTAGGAATGGTTAATAATGCACGTATTATACTTGAATTATTAATAACAAATGATAAGGATAGAGCTGAACAAATTTCTAAATACTTATATAACTTAAAAAAGCCTGAAGAGTAGTAAATAATTTACGCTTTGATAAAGTAGAATAGGCGATTTTTATATAAATAATATTTTTGGAGGAAGCAGTATGAATTTAAAAGATAGTATTAGAGTGGTAGAGGGTTTCCCAAAAGAAGGTATAAGCTTTAAAGATATCACTACTTTAATTGGTGATGGAGAAGCTTTAAAGTGCTCAATTGATAAAATTGTAGAACACTTAAAGGATAAAAACGTTGATTTAATAGTAGGACCAGAAGCTAGAGGCTTTATTTTTGGTGTTCCAGTAGCTTATGCTCTAGGTGTTGGGTTTGTGCCAGTAAGAAAGCCAGGAAAACTACCATGTGAAACAGTATCTGTTGACTATGGTTTAGAATACGGTAATGATACTTTAGAAATTCATAAAGATGCAATAAAAAAAGGTCAAAGGGTTGCAATAGTAGATGATCTTCTAGCTACAGGAGGAACTATTGAAGCAGTTGCTAAGCTAGTAGAAACTGTTGGTGCTGAAGTAGTAGCTTTAGATTTTGCTATTGAACTTACAGGTCTAAATGGAAGAGAAAAATTACAAGGATATGATGTAATGTCTCTAGTTGATTACGAGTTTTAATTTGTTGAAAAAGATAGGATAATAATATATAATAATATTTATTAAGAATGGCTGGTTAGTATAAACCAGCCATTGATTTTAGAAATAAATAGCTAGGGGAGAGTAAGCCTTATGATTGAGAGCTTAATAAAAAAGATTAATGACAATTGTATAAACGTTGATATAGATATAATAGAAAAAGCTTATAACTTTGCTAGTGAAGCTCATAAATCTCAAAAGAGAGAATCAGGTGAACCCTATATAATTCATCCTATTGATGTGGCAGAAATTCTTGCGGAGCTTGGTATGGATACAAATACTATTGCGGCAGGACTATTACATGATGTGTTAGAAGATACTGATTGTACTTATAAAGAAATGTCTGATATGTTTAATGAGGAAATTGCAAGTTTAGTAAATGGAGTAACTAAGCTTGGTAAAATAGAGTATAAAAGTAAACAAGAACAGCAAGCAGATAATGTTAGAAAAATGCTTTTAGCAATGGCTAAAGATATAAGGGTTATTATTATAAAACTTGCAGATAGATTACATAATATGAGAACTTTAAAGTTCATGTCTAAAGAAAAACAAAAGCTTAAAGCAAAAGAAACTCTAGATATATATGCACCTCTTGCCCATAGACTTGGTATGTCTAAGATTAAGTGGGAATTAGAAGACCTTTCTTTTAGATATTTACATGAAGAAGAATACTATGATTTAGTAAGACAAATTGCAGAAAAAAGAGTAGAGAGAGAAGCGTATATTTCTAGTATAATTGATGATTTATATAAGAATTTAGAGGAATCTGGAATAGATTCTGATATTGAAGGAAGACCAAAGCATTTTTATAGTATTTATAGAAAAATGGTTAATAAGAGTAAGACCATAGAACAAATTTTTGACTTAACAGCTATTAGAATTTTGGTAAATTCAGTAAAGGATTGTTATGGTGTTTTAGGTATAGTTCATACTATATATAAACCAATACCAGGAAGATTTAAGGATTATATAGCAATGCCTAAACCAAATATGTATCAATCTTTACATACAACTGTAATTGGACCACAAGGAAAAACATTTGAAATACAAATAAGAACTTTTGACATGCATAAAACTGCTGAATATGGTATTGCTGCTCACTGGAAGTACAAAGAAGGTGATGCAGGTGAAGATAAAGAAAAGGGCTTTGAGAAGAAGCTTGCTTGGCTTAGAGATATGCTTGAGTGGCAAAAGGAAACATCAGATGCTGAAGAATTTATGGAAGGATTTAAAATAGATCTTTTCTCTGATGAAATATTTGTATTTACTCCTAAAGGTGTGGTTATAAATTTAGCAAGTGGATCTACACCAATAGATTTTGCTTATAGAATACATACTGATGTTGGAAATAGATGCATAGGTGCAAAAGTTAATGGAAAAATTGTTCCTTTAGATTATAAGCTAAAGACTGGAGAGATAGTTGAAATAATTACATCTCAATCAGCCAAGGGACCTAATATGGATTGGCTTAATATAGCAAAGAGTAATCAAGCTAAAAGTAAAATAAAGTCTTGGCTTAAAAAGGCTAAAAAGGATGAAAATATAAATAAAGGTAAAGAACTTCTTGAAAAAGAATTAAGAAAACAAGGAGTTGTATTATCAGAAATCACTAAGGGTGATTCATATGAAAGACTTGCAAAAAGATATAATCTACATAATTCTGATGATATTTATGCTGCAGTTGGAGTAGGAAGCATATCTGCTTCTGCCTTTGTATCTAGATTAAAAGAAGAAAATTTAGGTGACAAAGTTAAGCAATCTGACGAAGAAATAGCTAAAAATATTGAGGAGCACATTGCAAAAAGTGATAGGGTTTCTAAGAATGAAAGTAGTTATGGAATTACAGTAAAAGGTGAAAGTAATCTTATGATTAGGTTTGCAAGGTGTTGCAATCCTGTACCAGGTGATGAAATACAAGGATATATTACAAAGGGCAGAGGAGTGTCCGTACATAGAACTGATTGTAGTAACTTAAAATCTTTAATTGACTATGACCCTAATAAAGTTGTAGATGTAAGTTGGGGAATGTCAAAGGGTGCTTCATATGTTGCAGAGGTTAGAGTTAAATCTGACGATAGAATGGGAGTATTATCTGATATTATGAAGGTAATAACAGATTCAGGGTTACATTTAAATGCTTTAAATGCCAATTCTGCTAAAGGAAATGAAGCTTTAATTAATATAAAGGTGAAAATAGATTCTGTAGAACAACTTAGGGAACTTATGAAAAAGATAAGAAGACTTAAAGGTGTTACAGATGTATTTAGAGTTAATAGTTAGGAGCGCTATATAATGAGAGCTGTTGTACAAAGAGTTAAAAAGTCAAGAGTTATTGTTGAAGGTAGATTAGTTGGAGAAATAAATAAAGGGTTTAATGTCCTTTTAGGAATATCTAAAGAGGATACAATAGAGGACTTGAAATATATAAAAGATAAAATTATTAACTTAAGAGTGTTTGAAGATGAAAATGATAAAATGAACCTTTCTCTTTTAGATATAAAGGGGGATATTCTTGCAATTTCTCAATTTACTCTTTATGGTGATTGTAGAAAAGGTAGAAGACCTAATTTTATGAATGCTATGGGTGGAGATGAGGCAAAAGCACTATATGAAGAATTCGTGAAAATGCTAAAAGAATCTGGCTTAAAGATAGAAACGGGAGAGTTTGGAGCTCATATGAATGTTGAAATTGAAAATGATGGGCCAGTGACAATTCTATTAGATAGCAAAAAAGAATTTTAAGGGAGGAATTTATAGTGATAATAAAAGCAATACCAGCTGGAATATATGATGCAAATTGTTATATAGTGATGGATGAAAAAACAAAGGATGCAGTAGTGTTAGATCCAGGTGGAGATGGAGAAATGCTAGAAAGAGCTATAAAAGATATGAAAGCAAATGTTAAGAGTATTCTTTTAACTCATGGGCATATGGATCATGTAGGTGGTGTAGAGTATTTATCAGATAAACTAAATGTTCCATTCTATATATCAAAAATAGATGAAGAATACATGGAGAAAGACAATTATGTATTTGGATCAATTAGAAATGCTAACGGATATTTAGAGGATGGCGATGAGTTATCTTTTGGAAGCTTAAATATAAAAGTAATAGCTACTCCAGGTCATACAAAGGGTGGCTTATGCTTCTTAATAGAGGATAAGCTATTTACAGGGGATACATTATTCCAAGGATCTATAGGAAGAACTGACTTTATAGGAGGAAGTTTTCCAGAGATTATAGATAGTATAAAGACTAAATTATTACCTCTTGGTGATGAAATAGAAGTATATCCAGGTCATGGACCTAAGTCATCTATAGGATATGAAAAAGGATACAATATGTATTTAAATGACTATGATAGTTTAATATAGGAGAAAAAATGGATATAAATATTAAATTAAACGATCTAAAATATAGATATGATGTTTATCAAATGTTTAATATATATTTCCCTCTAGACAAAATTAACTTTTCAGAGCTAGAGGGAGATTATCATGTTGAAATAACTGATTATAAGGTTAGTTTTTCTTATAATGATATAAATAGAGAAGACTATAAAAATGATAATGAATATTATAAGGAAACCATAAAGAAAGTAATATTTAAAGCTTTAAGGGATATTACTGGAGATGAATATCCTTGGGGAACCTTAGTTGGTATTAGACCATCTAAGATTGCTCTTAAACATTTAAGAGAAGGGAAAAGTGAAGAAGAGGTAAAAGAAATATTCTTTGAAAAGCATATAACTTCAGAAGAGAAAGCACAACTTTGCATAGATGTAGCTGAATTTGAAGATAAGTATGTAAATAAAGATCCTAAGAATATTGCTATTTATGTTGGAATGGCATTTTGTCCTACAAGATGTCTTTACTGTTCCTTTGCAGCTAATCCAATCGGTGGAAATAAGAAATTAGTTAATCCATACTTAGAGGCACTTACATATGAAATTGAAGAAATTAAGAAATATGTAGATGAAAAAGGATTAAGGATTGAATCTGTTTATTTTGGAGGAGGCACTCCAACAGCTGTAAATGATGAGGAATTTGAAAACTTAATGAATAAAATATATAATTCATTTGTAGAAAATAGAGAATTAAAAGAATTTACAGTAGAGTGTGGAAGACCAGATTCTATTACATTAAACAAACTTCAAACAATGAAAAAGTATGATGTAACAAGAATTAGTATCAATCCTCAGACTATGAATGATGAAACCCTAAAGTTAATAGGTAGGGGACATACTTCACAAGATGTAATAGATAAGTTCAAAATGGCTAGGGATCTTGGCTTTGAAGATATAAATATGGATATGATAATAGGACTACCAGGGGAGGGCCTTCAGGAGGCTAAGATTACAGCTAGAGAAATTAAAAAGCTTTCACCTGATAGCTTAACTATACATGGACTATCTCTTAAAAGAGGTTCAATAATGTATGAGAACTTTATTCTTAAAAAAGGCTTAGGTTTAAAAAGCCAAGAAGAGATAATGAAGATGTATGAAGAGAGTAAAAATCTTGCCAAGGAATTAGAATTAACCCCATATTATATGTATAGACAAAAAAATATGGTTGGAAATATGGAGAATTTGGGTTATTCTAAGAAGGGTAAAGAGTGTATCTATAACATCCAAATGATAGAGGATAAGCAAACAATTATAGCCTTAGGAGCAGATGCTGTTACTAAAGTTGTTTTCTTAGAAAATGATAGAATAGAAAGATTTGGCAATGTTAAAGATATTAAGGAATATGTAAATAGAATAAAAGAAATGGTAGATGGTAAGATTGCTTTACTAGATACTTTGTATAAATAAGGAGGATTAATATGGCAGAAATGCAAGCACCTAAGGGTACTAAAGATATGTTGCCTCAAGATGCATATAAGTGGCACTATGTAGAAAATACATTTAAAGATACAGCAAAAAACTTTGGCTTAAAAGAGATAAGAACTCCTATTTTTGAACATACAGAGCTTTTCTTAAGAGGAGTTGGAGATACAACTGATATAGTACAAAAGGAAATGTATACTTTTGAAGATAAAGGAAAGAGAAGTGTTACCTTAAAACCAGAAGGTACAGCACCTATAGTAAGAGCTTTTATAGAAAATAGACTATTTAATGAAGCTCAACCTACTAAGCTATACTATGTAATTCCTTGTTTTAGATATGAAAATGTTCAAAAGGGAAGACTTAGACAATTCCACCAATGTGGTGTTGAAGTATTTGGTTCTAAGGAACCATCAATGGATGCAGAAGTTATAGCATTTGCTATGGAAGTTTTAAAGAATCTTGGATTAAAAGGACTAAAGCTTAATATAAACAATTTAGGTTGTCCAAAGTGTAGACCTAATTACAATGAAGCTTTAAAGAACTTCTTAAAGGAAAACTATGATAATTTATGCCCTACATGTAAGGAAAGATTTGAAAAGAATCCTATGAGAATTTTAGATTGTAAGGAAAAGAAGTGTAAGGAAATTACTAAGAGTGCACCTATAATATTAGATTTTATGTGCGAAGAATGTGATACTCACTTTACTAAGGTAAAAGAGTACTTAGATTTATTAGGAATTCCATATGCAGTTGATCCAGGAATAGTTAGAGGATTAGATTATTACACTAAGACTATCTTTGAAATCTTAAATGATGACTTCACAGCTATAGGTGGAGGAAGATATGATAATATGATAGAAGAACTTGGTGGTCCTAGCATGCCAGCAGTTGGATTTGCAATGGGGATTGAAAGATTGATAATGGCTCTTGACAAGGAAGGTATAGAAATTCCAAGTAATGAGAGTTATGCTTTATATATAGGATCAAGAGGGGATGAAGCATATAAAGCTGGATTTAAGCTTGCTAATGATTTAAGAAGCAAAGGTGTAGCTGTTGAAATAAATCATATGGGTAGAAGTGTTAAAGCAGAAATGAAATATGCTAATAAAATTGGTGCTAAGTTTACTACAATCTTAGGTGATGATGAATTAGCTAACAATGTAATAAAGCTTAAGAGAATGATTGATGGTGAAATATTTGAAGTATCACTTGAAAATATAGATGAAATTGCAAACACACTTAAGTAAGAAAGGAATGACTTTAAAATGGGTGAATCTTTAGGCGGATTAAAGAGAACTATGTACTGTGGTGAACCTAGAGAAGAACATATAGGTAAAAAGATTACTCTTATGGGATGGGTTCAAAGAAATAGAAAGCTTGGAGGTCTTGAATTTATAGACTTAAGAGATAGAAGTGGAATAATGCAAGTTGTTTTTGGTGAAGAAATAAATGCTGAAGCTTTTGAAAAAGCTAAAGGTGTTAAGCCAGAATACTGTATAGCTGTAACAGGAGAAGTTGTTAAGAGACAATCTCCTAATGAAAACATGCCAACAGGTATGGTTGAATTAATGTGTGAAGAAATAAAGGTTCTTTCAGAATCTGAAACTCCACCAATATATATAAAAGAAGGATTGGATGCATCTGAACAAATTAGATTAAAGTATAGATACTTAGATTTAAGAAGACCAGATATGCAAAATATCTTTATGATAAGAAATAGAGCTACTAAGGCGGTAAGAGATTTCTTAGATAACAACGGATTCTTAGATGTAGAAACTCCAATGTTAACTAAGTCAACTCCAGAAGGAGCAAGAGACTACTTAGTACCATCTAGAAACTATCCAGGTATGTTCTATGCATTACCTCAATCACCACAAATATTTAAGCAATTATTAATGGTTTCTGGATTTGATAGATACTATCAAATAGTTAAGTGCTTCAGAGATGAAGATTTAAGAGCAAATAGACAACCAGAATTTACTCAAATAGATATGGAATTAAGCTTTGTTGAGCAAGATGATGTTATGGAATTAAATGAAAGACTTGTAGCTCATGTATTCAAAGAAGTTTTAGGTCATGAAGTTAAGCTTCCAATAGCTAGAATGACATTTAAAGATGCTATGGAAAAGTACGGTTCTGATAAGCCAGACTTAAGATTCGGTATGGAAATTACTGATTTAACAGAGGTTGTTAAGGATGTAGACTTTAAAGTATTCCAAAGTGCTATAGAAATTGGCGGTTCAGTTAGAGCTCTTTGCCTAAAGGGTGGAGCATCTATGGGAAGAAAAGATGTTGATAGATTAGGTGAATTTGTTAAGACTTACAAAGCTAAGGGATTAGCATACATTCAACTTAAGGAAGAAGGAATTAAATCTCCTATAGCTAAGTTCTTAAAGGAAGAAGAAATGAATGCTATCATTGAAAAGATGGGAGCAGAAACAGGAGATATAATTTTAATAGTTGGGGATAAAAACTCAGTAGTATTCCAAAGTCTTGGAGCATTAAGATTAGAACTTGCTAAGAAGTATGATTTAATTAAGGATAAGAATGAATTTAACTTCTGTTGGATTACTGAATTCCCATTATTCGAGTATGACGAAGAAGAAAATAGATATACAGCGTGTCACCATCCATTTACAGCACCAATGGATGAAGATTTAGATATGATAGAAACTAATCCAGGTGCAGTAAGATCTAAGGCATATGACTTAGTATTAAATGGTGAAGAATTAGGTGGAGGTTCTATAAGAATTCACAATATGGAACTTCAACAAAGAATGTTTAAAGCTTTAGGCTTCACAGAAGAATCTGCTTGGGAAAGATTTGGATTCTTATTAGAAGCATTTAAGTTTGGTCCACCACCACATGGAGGATTAGCATTTGGTCTAGATAGAATGATAATGTTCTTAGCTGGAACAGATAATATTAAAGATGTTATTGCATTCCCTAAGAATCAAAATGCTTATTGCTACTTAAGTGAAGCGCCAAATATAGCAGATGAAAAACAATTAGAAGAATTAGGTATTGCTATAACAGCTAAAAATGAAGAAGAATAATATTTTGTTTTAATTAAAAGAACTTTGCGAAAGCAAAGTTCTTTTTTGATGTCTAGGAAAGAATGACAATACGTACATTCTTAAAGAAAAATGTTATTAATTTCGAAACATGTTTTTAAAGTATATAAATTAATGAATATATAGAAAAAAATTATTATAATAATTTTAAATAGTGTAGACAAATTAAGTTAATTGTATAGCTAATTCGTAAGATATTCGAAGATAAGAAGTAATTCACCGAAAAATGTGTTGAATTCTTCTGAAATACTTTTAAAGCTATCATAACTTCCAATTGGAACAGATAAGGTAGAGGCTTTAGCTAATTTAGAATTTTTATTAGCTGTAAAGGAAATAATTTTAAATCCATGAGTATTAGCTTCTTCAACTAGTTCTACTAGTCTAGAGGTTTTTCCAGAACGTGATATAGCTATTATTAATAGATTATCCTTATTTTCTGGCGAAAGTAGTTGAAGATGTAGTGTATGTGCACAGCTATATCCTTTTAGAAATAAAGCTTCACTAATAAAATTGGATATTATATCTGAGAAACCCATGCCAGTTATAACAATTTGTTTATTCTTATATTCAGAAAGAATTGAATTAAAATCTTTCTTATAAGGTTTTACAGTATCATAAAGCTTTGAATATGCATTTTCATTATTATTTTCACTTTTATTATAAGTGTAGGATATGTAATGAATCATATCAGAATAACCTTCAAAACCTAGTTTTTTAACTAATTTATATACCATAGATGTTGAGGTATAGTTATCTGATGCAAGTTTTCTTATACCTATAGATTTTATTTCATCAATATTATCATAAAGATACTGAAGTAATTTTCTTTCTAATGTATCTAAGTTGTGTTTATGAGATAAAAGTTCAATATTCATTAAATCACCTCTAAGGTATTATACAATAAGCTAATTAATAATTAAAATAAAAAATAAACAAAGGAGAATGTACTATGAGCAACAAATTTACTCAAGACCCATGGGCAAGAACAAAAACTCGTAATGGGCTAAATGGAGATGAAGTTATATCAGCTCTACAAAAGTCTATTAGAAGAGGACTAGTTGAGGAGGCATGTAAGTTTGCATATGAAATGTATATTACATCACCTCAAATGGAAGACAAGCTATGGAGAAGACTATTAACAATAACTGTTGAAGATATTGGTATGGGAGATCCTAATGCAGCTATATTAGTAAATAATCTTAACCAAATGAGATTACAATTTGATTATGCAGATGGAGATAGACCAATATACTTTATTCATGCTATAAGATATCTTTGTGCATGTGAAAAGGATAGATCAAGCGATCTTCTTAAGAATATTGTAATCAAAGGATTTGCTATGGGTGAGGTTCCAGAAATACCTGACTATGCATTAGATAAGCATACAGTAAGAGGAGCTGAAATGGGAAGAGACTCATTCCATTTTTTAAATGAAGCAAGTAAGGTTATACCTCAAATGGAAGTAGACAATGATTACAAAGAACGTTACGGAAAGATATTAGAAACATATAAGCCAGAAGAAGCAGTTGAATCAGCATTTAAATTCAATGGATGGCAGTATTAAAATAGCATGGTAGGAGGAAGTGGGCTATGGAAGGAAATAAGTTTTTAGATAAATTAGATAGAGTTTTATCACCAATAGGAAGTAAGTTAGGAAATCAAAGACATTTAAAGGCAATATCTGCTGGTATGATGATGCCTTTAGCATTAATTGTTGTGGGAGCATTATTTTTAGTTATAGCAAACCCACCTATAAATCCAGATTTAGTTAATGCAGATACTGCAAATTTCTTTGTTAAGGGATTATTATCTTGGAAAGAATTCGCTGTTGAAAATTATGCTATGTTAACAGCACCATTTAATATGACAATGGGTATGTTTGGACTTATGAGTGCATTCTCAATTGCATACTCATTAGCTAATGAATATAAAATGAAAGCTTCTATTTCAGGATTAATCTCATTATCAGTATTTTTAATGATTTGTGCACCAGCTGTAGAAGGTGGAATTTCTACTCAATATCTAGGAGCAGATGGATTATTTGTAGCAATTATTATATCTGTACTATCTGTTGAAATATCAAGATTCCTAAAGGTTAAGGGGCTTGAGTTTAAGTTACCAGATTCAGTACCATCAGCTGTAACATCATTTATTAATTCAATATTACCTGTAGTAGCTAATATAGCAATCCTTTATGGATTAAATATTATATTAGTTTCAAGTTTAGATAAGAATTTACCAGATGCCATAATGGGTATTTTAACACCAGCTTTATCTGTAGTAGATAATTTATGGGGATTCATATTTCTAATAACTTTTTCTAACTTGTTATGGCTATTTGGAGTTAACGGAACTTCAATTATATTCCCTATAGTATTTTCATTAGGTATAGCTAACAGTGGACTAAATGCAGAATTAGTAGCGGCAGGACAAGCACCAACAAACCTTATGAACTTACAAATGTTTAGAATAGCTATCATGGGTGGAGCAGGTAATACAATAGGATTAATTATTCTTATGATGAAGAGTAGATCAACTCATTTAAAGACATTGGGAAGATTATCAATAGTACCTGGAATGTGCGGAATAAATGAACCAGTAATATTTGGTGGCCCAATTGTGTTTAACCCAATACTTGCAATTCCATTTTTAATTGCACCTATAGTGTCAGTATCACTTACATATTTTGTTCAAAGTATAGGGTTAATTACACCAGGATACATAGTTGACCCATCATTTACTCCTTTCTTTGCACAAGCTTATTTAAGCTCATTAGATTGGAGAAATGTAGTTTTCGTATTCTTATTAATACCAATATCAATGTTAATATACTATCCATTCTTTAAGATATTTGAAAAGAAGCAACTTAAGGAAGAAGGAATTAATTAAAAATGTAAAAAGATAAGTTCTTAAGAACTTAACAACTTAAGAAGTTATAGTAAAAATCAGGTGTTGAGTGGATTCTGGTAGGATGAATTCTAATTAGAAAGATATACAATAACTTTTAGTGAAATATATAAAAGAGCTATGGCTATTTTTTCTGATAATGCCATAGCTCCTTTTTTATTTTACAAGTACAAAAATATCTTTAAATGGTTGACGTGTTTTGATAGGTTGAGGATTTTTTCTGTAGCCTAAAGCAACCATTAAGGTTACATAAAATTTCTCCTCATCAAGTAAGTTTCTCTTTACTAAAATTTTGTTTACAGCATCTAAATCAAATCCACCAATAGGACATGAATCTATTTTTTCAAAAGCAGCAATAGTCATCAGATTTGCACAAGCTATATATGTTTGCTTTGTTGAATAGTCAAGAAGGTCCTCTTCTGTCTTAAGCTTACTTTCTTCAAAGCCCTTCATTATTTCCTTATATTTTTCGGAAACTTCCTCTGGCATATGATGAACATCCTTTAGAAGATAATTTATGAAATCTGAATTATATTTAATTTGGTTAGAAGTTCTACTTAGAGCAATAACTAAATGGCTACAGGATGGAACTTGCTTTTGTCCACCCCAAGAAACGGAGGCAAGTTCTTTTTTTAACTCTTCATTTTCTATAATTAAAAACTTCCATGGTTCAATTCCCATAGAGCTAGGAGAAAGACGTGCACTTTCTAATATAATATTAAGTTCATCTTCACTTATTTTCTTTGAAGGGTCAAATTCCTTGCAAGCGTGTCTGAAATTTAAGGCTTCTAATATTTCTTTCTTATCCATATAATAATCCTCCTATTATTGTATTTATAGTATTATTGTTTCAAAAATATCTTAACTAATTCGTAATTGTTAATAGAAAATTATAGGATATAATGTAACAAAAGAGTAGTTCGGGGTGTAAATTATATGGAGGGAAAAAAATATATAAAGGTTCTGAAAAAAATGATGGTTACATTTATATGTATATTGGTAATTGTTCTTTGTGGAGCCTTAGTAATAATAAATAACGTACAAGCAAAAGGTGAGAAGAGAATAGTTACAAAGGATGATATTCCAGAAAAAGTTGATGCAATTATAGTTCTTGGGGCTGGGGTTAGAGAAGATGGTACTCCTTCAGATATTTTAACTGATAGGTTATCAACAGCATTAGATGTTTTAAACTTGGGGGTAGAGGGAAAACTACTTCTTTCAGGAGATCATGGAAGAGAAGGATATAATGAAGTTGGAACTATGAAGGATTATATTTTAAAGAATTCAGATATAAAGGAGAAGGATATTTTTTTAGACCATGCAGGTTTTTCAACTTATGATAGTATTTATAGGGCTAAAGATATTTTTAAGGTTGAAAGTGCCATAATTGTGACTAATGAATATCATCTACCTAGAGCTTTATACTTATCAGAGAAGCTTGGCATAGATGCTTATGGATATACTTCAGATAAGAGAGAATACTATTATATGGATGCTTATAAGAAGAGAGAGAAGATTGCACAATTAAAAGATTTCTTGTTTGTAAATATATTGAAGCCTAAACCTAAATTCTTAGGAGATTCAATTCCAGTTAATACAAGTGATGGAAGAGATACAGAAGGATAAAAGAATAGTTTATAGAATATTAAAGTAAAAAGGTTTTGCAAAAAAGCAAAATCTTTTTTCACGTTTAGAGAACTTGAATAACAAAGAATAGTCTCTTATAGAAGATTAATGCAAGATAAAGTATAATAAAAATCAAGAGAAAAACTTCTGATCTTTTATTTTTAAAAATATATAAATATATAAATATAAGAACTTAAGAATAAATTATGGTATTCAGGTATAAAGATGGAGAGAAGTACATATGGGAGGACAAGATGATTAAGTTACGTCTTAAAGATATAAGTAAAGTTGTTAATAGATATGCAAAAGTTATTTCAAGTATTGTAAATATCGATGTTGAGATAGTTGATGAGAATTTAATTAGAATAGCTGGAACTGGATTATATAGTAATAAAGTTAATGAGAGTATAGATAAGGTTGGATATGTTTATAAGCATGCATTAGCTACAGGAGAAATTCAAATTATTAATAATCCAGGAGAAAATGAATTATGTAAAAACTGTGAGCAATGCGGAAATTGTATAGAAGAGATGGAGATATGTGTTCCAATAAAATATAAGGATGAGACATTTGGAATTATTGGATTAATTTGCAGTAGCTATGATCAAAAGAAGAGACTAGAAGGTAATTTAACTAATATGGTATCATTCTTAGAGCAAATTGGGGAGTTAATTGCAGCAAAAATAATTGAAGAGAATGAAGTTGAGTTAAGTCGGTTGAATCTAAGTTTCTTAAAACAAATATTGGATTCTGTTGATAATGGCGTAATACCCATAAAGAGAGATGGTACAATACAAAATATTAATTACTGTGGATTAAAAGAACTAAAACTGAGCCCAAGTGTAATAGGTAAAAATATAGAAATTACCGAGGTAGAGGAGTATTATCACGGAAATAGAACTTTTAAAATAAGAATTGAAGAAAAAGAATTTAATGTTGTTGGCAAGCTTATTCCCAATGTAGTTGGCATAGATGAATGTGATAAGATATTGATATTTAATAAGTTACATAAGTTACAAGAGGATGCCTTAAATATTTCTTTAGGGGATAATAAAACAAATACGAAGTCAATTTTAGGAGAATCAAAAGCAATAAAATCATTAAAAAATAAAGTTAAAAGAATAGCAGATTCAAAATCTACTGTATTAATAACTGGAGAAAGTGGAACAGGAAAAGAATTAGTGGCAAGAGCTATTCATTCAGAAAGCGATAGAAAAAATAAACCATTTATAGCAATTAACTGTGGAGCAATTCCTGAAACTCTTCTTGAAAGTGAATTGTTTGGATATGTTAAAGGTGCTTTTTCAGGGGCAAGTTCTAGTGGAAGAATAGGTAAGTTTGAGTTAGCAAATAAAGGTGTAATATTTTTAGATGAAATAGGAGACATGCCTTTATATCTCCAAGTAAAGTTATTGAGGGTATTGCAAGAAAGAGTAGTTGTTAGAATTGGGTCAAATCAATTACAACACTTGGATATAAGAGTTATAGCTGCAACTAATAAAAATCTAAAAGAACTTGTAAAGGAAGGAAAGTTCAGAGAGGATTTATATTATAGGCTTAATGTAATTCCTATAGAGGTACCTCCCCTTAGAGATAGGGAAGATGATATAGATATTATTACAAAGGGATTATTAAATAAATATAACCAAATTTATAATAAATATGTTCATACAATTGATGATGACGTGAGAAATATGATGCATAAATATAGTTGGCCAGGAAATATACGAGAATTAGAAAATGTTGTTGAGTTTATGGTAAGTCTTTCTAATGAAAGTGGAATAGTAAAGAGAAGTATGCTACCTAAATCCTTTGTTGATGCATATCAAGAAGAAAAGGATAAAAATAAATTTAGTTTTTTAGAGAATAATGAAATAAGAACATTAAAGGATATTGAAAAGCAGTATATAACTAAGGTTTTGGAGGAATATGGTTACGATACAGAAGGAAAGAAAAAAGCTGCAAAAAAATTAGGTATTGGACTAGCTACACTTTATAGAAAGCTAGATGATATGAAATGATTATCATTTTGAGAAAAAGTATAGATAATATTATCAAATTAGAAATATAGAATGTTTTAAGCGATTATCATTTTGAGAATTAATTCTCAAAATGATAATCGCTTGTTTTTTATATATAAATTTAATTAAAAAATAGCTTTTACAAAGGGTAAAATGAGATTAAAGTGTATTTTTCCAGTGAAAAAACAAAGAAAAAACTGGCATGAAATTTGCTTTGAGAATAAGCATAGGAGGGATGGAAATGATTGAGAATATTAAATGGAAAGAAAATACATTACCTAAAGTAAATAAGGATGATTTATTAGATTTTTTAAGTATTGAGGAAGTATCTAAAGCAAAAAACTTTCATAGTAGTTTTCCTCAATACTCAGAGACACCTTTAGTAAGTTTGGATAATTTAGCAGATTCTTTAGGACTAGGTGGAATATTTATTAAAGATGAATCCTACAGATTTGGATTAAATGCATTTAAGGTATTAGGTGGATCCTTTGCTATGGCTAAATATCTAGCTGAAAAGTTGGGAAAGGATATTAGTGAATTACCTTATGAAAAAATGATTTCTAAAGAAGTAAGAGAAGCTTTAGGAGAAATTACTTTTGTAACAGCTACTGATGGAAACCATGGAAGAGGAGTTGCGTGGACAGCTAATCAATTAAAACAAAAGTCTGTAGTGTACATGCCTAAGGGATCTTCTTTAATAAGATTAGAGAATATTAGAAAAGAGGGAGCAGAGGCAAGTATAACAGACATGAATTATGATGATGCTGTTAGATTAGCAGATAAATATGCTAAGGAGCATAATGGAGTAGTAATTCAAGATACTGCTTGGGAAGGATATGAGGATATTCCAGCATGGATAATGCAAGGTTATGGAACAATGGGGCTTGAAGCTTACAATCAGCTTAAAGAATATAAGGTTGAAAGACCTACTCATATATTTATTCAAGCAGGCGTTGGCTCTTTAGCTGGTGGAATCCAAGGATTCTTTGCTTCTGTTTTTGGAGAAGATTGTCCTAAGACTGTAATAGTAGAAGCAAATAAGGCGGATTGTTTATACAAATCAGCAGTTGCAAATGATGGGGAACCAAGAGTTGTTGGTGGAGATATGCAAACTATTATGGCTGGACTAGCATGTGGTGAGCCTAACATAATTGGATGGGAAGTATTAAAAAGTTGTTCAAAGGTATTTGTTTCTTGTCCTGACTGGGTAGCAGCTAAGGGGATGAGAATACTAGGTAATCCTTTAAAAGAAGATAAGAGAGTAGTATCAGGAGAATCAGGTGCTGTTACAACAGGCTTAATATATGAAATTATGAAAAATGATGCTTATAAAGAATTAAGAGAAAAATTAGAATTAAATGAGGATTCAAAGGTATTACTTTTCAGTACAGAAGGAGATACAGATCCTGAGAAATATAGAGAAATTGTTTGGGAAGGAAATTATTAATATATAAGGAGATAAGGGTATGTTAAGTGAAAAAAGAAAAGAAGAGTTAGTAAATTTATGTAGAGAAATGGTTCAAAATCAATCGATATCAGGTGAAGAAGGACAAGTAGTAGGAGTTATTAAGAAAGCTTTAAAAAACTTAGGATATGATGATGTTTATGTTGATGCATATGGTAATGTAATTGGCCATATTAAAGGAAGTAAGCCAGGTAAGAAACTTTTATTTGATGGGCATATTGATACAGTTCCAGTTCCTGATGATTCTAAATGGACATATTCACCTTTTGGAGCAGAAGTAGTTGATGGAAAGATTTATGGTAGAGGAACTTCTGATATGAAGGGGCAAACTTCAGCTATGATTTCTGCTGCAGCTTATTTTGCAGAAGATGTTAAGAAAGACTTTGAAGGAGATATTTATGTAGCGGGGGTTGTTCATGAAGAATTATTTGAAGGTGTAGCATCAAGAAGCATTAGCTCATTTGTAAAACCTGATTATGTAATAATTGGTGAATCATCAGAAATGAACTTAAAAATAGGACAAAGAGGAAGAGCAGAAATTGTTATAGAAACTTTTGGAAAACCAGCTCACTCAGCTAATCCAGAAAAAGGTATAAATGCAGTTTACAAGATGTCAAAGGTTATTGAAAAAATTCAAGGAGTAGAAACCCCTGTACATCCTGTACTTGGAAAAGGAATTTTAGTATTAACAGATATTAAGTCATCCCCATATCCAGGAGCTTCTGTTGTACCTGATTACTGTAAAGCAACTTTTGACAGAAGATTATTAGTGGGTGAAACTAAGGAATCTGTATTAGCTCCAATAGAAAAGATTTTAGAAGAGTTAAGAAAAGAAGATGCAGAGTTAAATGTTAAGGTTTCATATGCAAAAGGAAATGAAACTTGTTATACAGGTGAGGTAATAGAAGGAGAAAGATTCTTCCCAGCATGGTTATATGATGAGGAAGATGAATTCGTACAAGCAGCATATAAGGGATTAAAGAATGCTGGAATTAATCCTGAGATAACTCAATACTCTTTTTGTACTAATGGTTCTCACTATGCAGGAGAAAAAGGTATAAAGACAATAGGATTTGGACCATCTAAAGAAAATTTAGCTCATACTATTGATGAATATATAGAATTAGAACAATTATATACAGGAGCTGAAGGATATTATGAAATCTTAAAGTCTGTTTATAAAAAGTAATTTAAGAGGGTGATGGGTGTTGAAAGTTCTAATTAAGAATGGAATTATCGTTGATGGAACAGGAAAGAAAACATTTAAAGGTGATTTGTTAATTGAAGACAGTAGAATAAAAGAAATAGGGAAAGTTAGTGAAAATGCTGACAAGATAATAGATGCAAAAGGTAGAGTAGTATCTCCAGGTTTTATAGATACTCATAGTCATTCAGATTTAATGATTTTAGTAAATCCTTATAATGAAATAAAAATAAGACAAGGGATTACAACTGAGGTTTTAGGACAAGATGGTATATCAATGGCTCCATTACCTACTGAATTTATAAGTCCTTGGAGAAAAAATATAGCTGGTCTTGATGGAGATACAGACGAAATTGATTGGGAATATGAAACAACAGAAAATTATCTAAAGATGATGAAAGATAATGGAGTTGGACTTAATGAGTGTTATTTAGTTCCTCATGGAAATGTAAGAATGGAAGCTATGGGGTTAGGCAATAGACCTGCTACAGATGAAGAAATCTCTAAGATGTGTGAAATAACAAGAAGAGAGATGGAAGCAGGAGCCTTTGGACTGTCTACAGGTTTAATATATATCCCTTGCGCCTATGGAAGAACTAATGAACTTATAGAAATGTGTAAGGTAGTTGCTGAATATGATGGTGTCTTTGTTGTACATCAAAGAAGTGAGGCAGATACAATTGTAGATTCTATGAAGGAAGTTATAGAAATTGGTAAGAAGTCTGGAGTAAAGGTGCATTTTTCACACTTCAAGGTATGTGGAAAGAACAACTGGAAGTATATTGATGAAATGGAGAAATTACTAGAAGAGGCTGAACAAGAAGGTATTAGAGTATCATTTGATCAATATCCATATGCAGCTGGTAGTACAATGCTTGGAGTAATTTTACCACCTTGGGCTCATGACGGAGGAACTGATGAGCTTATGAACAGACTACAATCAAAAGAACTAAGGGATAAAATGATTTATGATATGGAACATGGCATACCAGGTTGGGATAACTTTGTAGATTTTGCAGGTGTAGATCAAATTTTTGTAACAAGTGTAAAAACTGAGAAGAATAAAGATCTTATAGGTAAGAGTTTAGAGGAAATTGGAAAAATCAAAGGTAAAGATCCTTTAAATGCAACTTTTGATTTATTATACGAGGAAGAAAATGCTGTAGGAATGGTAGACTTCTATGGATTAGAAGAACATGTAATAAAATTCCTATGTAGAAAAGAACAAAATGTATGTACAGATGGTTTGTTAGCAGGGAAACCACATCCTAGAGCGTATGGATCATTCCCAAGAATATTAGGAAGATATGTAAGAGAGAAAAATATTTTATCTGTAGAAGAGGCTGTCTATAAAATGTCAAAGAAAGCAGCTGATTCATTTGGAATTAAAGAAAGAGGAGAATTGGCTAAGGGAAACTTTGCAGATATAGTAATCTTTGATTTAGATAAAGTATGTGATAAGGGAACTTATGTTGACCCAACTCAATATCCAGAAGGAATAGATTATGTAATCATAAATGGTGAAGTTGTAATAGAAGAAGGTGTATACAACAAAATTAAAGCTGGTATGGTGGTAACAAAATAAAGGTAGGTAGAGAGAGATGTTAATAGGTAATGGTAGATTGATAACCCATGATAAGAATAATTCCTATTTAGAAGATGGATGTATCTACATTGATGGAAACATTATTAAAGAAGTAGGAAAGACAAAGGATTTAAAAGATAAATATTCCAAAGAAGAGTTTATCGATGCAAGAGGAAATGTAATAATGCCAGGCATTATCAATACCCATCATCATATATATAGTGCTTTTGCTAGGGGGATGAATCTAAACAATCCCCCTGCAAAGGGATTTATAGATATATTAGAAAATTTATGGTGGAGATTGGATAAAGAGTTAACAATTGAAGATACAAGATATAGTGGATATACAACTTTAATAGATAGTATTAAGTATGGAGTTACTACAGTTTTTGATCATCATGCAAGTCCAATGCACTTAGAGGGAAGCGTATTTGAATTAGGAGATGTGGCAAAAGAGTTAGGTATAAGAGCTTGTTTGTGTTATGAAACTTCTGATAGAGATGGTGAAGAAATTTTAAATAAAGGTATAAAAGAAAATATAGATTTTATAAAACATGCAAACAACCAAGATGACGATATGATTAAAGGAATGTTTGGAATGCACGCATCCTTTACATTAAGTGATGAAAGCTTATATAAATGTGCTGAAGCAATGGAAGGCATAGACTCTGGATATCATATACATACCGCAGAGGGAATAGATGATGTATATGATTCATTAAGAAGAAGCGGAAAAAGAGTAGCTGAAAGATTAATGGATTTCGACATATTAGGAAACAAGACTCTAGCAGTTCATAGTATACATTTAAATCCTAGAGAGTTGGATTTAATAAAAGCTACTAACACAAATATTGTTAATAATCCTGAATCTAATATGGGGAATGCTGTAGGATGTGCACCTGTATTAAATATGATTGAAAGAGGAATTAATGTAGGGCTTGGTACAGACGGATATACTTCAGATATGTTTGAATCAATGAAGGTTGAAAATATAATTCAAAAACATAACTTGTGTAATTCTAATGTGGCTTGGGTGGAAACACCAAAAATGATTTTTGAGAACAATGTTAAGATTGCTAATAAATTCTTTAACAATACATTGGGAGTAATTAAAGAAGGCGCTTATGGTGATGTAATTATTGTTGAATATAATCCATTAACACCAATGACTAAAGATAATTATAACAGCCATATAGTATTTGGTATGTGCGGGAAATGTGTATTAACAACAATTGTAAATGGAAAGGTTTTAATGAAGGATAGAGAATTAGTGGGCATTGATGAGGAGAAAATATTCTCTAAATCAAGAGAATTATCAAAGAAACTATGGGATAGAATCTAAATTCGAAAAGAGGAATTGGGTATGAATAATGAGAGTATGAATGTGGCTCCTGTTGATGAAAAGTTACCTGTAGGTAAAAGCTTAGCATTAGCACTTCAACACGTATTAGCCATGTGTGCGGGTGCTGTAGCAGTACCAATAATAGTTGGTAATGCAGCAGGGCTTTCACAAAGTGATATTGTTTTTTTAATAAATGCAGATTTACTAATTGCAGGAGTTGCTACCTTAATTCAAACCTTAGGGCTTGGTTCTAAAATTGGAGCTAAGATACCAATGGTAGAAGGTACAAGCTTTGCAACTGTTAGTGCTATGGTTGCAATAGCAGATTCCTATAAAGGAGACTCTTTATCTGCTATGACAACAATATTTGGAGCAGTATTAATAGCAGGTATATTTACATTTTTTATGGCACCTGTTTTTGGAAAGTTATTAAGATTCTTTCCAAAAGTGGTAACAGGAACAGTGGTATCAATTATAGGATTATCCCTTATACCCGTTGCTGTAAGATGGGCAGCAGGAAATGATACCACATCCCCAAGTTTTGCAAGTGCAGAAAATATTATTATGGCACTTGTTACATTAATACTAATAATTTTAATGAATAAGTTTTTAAAAGGAATGTTAGGAAACCTATCAATTCTATTAGGTCTTGTATTAGGTACTGTAATCGCTTCCGTAATTGGAATGACTGATTTTACAATGTTTAAAGAAGCTGGATGGTTTAGTCTAAACTTACCATTTCACTTTGGTACTCCAAAGTTTGAAGCATCAGCAATTATATCTCTTATTTTAGTTGTATTAGTAATAATGACAGAAGCTACAGGAAATATAATTGCAATTCATGAGATGGTGGGTAAAGATTTAGATGACAAAAACTTAGCAAGAGGTTTAAGGACTGATGGATTAGCAACAATGTTGGCGTCTATATTTAATACTTTTCCACATACAGCCTTTGCACAGAATATAGGTTTAGTTGCTTTAACAGGTGTGAAAAGTAGGTTTGTAGTAGCAATATCTGGAGGAATATTAATTCTATTAGGGTTATTCCCTAAAATGGCAGCATTATTTACTTGTATACCATATCCAGTACTGGGGGGAGCAGGATTTGTAATGTTTGGAATGGTTATTTCAGGTGGAATTAAAACTTTAAAATCTGTAGAATTTGATGGAAATAAGAATTCATTGATAGTTGCAGTAAGTATTGGCCTTTCAATGATTCCAACAGTTGTCCCAACTTTTTATCAAAACTTTCCAGAATGGGTAAATACACTTTTCCATAGTGGAATTACTACAGGAAGCCTATGTGCAATATTACTTAATTTACTATTCAATATCTTAGGAGAGAAGAAAGAATATTTAGTACAAACAGGTTATTCTAAAGAAGTTTAAATAGAGGAGTGAAAAAAATGGCAAAATTAAATGTTAATATATTAGGAATGGAATTTAATAACCCTATCTTTACAGCAGCTGGACCAGGTGCTAAAGATGGAGATTTATGTGTAAAAGCTGTAGAAGGAGGAGCAGGTGGCCTTGTGACTAAAACAATATCTGTTGATCCAGCACCAGTACCAAGACCTTGTATGGCAAAAACTAATTCAGGTTTTTTAAATACTGAATTATGGTCAGAGCTTCCAAAGGAACAATGGATAGAAAAAGAATATAAGAGAGCTAAAAGTGCTGGAGTTCCAATGATAGTAAGTATGGGCTATAAAGCAGAAGATATAGAAAAGATAGCACCATTAGTTAAGCCTTATGCAGATGCAGTAGAGTTATCAACTCACTATGTTGGAACTGATGTAAAGCCAATAGTCGATGCAATGAAGGCTGCTAAAAAGGCATTAGATTGTCCTGTATTTATGAAAATGAGTCCACATACTGATATTCAAACTATTGCAAAGGCTTTAGAGGATGCAGGTGCAGATGGGTTAGTAATGATTAATTCTTTTGGCCCATGTATGTCAATAGATTTAGAAACAGGATATCCAATAATGGGAAGTCAAAAGGGATATGGCTGGTTATCAGGAGCACCAATTAGACCTTTAGCAGTAAGAAATATATATGATGCATCAAGAGTTGTTAATATTCCAATAATAGGAGTTGGAGGAGTGACCTGCGGAAGAGATGCAGCAGAAATGTTAATGGCAGGAGCATCAGCAGTTGAAGTTTGTACAGAAGCAATTTTAAAGGGACCTGGAATATATGGAAAAATAGCGAAAGAGTTAAATGCTTTCTTAGATGAGCATGGATATAAAGATGTAAAAGAAATTATTGGACTATCACATAAAAAGGCTAATGAAAGAACATTCAGGACAGAAGCTATTCCGCCTGTAGTAGATAATGATAAGTGCATAAAATGTGGTCAATGTAGAGTTAGTTGTGTATATGATGCAATTACTATTGAAGAGGTTCTTAAGATTGATGAAGATAAGTGTTTTGGTTGTGGATTATGTGTTACAAGATGTCCAAAAGGAGCATTAACTATTCAATATAAATAAGAAGGTGCAATATATGGGTATTGTTTTAAAGGGTGGTACAATAGTTTCTTCGAAAGATTCATATATAGCTGATATAAGAATAGAAAATGGGATAATTAAAGCTATGGGAGAGAATCTAGAAGTTGATGGAGATGAAGTAATTAATGTTTCAGGGAGATATATTCTCCCTGGAGGAATTGATGCTCATACACATTTTGATTTAGATGTTGGAGTAACAAGAACTGCAGATAATTTTGAAACAGGAACTAAAGCTGCATTAGTTGGTGGTACTACAACAATTATTGATTATGCAAATCATATAAAAGGACAAAGATTTTTAGATGATTTAAGGTATTATAGTACTTTAACAGATGGAAGATGTTATTGTGACTATAGTTATCATCTAAGCATAACAGAATGGAATCAAGATTTTTCTAAGGAAATGGGAGAGATGGTTTTAAGAGGAATACCTTCTTTTAAGATGTATATGGCATATAAGGATACTCTTCAAGTAGAGGATTATGAAATAGAAGAAGCATTAAGAAAAGCTAAAGAATTAGGTATTATACTTTCATTTCATTGTGAAGATGGAGATGAAATAGTTAAAAATGTTTCTAATCTTCTTTTAGAAGGTAAGACAGAGCCAAAATTTCATGAGATTTCTAGAGGAGATGAGGTTGAGCTAGCTGCTGTTAAAAGGATTTTAGATATATCTGAAAAGGTTGATTATCCAGTATATATAGTACATCTAAGTACTAAAAAAGCTTTAGATGAAATAATTAGAAGACGTAAATCAGGAACAAAGGTAATTATAGAAACATGTCCTCAATATCTTTTACTAAATAAAGAAGCTTATAAAGGAAAAGTTGATGATGATTTTAATGGAGCAAAATATGTTATGTCTCCTCCATTAAGATCAAAAGAAGATAATAATGCTTTATGGAAAGGTATTGCTAATAGGGATATACAAATTCTTGCCACAGATCATTGCTCTTTTAATTATAAAAATCAAAAAGAAATAGGATTAAAAGATTTTTCTAAAATACCAAACGGAGCACCAGGAGTAGAACATCGTATGATATTACTTTATTCATTTGGAGTAAGAGAAGAGAGAATTTCTATTAATAAACTAGTAGAAATAACCTCTGAAAATCCATCTAAGATTTTTGGATTATATCCTAATAAGGGAGTAATAGCAGAAGGTAGTGATGGAGATATATTAGTTCTAAATCCAAGTGAAGAAGAGGTAATAACATGGCAAAATCAAACTCAAAATGTTGATTATACTCCATATGAGGGATATAAGGTAAAAGGAAAAATAGAAAGGGTATTTTTAAGAGGAAAAGAAGTAGTTAAAGATGGAAAGCTACTTTCTGATAAGGCCTTTGGACAGTTTGTAAGTAGAAAAAGGTTGAGAGATGAGGTGCAAAAGTATGGTGAAATTTAAACTGAATGGTAGAGATGTAGAGATTGAAGAGGGAAGAACTCTTATTAATTATTTAAGAGAGGAATGTGACCTTACTTCAGTAAAAAATGGTTGTGGGGAAGGTGCTTGTGGCGCATGTATGGTTTTAGTTGATGAAAAGGCTACAAAAGCATGTATCTTAAAGTCAGATAAGATAGAAGGAAAGGAAATACAAACTGTTGAAGGATTAAGTGATAGGGACAAAAAGGTATTTGCTTATGCCTTTAGTAAAGCAGGTGCAGTACAATGCGGATTTTGTATTCCTGGAATGGTAATTAGTGCAAAAGCTTTACTTCTTAAAACTTTAAATCCTACATTAGATGAAGTGAAAAAGGCATTAATGGGAAATATCTGTAGATGTACAGGCTATGTGAAAATTGAAAAAGCAGTACTTATGGCAGCAGAAATCCTTAGGGAAAATAGAGATGTTCCAACAGTATTCTGTAAGGGTATTGTTGGGGAAGAGATGGGAAGAATTGATGCAGAGGATAAGATATTAGCTGAAGGCGAATATGTAGATGATATGAAAATTAATGGTATGATATATGGATTTGCATTAAGAAGTAAATATCCAAGAGCCTTAGTTAAAAATATTGATTATTCTGATGCAGAGAAGTTAGAAGGAGTAGTTAAGGTAGTAACTTCTAAAGATATACCTGGAGAGAGATATGGAGGCCACTTAAAGAAAGATTGGCCAGCGCTTATAGAAGTAGGAGAAGAAACTAGATATGTAGGTGATGCTATAGCTTTGGTTGCTGCAACTTCAATGGATATTGCAAGGAAGGCAGCAGACCTAATAAAAGTGGATTATGAGGAGTTAGAACCACTATCATTACCTGAAGAAGCAATGAAGGAAGGAGCTCCTAAAATTCATAAGGATGGCAACATTCTAGTAAGGGAAGTCTTAAAAAGAGGAAATGTAGATGAAGCTCTTAAAAATTCTAAGTATGTTGTTACTAACCACTACTCAGTTCCGTTTACAGAACATGCATTTTTAGAGCCTGAATCTGCAGTGGCAGTTCCAACAGAAAAAGAATTAATAGTTTATACAGGTAGTCAAAGTGTTTATGATGATTTACATGAAATAACTCACTTATTAGGATTAGGTGAGGATAAGGTTAGGATAATATCTAAGTATGTAGGTGGAGGATTTGGTGGCAAAGAAGATATGAGCTGTCAACATCATGCTGCATTACTAGCATACTTAACTGGAAAACCTGTAAAAATGACTTTAACAAGGGCTGAAAGTATTAAGGTTCATCCAAAGAGGCATGCCATGGAGATGGAGTTTACAACAGCCTGTGATGAAAAGGGCAAGCTTACAGCAATGAGAGCAAAGATAATTGCTGATACTGGAGCTTATGCATCTCTTGGTGGTCCGGTATTACAAAGAGCATGTACTCATGCAGCAGGTCCATATAATTATCAGAATTCAGAGGTGGAAGGAATTGCAGTATATACTAATAATCCTCCAGGTGGTGCATTTAGAGGTTTTGGTGTTACGCAATCAGCTTTTGCTACTGAATGTAATATAAATCAATTAGCAGAGTTAGTTGGAATATCACCTTGGGAATTTAGATGGAGGAATGCAATTGAAGCAGGACAAGAACTACCAAATGGTCAAATTGCAGATCCTGGTACAGCTTTAAAAGAAACTTTATTAGCTGTAAAAGATGTATATGACAACAATGAATATGTTGGTATTGCCTGTGCCTTTAAAAACTCTGGTATCGGAGTAGGACTTCCTGATATAGGAAGATGTATCTTAGAAATAAAAGATGGAAAGGTTCATATAAGAAGTTCAGCAGCTTGCATTGGACAAGGTTTAGGAACAATATTAACTCAAATACTATGTCAGACATTAGATATTACTCCAGATAAGGTAGTATATGAAGCGCCTGATACTAGAAGAACACCAGATTCAGGTACCACAACGGCATCAAGACAAACAACTTTCACAGGAGAAGCTGTTAGAGTAACTGCTTTAAAAGTTAAGGAAGCTTTAAATGGAAGAACTTTAGATGCGCTTAATGGACAAGAGTTCTATGGTGAGTTCTCAGGAGTAACAGATAAAATGGGAAGTGATAAAAAGAATCCAGTAAGCCATGTTGCTTATGGATTTGCAACTCAAGTTGTTGTTTTAGATGAAAATGGAAAATTAAAAAAGGTTGTAGCAGCTCATGATGTTGGTAAAGCTATAAACCCAAAGAATGTTGAAGGACAAATTGAGGGTGGAGTAGTTATGGGATTAGGATATGCTCTTACTGAAGATTATCCTTTAAAAAATAGTGTGCCTACTGCAAAATTTGGAACATTAGGGTTATTAAGAGCAACAGCAGTACCAGAGATAAAGGCTATGGTTATAGAAAAAAATACTAATGATTTATCTTATGGTGCTAAAGGGGTAGGAGAGATAACATGTATCCCTACTGCACCAGCAGTTCAAGGTGCTTATTATAAATTTGATGGAGTATTTAGAACTAAATTACCATTAGAAAATACTTTTTATAAAAAGTCAAAAAAATAGAATTATTGATTTGGAGGAAATGAAAATGAATAAAGAAATAATTAATACAGTAAATGCGCCAGCAGCTATTGGACCATATTCACAAGGAGTTAAGGTTGGAGATTTAATATTTACATCAGGTCAATTACCAATTAATCCTGAAACTAAGGAAATACCTAAAGATATTAAAGAAGCAACAAAGCAAAGTATAGAAAATGTTAGAGCTATACTAGAAGAGAGTGGATCAGCTCTAGAAAATGTTACTAAGACTACTGTATTTTTAAAGGATTTAAATGACTTTGCTTCAGTAAATGAAGTATATGGAGAATTTTTTGAAGAGAATCCACCAGCTAGAAGCTGTTTCCAAGTTGCAAAGCTACCAATGGATGCACCAATAGAAATTGAAGTTGTTGCAGTTATCAATAAGTAGAAAAGGAATAGTCAGCGAAGATTACTTCGCTGACTTATAAAAGATATGGAAACTAAAAATATATTTTTAACTGGTAAAAAGAGAAGTGGTAAAAGTACCATGATAAATAATATTCTTAATGAGTTAGATATAAATTATTCTGGATATAGGACTTTACCGTATTACATAAATAATGAAGCTAGAGGGTTTTACTTAAATGGATATGTAGATTGTGTTGGTAATAATAGCCCGATTTCCATTAAGATTGGAGAAGAAAAATGCATTCCAATCATTGAAAGTTTTGAGGTTGTAGGTGTGTCTATATTAGAAAAAAGTATTGAGTTTAGTAATACAAAACTTATTCTTTTAGATGAAATAGGAAGGTTAGAATCTAATGCATATACATTTAAGAAGAGAATAGTGGAGGCATTAGATAGTGAAAAGGTTGTTTTAGGAGTATTACAAAAAGCTGAAAATGAATTTCTAATAGATATAATTAAACGTGAAGATACTGTAGTTTTTGACATAGATAACTTAACAAATTATGAAATAAATGAAGTCAATAAAAAGATATTAGACATTATAAAATTATTGTTAAAAGGGTGAGGTAAATTATGAAGAAATTTAAGAAAATTATTAGCCTATTTATTCTAGGAATATTGATGAGCACATTTGTTGTTGGCTGTGGTTCAAATAATGTGGAATCTAAAGATAATAAAGTAACAGTTGTAGACCAATTAGGTAGGGAAGTTGAATTAGATGGTACACCTGAAAAAATAATCTCTAGTTATTATATTTCAACATCTCTTTTAATTAATTTGGGAGTACAGGATAAGTTAGTTGGAATAGAAGCTAAAGCAAAAACCAGGGAAATGTATAAGAAGGTAGCGAAAGAATTAATAGATTTGCCAGCAGTAGGTACTTCAAAAGAAATTAATATAGAAGAGTGTGCTAATTTAAATCCAGATTTAGTTATTATTCCTACTAGATTAAAGGAGTTCATACCTAAGTTTGAAGAATTAAAGATTCCAGTAATAGCTATAGAACCTGAGACATTGGATCAGTTTAAAGAAACAGTTAAATTAATTGGTAAGGCAGTAGGAAAGGAAGAAAAGGCTAATAAGCTTGTAAACTATTATGATGATACAATATCTAAGGTTAAAGAATTAAATAAGAACCTTACAGAAAAACAAAATGTATATTTAGCAGGTAGTGATAGTGTTTTAAAAACATGTACATCTAAGATGTATCAAAACTATATGTTCGAAGTATGCGGTGGAGAAAATGTTACAAAAGAGCTTACAGATGGATATTGGACAACTATTTCTGTTGAAGAATTAGTTAAAAAGAATCCTGATGTAATCTATATGGTTGGATATGCAAGTTATTCAAAAGATGACATTTTAAAAGATGAAAGACTTAAAGGAATAAATGCTATAAAGAATAATAAGGTTTATGTGTTCCCATCAACTTTAGAAGCATGGGATTATCCAACTCCATCATCTATGTTAGGAATTTTATGGCTTGAAAATAATCTACATCCAGATTTATATTCTAAGGAAGACTATATAAAGGATGCAAAAGATTTTTATAAAGAATTTTATGATATAGAAGTAAGTGAAGAGGAACTTGGCCTATGAAATTAAAGAAGTCTATATTATTACATGGAATAGTTCTTTTAATTTTAATATTAGTATCATTAAGTATAGGGAGATATAATATAGAGTCTAAAGAAGTTATTAAAACCTTGTTTAATATGGATGCAAGCTCTCAGGATTTTAATTTATTAATGAATATTAGAATTCCTAGAGTACTGCTTGTTGTAATTGGTGGTGGAGCCTTAGCATTATCAGGAATGGTATTTCAAAGTATATTTCAAAATCCATTAATTTCACCTGATGTATTAGGAGTTACTTCAGGATGTTCTTTAGGTGCAGTTGTAGCTATAGTATTATTTTCTTCATCAACAATATTATTACAAGTTATGTCATTCGTTTTTGGAATAGGAGCAGTGATTTTTTCAATGCTCCTTTCTAAAAATATGAAAAGCAATAAGGTTTTGGCCTTGGTTATTTCGGGTATAGTAACAGGAGCTATAGCTTCAGCTTTTATAATGATATTTAAGTATTTTGCAGATCCATATAAAGAGCTTCCAGCAATTGATTTTTGGCTTATGGGAGATTTTTATAATAGTTCATGGTCTAAGGTAGTTATAGTATTCATACTAACATTAATATCATCATTAGTACTATTTTTAGTTAGATGGCAGCTTAAAGTTTTAACCATGGGAGACACTCAAGCAAAATTATTAGGCGTTAATGTAAATGCAATTAGAATAGTTGCTATATTAGCAGCAACATTATTAGTTTCAGCTGTTGTTTCAGTTGCAGGGGTTGTAAGTTGGATTGGTATTTTAGCACCACATATAGTTAAGTCTTATTCTAAAGATGATATTTCAAAGATAATGCCAACAACATTATTAATGGGAGGAATATTGATGATAATAGCAGATACAATTGCAAGAACAATATCAACAACAGAAATTCCTATAAGCATATTAACTTCATTAGTAGGTGCTCCATTTTTAGTATATCTACTATGTAGAAAGAAGGGGTTAGTATAGATACATCTAAAAAATTAGTAATTGAAAATTTAAGTGTTAATTATGATGAAAAAGAAATTTTAAAAAATATAAACATCAAGTTGAAGCCAGGAGAGACAACTATACTATTAGGTCTTAATGGAGCAGGAAAGACAACTCTTTTGAAAACTATTTCTGGATTAGTAAAATATAAAAATGGAAAAATAAAATATGATAATAATGAGTTTTTAAAATGGAGTTATAAGGAAAGAGGAAAATTAATATCATATATACCTCAATATATACACACAAATCAAAACTATAGGGTAGAAGATGTTATTTTAATGGGGATAACGCCTTACTTGGGGATTTTTGACATGCCTTCAGAAGAACATTATAAGATGGTTGATGATATTCTAAAGAAATTAAATATTTGTCATTTAAAGAATAAGTGTATTGGAGAGTTAAGTGGTGGAGAAAGAAGAATGGTTTATCTAGGAAGAATACTTATGCAAGAGTGTAAAATCCTTCTTTTAGATGAACCTAATACATTTTTAGATTATGTAAGGCAACATGATTTTTTCTCATTTATAGATAAATTTATTAAAGATAATAATTTAATAGCCCTTGTAACTGTTCATGATATTAATTTGGCTTTGAGATATGGAGATAAAATTGTAATATTAAGCGATAAAAGTGTAGTGGAAACTATAGATTGTACAAAAGAGGGCTATGAAATAAAATTTGTTGAATGTGTGAAAAGGGTATATAACAGAGAATTGGAATTAATATATACAAAGGTAGGACCAATGGTAGTATGTTAAAAAATTCATGTATAAATATTAATGCCATTATTCTAGCTGCTGGAAATAGTAGTAGATTTAATGGAAATAAATTATTATCGATTTATAATGAAAAGCCCCTAGCAATGCATATCATAGAAAAGAGTTTTGAGGTTGGTTTTAAGGAAATAATTTTAGTTACACAATATAATGAGCTTAAAGAAATGTTAAAGGATAAAGATATTAAAATTATTAGAAATTGTATGTCAAACAAAGGTATATCTTATTCAATAAAGCTTGGATTAAAAGAGTGTAGGAATTGTGATGGGGTAATGTTTTTAGTATGTGATCAACCATATATTTCATATAAAACTATGAAGGATTTAATAGAAATATTTAAAGAAAATCCTGATAGAATAATAAGTTCTAAGTATTGTGGCAAACTAAGGAATCCTAATATTTTTCCAAAGAAATATTTTAAAGAACTTTTAGAACTTAATGGGGATATGGGAGGAAAAAGTATAATATTAAATGATTTAGATAATGTTTTAGAATATGAAATTAAAAATGAGCTTGAAGTTTTAGATATAGATACAAAAGAAGATTTAAATAAAATAAATACTTTAATTTAAGAAGACTTTTTAAAGTCTTCTTTTTTTGAATTGTAAATATATAACAAGCAAGGACGATAATATAAATAAGAATAGGAAGGGGGGAAGCCTATTATGTGGAGAACTACTGATATTAATAAGATTGTAAATAAGTATGAGGTAAAAAAGGTATATGGAGGAAAAAGACCGTCAAAGATAAGGGATGATGGATATAGAGATGAAGGAAAAAATAAGAGTTTTAAAGAAGCTTTAAAGGAGCAAAAAAAGGATAGTTCTAAGGAAGAAATAATAGTTCAAGCCAAGGAAGAACTAGAGGAAAGTGTTATTGTATCATCTTCACTAAGAAGCTTAATACAGAAAAACAATGTTTTAGATAGAATTATAGAAGAGGAAATTCAAAATCATCCAAATTTAAATAATTTAGTAGAGGATATTTATAAGGAAGAAAAATAAAAAGTGGAAGGTTTATCCTTCCACCTTTTAGCATAGTCCGCCTTTGCCTCCACCAGAGTTGTTGTTACCACCACAAAGATTTCCGCCTCCACCGCCACCGGCTTTAGCATTTGAAAAGTTTTGTTTATATGAACTAACTTTTTGATTAAGTGTATTCATAGCAGAAACATATTCGTTATTATAAGGATTAAGAGTTGCAGCCTTTTTTATATGGTTAACACCAGATTCAACCCATCCTTTCTTAAGTAACAATACACCTTTTAAGTAATTCCATTCTGCAGATGAGATATCAGAAACTAAATTAAGTCTTGCTTCAGCAGCAACGAAGTCATCATCTTCTATCATTTCACGTACTTCTTCGCAGGCGATGTTATGAGAGATTATTCTATAAGCTTCATTTGCTTCATTAAGCTTTTCAGTATAGAATGTTTTAATGGAATCGTCTTGAAGGTCATCAGTATTATAAGTTTGTACTATTTTTTGATAAGCTTGATTTACTTCACCCTCAGAAGAGTGAGGTAATACACCAAGTACTTTATAAGGATCCATAAATTTATATACTCCTTGCATTCTATTGCTTTGATATAAATATACTCATAGCTTTAATAAAATATGATTATATTTATCCATTAATCCTAAATTAATGACGTTTTCGATTATTTCCTTATTTTTAATTAAAGGTAAGTCCTTTAGTTTTTCACTACAGCTAGAAGCTAATGTCATTAATATTAAATCTACCTTTTCACTAACTATATCTAAGAGTTCTTCATAAGAATGCTTCTTTTTATTGTAAACTTTAGAAATAGGATTAAACTTACCTCCTTCCATATCTTCTTTTAAATCGTCAAAAGCATCAATTAAATATATCCATTTTCCAAAGTAATAGCCAAATAGATATAAGTTATTTCTTGCCTCCTTTCCATCATCTTTTAGCTTAAAAGGACATTCCTTAAGCACCTCCCCAACTATATGACTAAAGGGATGACAAATTTCATCAAGAGAACTAAAATTTCCACTATGCTCTAAGGAGTGAAGCTTATTTAGATTATCTTTAATGATAGTATCTAAATTATTATTAGATAGTTTTTTGTAATAAGGAGTAAGTGATTTTACTAATGCTAGACTTTTTAAGCTATTATTATCTAAATAGTCATCTAGAAGTTTGTAGTATATTAAAGCCATATTTAAATCTGTGGCATAGTCTAAAGCACTATTTGTTTCAATACATTCTCTGTTTTCTAATGGATGTTTAAGACATTTTGTTTTGAAGGATTTTGTATATTCAGAATTTAGTCCATCAATTAATACTGCAAAAAATGTAGCGTCATAGTTTAACCCAAGTCTGGGTATGTTTCCAAATTTATTTTTTATAGAATAGCACATGCCACAATAATAACTTCTAAACTTTTCGTAGTCTTTCAATTTAAGTTCACTCATTAAAGGTGTGATATAACCAAACATTTCTCCCCCTCATTCTAGAAATTGTTCTCTTATAAATTTATTAGCCTTCTCATAGTTATAGTTATCAGCTGTTAGTTTTAATAAAGGTACTTTAGTATAGTCATCTATCTCTATATCTTCTAGCAAAATTGGGTTTATTCTAAGATAGTTATCTCCAAGCAATTCACTACAATATAAATCCTCCAATGCAGCATCATCATTTAGTAGAACTGAAATTAAAGGTAGTTTAACCTTTGAAAAAGGTTTTATTGCCCATTGAAGAACTCCCCAATTTTTTGTGTTAGAACTGATTTTTTTAGGAGTTATTCCAGTTCCAATTGATAATACCTTAAAATCATCTAGGGTATATTTTCCTTTCATGTTGTGTAGTACAGTTATTAAAGATGCAATAGCAGGTGAATTAGTTAAAACACCTCCATCTATATAATTTTTATGAGAAGGAAAGTAAGTTGGAGCCGCTGAACTAGCTAGAGCTACATCTACTAACCTTTCATTTGAAGTAATATTTTTTGTTAAATTATTAAAGAATACTCCCTGCCAGTGATCTTGATTTACTCCTTTTAAATGAAAGGCAGGAATAAATACATATTTTTGGAGGTCATTTAAAGTAGCTTCTTTTGATATGGTGGATTCTATGAAGTTTTTCAAGCTTTTATCCTTATATCTTGGATGAAGCAAGTTAAATCTTTTTGGAGAAAATATGTTTTTTATATTCTTGTAGCAATATATATCATCTATTTCCTTGCCGTTAAATCCATAGGCTAAGGATAGGGCTATTAAGGCTCCAGTAGATGTTCCTGCAAAAAGATTTGTTTTTTTTAAAAGATTAGGATTATCCAAGTAAAGTCTTTTCAGTATTCTAGTAGATAAAGCTCCTTTTATACCACCACCATCAAAGGAGATAATTCTGAAAGTGGACAATCCACACCTCCTATATAATCATTCTAAGATTAATCTATGTTAATACTAGTAATATGGTTATTGGTAGTTGAAATTTATTTTTCTTTTTAAAACAAACTATTTATAGAGTAATTAAAATAAATAAGTTAAGAGCCTGTTTTTAATTGATATTATTCAATATAGAGATTTCATTAAGCTTTCCTATTAGGTTTTGTAGTTATATTTTTAGTTATTATTTAACAATAATCTAACTGGTCATTAACACCAATAGATACAAAATAATGTAGAATGTTAATTGATTCCAAAAGAAAATCACTATATATTGTGAGGAGGAGAATGAGATGAAAAATGTTAAAAAAAGAGTTTTAAGTACTCTACTTCTTGCCGGAATTACAATAACAAATGTAGTATCTGGCACAAGTGTTGTTTCTGCTTATGTAAAGGAAAGAGTAAATGTAATTGCAGAGTGGAAATTTGATTCAAGTAATATTGAAAGTGGAAGTATTGCCGATAATAATTTAGTTTTAAAAGATGTAAGTGGAAATGGAAATAACTTAAGAATAAACACCTATGGTAATGTAGATGATTATAGTAAATACATAAGTTTTTCTGATGATAAGATGTATGAAAGTGCTAAAGGAAGCGTAGTTATTAATGGAGATAGTGTTAATAAAATTGGTGCAGACTTTATTACTGTAGATAATGCACCTATCAATAAAGAAGAGTTTGAAAATGGGTATACAATAGAATTGGTTTATAAGTTACCTAGTGATTGGACAGTTTCAGATAGTTGGATGTCTCTTTTATCTAGACAAGGTGATTCTAAAAGTATGGATGAGCCTGAACTTGGAACCATGAATGTTGCAGTTTCTAACTGTAAGGAAATTCAATTTTTATCAGCGAATAAAGATGACAGTCATAAAATGGATTCAGCATCATGGTCTGTATCTATGGACAAGGGTGGCGTTTGGTACCATATTGCAATAGTTAATGATAATAAAACTATTCGTACTTTTGTAAATGGAGCAGAAGCATTTAGAGATTATGTTAGTGGTGATATGGTTGGTTTATATGCAGATCCTAATGACGGGCGTTTTAGAGTTGGATCTAGTTGGTGGAAAGAGGAAAATCAACTTTTAGATAAGTTTGCTAGGGGGAATTATCAAGAAATTAGAATATCTGAGGGGGCTTTAGATAAATCACAGTGGCTAGTTACTAATCCAGAAGAGTATGTTGGTGAGTATGGAAATAATGATGAGTTCTCTTTAAATGGTGAAAGTAATTATAATATGGTATTTTTACCAGACACTCAAAATACTATTAAATTTAGAAAGAATGTTATGGATACTGCAATGGATTGGATAATCGAAAATAAAAATAAAGCTAATATTATATCTGTAGCTAATTTGGGTGATATAGTTGAAAATGGTAATAATGAAGAGCAATGGAATAATGCTCTATTATTTAATAAGTTACCATCAGCTGGTATTAATTTACTTATGCAACCAGGTAATCATGATTGGCCAGAATATTTTGATAAGTATTTTGGTGGGGACAGTGAATATGGTAAGTTAACTAAAGATTATGTTGTTAGAACATCCCCTTCAGGACGTAGTAGTTATATGGTGAATGATGGTGGCTCTTATAAATATATGACTTTGTCCATTGATTATCATAGTTTTGATACTGATTTATCATGGGTTGAAGAGGTTTTATCAAATACTAATATACCTACCATTGTTACAAGCCATGATTTACAAAACTGTTCAGATACTGCGCCTAGTGATATTAAGTTAAGTGAAAAAGGAAAAGAAGTTTGGAATGTAGTAAAGAAGTACAATCAGGTATTTATGATGATTGGTGGACATAGTCATGGGTCAGGGGATGAAATTTTAATTAATGACTTTGGTAATGAAGTATTTAATGTATTAGCTGATTATCAATTTGCATATAATGGTGGAAATGCTTTATTTAAATTTGCAGAGTTTGATGAAAATACAAATAAGATTTATCTTTCAACTTTTTCGCCATACGCAGCAACTTTAAGTGAAGATGAAAGAACTTTCTTTGATGTAAATTATTTAACTGGTGATGGAAATTATAGTGAGCTTAATATTAACTTTACAGAAAGATTTGCTGGAATGGAGAAATCAGACTTAATAAATAAAAGCTTAGAAGAATTAAAATCATTAGTGGAAAAAGCAGAATCCTTGAATAAAGATAAATATACTTATGAAAGTTTCAATGCTTTAGAGGAAGTTGTATATAAAGCTAAAGCTATATTAATAGATAAAAATATAAACTATAATATAGTTTTAGATACTGTAAAAACATTACAAAATGCAATAGATAATCTTAAGATAATAGAAGATAAGCCTTCTAATGATGAAGAGAGTAATAAGCCAGGTGGTAGCCAAGAAAATAATAAACCAAATGGCAGTCAAGATAATAGTTTTGGAAATAATTCTAATAATAACTTACCTAAAACAGGTGATTCAAGTTCAGTGTTATATACTTTACTTTCATTACTAGCTGCTTTGGGTGGAGTTATAAAGTATGGGAAAAGAAGAGATAATATTAGAGTAAATTAAAAATAAAATTAACTATTAAAATACCGTATTATTCAACGAATATGCGGTATTTTTTTGGTAAACATATTAGGGAGAAAAATAAAAAGGTAGGTATTAGGCTTTAAAAATATAAATATATAGGATATAAATTAAAATAGTAGAGGAAGTATTGTATAATTATGTAATAGGTTAAAAAGTAGGAGGCAAGGCATGAAGAAGAATGCATCTCAAAGAGAATTTAAAAAGCTAAAAAGTCAAATTAATCAAATAGAAGAAATAGCTCATCATTCAAAGGGTGGAGCATTAATGGAACATGAATCTACAGTTAGAAAGAAAATACTTCTTCTTATGGGAATGAAGAATGAAGGGTTTAAAGAGTATAAGGATTTATTAGAAAGATATGAAGAATTATTAGAATACATAGCTAAAAAAATACTAGAAAACTATAATAAGAAAAACAATTGTGATTTTGATTATTATCAAGTTGTGAGAGGAAACTATAATAGTCTTTTGAACTCAGGTATAATGACTGTTTTAACTAAACAGCATATTCCAAAGATGGTTTCAGAAGAATTTGAAGAAAACTTCCCTAGGAATCCTAAGGATGAATATAGAGAAGCACGTGGCATGAGAAGAAAATTTGTAATTCATCTTGGGGACACTAATACAGGTAAAACTTATAATGCCATTCAAAGGCTTAAGGAATGTGATAAAGGTGTATATTTATCACCTCTTAGAATTCTTGCTCTTGAGAATTATGAAAGGCTAAATAATGAGGGAGTGTTATGCGACCTTCAAACAGGAGAGGAAGAGTTAATAACAGAGGGGGCTACTCATGTGTCTTGTACTATTGAAAAGCTTGATTTAAAAAGACAATATGATGTGGCAGTAATTGATGAAATCCAAATGATTGATGATTCTCAAAGAGGAGCAGCATGGAGTAGGGCACTTCTTGGTGTAAGAGCTAAGGAGATTCATGTGTGTGGAGCATCAAACTCTAGAGAAATTTTAGAAGAGATCATAAATGATTGTGGAGATCCATATGAAATTATAGAGTATAAAAGAAGAATACCTCTTGAGGTTCAAGATAAGGCTTTTAATTATAATGAAGTAGAAGAGGGAGATGCCATTGTAGTATTTTCAAAAAAGAGAGTTTTAGAATTAGCTGAAGAATATTCATCAAAGGGAATAAAGGCTAGTTTAATATATGGCGATTTACCACCTGAGGTTAGAAGGAAGCAGTACGAGCAATTTGTAAATAAGGAAACAAAGATATTAATTACAACAGATGCTATAGGAATGGGAGTTAATCTTCCAATTAGAAGAATAATATTTTTATCTGTTAAAAAGTTTGATGGAGAAGAAGTTAGATTTTTAACATCCCAAGAAGTTAAGCAGATAGCAGGTAGGGCAGGACGTCAGGGCATTTATGATGTTGGTTATGTGGTTTCAGTTGGTAATAATGCTGAAGTTATTAAGGATAAACTTATTAGGGAAGACAAAATTATTACTGAAGCAGTAATAGGTCCTTCAGATGCAATTTTAAGAATAAAGACATTACCTTTAATTGAAAAGTTAGCATTATGGAGTACAAGAAAAGAGGCTCTACCTTATTATAGAAAAATGGATATTAGTGATTATATTATTGTTTTAGATAGACTTAAGAAATATAGACTTAGGGAAACAATAGAGTGGAGTCTTTTAAAGGTACCTTTTGATGTAACCTCAGATGAACTGATGGAACAATTCTTATTTTACGTTGATGAATTATTTGTAGCTGAAAATGATGTTATATCGAGACCAACTATTTTAGGTGGAACATTAGATGAGCTAGAGATTTATTATCAGAAAATAAATATGTATTATTCTTTCTGTAAGGGATTTAACTTAGAGTTTGATGTTCAATGGATTTATGATGAAAGACTTAAAATTAGTGAAGAAATTAATGAAATATTGGTTAGAATATAAGAAAAAAGAGGTATGCGAGAGGATGATGCATACCTCTTTTTTGGTAAAAGTAATAATTTAGAGGTTAATACTATTATTGTCCTGCAGCTTGAGCAAATTTATTCTTAACCTTATCAATTGCAGGTTGTTGAACTTGTTCTAATTGATATAAGCCTTTTTGTTGCATTAATTTAAAAGTTTCATTTTGTTTTGTTAATGCTTGATTTAATTGGCTATTTAAATCTGTATGTAATGGTTCTGTAGATGATTCTTCTACAGCTGTATTGTATAGATTAGCTAAGTTTTTTTCTGTTGTAAGAACTTCAGTAATAAGCTCTTTATCAGTTAACCCATTCATTAATGACACCTCCTATTTTAGCATTGCATATAATTTTGCTATATTTTGCTTATGGTAAGCAGCTAATGCGGTAAAGTGATCTTTAAATTGTTGATCTTGAGCTTTTTGGGCAAAATCAGAACATATTTTATTAGCTTGGTCTTCGGCACCCAGTAAATCTTCAAGATAAAGTAATTCTTTTTGAGTCATTTAAAAAATCCTCCTTATGTTGATTGATACGAAATTATTTTCCCCTGAGAGGATTTATTTATTCTAAAGTATTTGGAGTTTATACATAAAATTTAGCTATGAACTTCTTTTAAAGATAAATGTTGTTAAGGTTATAAATTGTAAAAGTTGTCAAGAATTAGAGTGGGTGATATAGAATGATAAAATATGATTTAAACTTAAGAAATTTAGAGATCCACTTAAATAAAATTTTTGATATAGATTTATATCGAAGTATAAGGATTACAGAATGTCCACATTGTAGGTCTGAAAATATAATAAAGTTTGGATACTATAAAAATGTACAGAGATATAGATGTAAAGAATGTGGGAAAACTTTTTCTAATAAAACAAACACATCCTTTTATTATTCTAAGAAAAATTCAGAAACTTGGATAAAATATATTGAACTCATGTTGAAAAGAAAAACGCTAGATGAGTGCTCTAAAGAGCTTGGGATAAGTTTGCCAACAGCATTTTATTGGAGACATAAAATATTATTTTCATTAGCAAAAGTTAAAGAAGCTGAAAAATTAGAAAATAATATACATATATCAAAGATATTAATTAAAGAGAATTTTAAAGGTAAAAGGCAAATAAGGAATAAGGAAAGGAAAAATGTTTGGAATGTTATAGCAATGGATTCAGGAGACAATATAATATCTAGGCCAATATCTATTGGTATATGGAACATTGAAAATTTTAATAAATTATTTTATGAGAAAATTGATAAGGATGCCTATATTAATGCATATTTAGATAGGTACCTAGATGTAATAGCTAAGAAGCATAATGGAAGTGATAAAAGTAGGATAAATATAGAGCTATCAGAAGTATTGAAAAACTATAATAAAACCTTTAAAAACTTTTTGAAAGGTTATAGAGGTGTAGCAACAAAGTATTTAGTACATTACTTATATTTAGTAAATATTTTTGTAATAACTTTTGAAATATCATCTCTGGATCTTATATATTCATTGAATATTTATGACTCTTATATAAAAGAAAATGAAATAAAAAATCTAAAGGCCGTATAAAAAGTAACAACAATTAACTTAAAAAGATTTATAGGATATTTTATACAGCCTAAAGTATCATCATGTAAGGAATATATGACTTATTGGTATAATACAAATTCCTAATATTAATGAAAAAATATATAGTTTATTATAGCCATAGGCTCTGGCCTCTGGAATAAGTTCTTGGAATGCTATATAAAGCATAATTCCAGCAACTAGTGCAAATATAACAGCTAAAATTATTTCATTAATAAATGGTTTTAAGAATAAGAAGGCTAAAAAAGCACCTACAGGTTCAGCAATTCCTGAAATAAAGGTATACTTAAAAGCTTTACTTTTACTATTTGTAGAATAATATATTGGCATAGCAATAGAAATTCCTTCAGGAATATTATGAAGGGCTATTGCCATTGCAATGTAGATACCCAAAGTAGTGCTTTGATAACCTGATACAAAGGTTGCGATACCTTCAGGGAAATTATGTAGCATAATTGCAATCATAGAAACAAAGCCTACTCTATAAAGGTCACCACCTTTTTTATCTCCTTCAGGAATGAAGTGGTCTATTAAGAATGCTATAAGAACTCCTATAATCATAAATAATAAGGATAACAGTACTCCCATTAAGTGCCCTTCCTGCTTAACTAAGGTTTCCTGAGCCGAAGGATATAAATCTGTAAAAGATATTGTTATCATAACCCCAGCAGAAAAAGCAAGAGCAAAGGTGATTAGCTTCTTATTTGAAGATTTTGAAAAGAAAACTATAAATGCACCTATAACAGTAGATAATCCTGCTAGTAATGATAATAATAATGAAATCATTGATTGACTATCAAACATAATACAACTCCTAAAAATTTCTTATCTACCTTATTAAATTTATTTGAAATATCTATAAAAATTCCAACTTTAATATAATGCTATTGTAAATTTAGAAAAATTAAACTATAATGCTTTATAAAATAAAGAAGAACATAAGAAAGGAAAGGAAAATGAAGAACTTTTTGGATAGCGTTACTCAGTACTTTTCACCAGAGTTAATAAATAGTTGCAAAAGAATATCTAAGTTTCTACTAATATACACTGTGCTTTTTATACTGCTTGCAATGGGATTAAAATATGCAATTCCATTTGTAATAGCACTTCTTATTGCAATGAGTTTAAGACCAATAAAAAATAGAATTCTATGCATAAATAAAAGATTAAAAAAGTTTAAGCTTACAGATGGATTTGTTTCAATGGTTTTAACAATAACCATTGTTGCAGTAGCAGCTTTTTTACTATTTATAATAGGGTTTAAAATAGCTGAGCAATTAAATAACTTTTATACATACATAACAGATAAAAATACATTAAATAATATAATGAGTACAGTTTCTTTAGAAATAAATAATCTTTTAAAGAATGCTAATGACATAGATTCAGGAATTTTAGAAAAGATAAATGAGTTAATACCTAAACTAATATCTATTGGGACATCACTTGCAGCTACATTTGTTCAAAACTTATTAAATATATTAGTATCAATTCCAGCTGCATTTGTAATGGTGATAATAACGATTATAGCAACTTTCTTCTTTACTAAAGATATAGATGTAATACAAGTAAAGTTAAAAGGGGCCTTTTCTGAAAAGGGAATTGAGTTAATTAGAAGTTTAAGAAAAAAGAAAAATGAAATATTTGGTGGTTATCTGAAGGCCTTTGCACTTATTATGATAGCAGTAATAATTTACACATCTGTAATATACAAATTTGCAGGAATAAAGTATGCAGTAGTAATAGCAATTATTACAGGAGTATTAGATGCACTTCCTATATTTGGTGCAGGTTTGGTTTATGGAATTGTTGGAATAACAGCTTTGTTAGGGCAAAACTATAAGGGAATACTAATTATTATTTTAGGGTATATTGGATGTGTTGTAATAAGACAGTTCTTACAGCAACAATTAATGTCTACATTCTTAGGGTTAAATCCATTAGTAATAATAATTGCATTATTCTTAATAATAACCCCGGTAGGGTTTGTAGGAATGTTTTATTTCTTAGGAGCATTTATTTTATATGATATAATAAGCCCTAATAAAACACCATAAGGTATGGAATTTTTACCAGATTAATAATATAATGGATTTAAACATGTAAAATTGGGGATTAAAAATACATTAAAAAGGGGGAATCCAATTGAAAAAAGTAAAAATAGCATTGCTTGGCTTAGGTAATGTTGGGCGTGGGGTATGGAATATTCTACAAATGAATGGTGAAGAAATCATGAAGCGTTCAGGATGCCAAGTTGAAGTTGCAAAAATCCTTGTAAGAGATCCTAGTAAAGCTAGAGCAGTTAAGGTCCCAGAAGAGTTAATAACAACTAACTTTGATGAAATTTTAAATGATGATTCTATTAAGATAATAGTTGAAGTAATGGGAGGCATAGAGCCAGCTAGGGAGTATATCTTAAAGTCATTAAATAAAAAGAAGCATATAGTTACAGCTAATAAAATGCTTTTAGCTACATATGGTGATGAATTATTTAAAAAAGCAGATGAAGAAGAGGTTATGCTTAATTATGAAGCAAGTGTAGCAGGTGGTATACCTATAATTCAAGCTATAAATGAAAGTTTAACAGCAAATAAGATTGAAAAACTATATGGAATAATTAATGGTACAACAAACTTCATTTTAAGTAAGATGGAACTTGAAGGTAGTGACTTTGAGAATGTATTAAAAGAAGCACAAGAAAAGGGATATGCAGAAGCAGATCCTACATCTGATATTGAAGGTTTTGATGCCCAATATAAGCTTGCAATTTTATCTTCTTTAGCTTTTGGAACTAAAGTTAAGATAGATGATGTTTATAGAGAAGGAATTACTAAAATAACTTCAAAGGATATTAGATATGCTAAGGATTTTGGATTGGTAATTAAGTTATTAGCCATAGCAAAAGAAACAGATGGAAAACTTCAGTTAAGGGTACATCCAACAATGATACCAGCTACTCATCCTTTAGCAAATGTACATGATTCCTTTAATGCAGTGTTTATTAAAGGAAATGCAGTAGATGATTTAATGTTCTATGGAAGAGGTGCTGGAGATTTACCTACAGGAAGTGCTGTTGTAGCAGATATAGTATCAATTTTAAGAAGTGATGTGGATACTGAAAATAGACTTCCAGTAGAAAAAAATAACTTATGGCATAAAGAAATTGGGGGAATTAATGATATAACTAGTAGGTATTACATTAGAACAACAGTAACAGACAGACCAGGTGTACTTGGTGAAATTACAGCCATATTTGGTAGGCATGGAGTAAGTTTACGTTCTGTAATTCAAAGAGGAAGAATTAAAAATGAAGAAGAAGTAGGATTAGTTTTAGTAACTCATTATACTGAGGAAAAACAGTTACAAGGTGCAATTAATGAAGTTAAAGATATTGATGCTGTAAAAGAAATTAATAATATGATAAGAATAGAAGATTTTAATTAAAAGGAGCTCTTTTGAGCTCCTTTTATATTATTGTCATTAGAATAGTTATTGTAATGACTCCTACTACAATTGAAAGTCCTAAAGACTTTTTCTTAAGTGAAATTAATAAAACAATAATAGATGCCATAAGTTCTATGTTAGAAAAGCTTAAGTTTAAACTACCATTATCAGTGAAAATTCCTGGGCATATTAAAGCAGCAAAAATTCCTGCAGGAATAAACTTCATCCATTCGATAAGCCAATTTGGAAGTTCTTTTCCTGAAAGATATACCATAGGTAAACTACGTGGAATATAGGTAAATACAGATATTCCTAGTATAAGTAAGATAACATTAATTGTATTAACTTCCATCTTAAACACCCTTTCTGATTTTAATGAATTTTTCTACAAAGTAACAAAGGGTTGCTGATAGCAAGGTAGCTATAATTACATATAAATTGTTGTTCATAATCAAAGAAAGATTAACAGCTGTAAATCCAGAAATAACAGCACATAAAATGTATATTCCTCCCTTAAGTTGAAGACACAAAAGACATATAAACATAGAGGTTAGAACAAAGTTAATTATGGTATCATTAAAATTGAATATTGAACCTGTAACCCCACCCAATATATTAGATAATATCCATGTAGAATGAGAAACTATATTAAGTATAGTGGCTCTACGTGTATTCCATCTACCTTCTTTAAATTTTATTAAATTAATAGCAAAAGTTTCATCTGTTATTTCATGAGAAAAAAATAATAAAAACTTTTTGTTACATTTACTAAAGTATTGAGAGAGAGTTGAGCTCATTAATATATGTCTTAAGTTAACTATAAAAGTTGTAAGTATTATAGAAAACATTGAAGAATGAGCTATAAGCATTGATGATGTTATAAATTGTCCACTTCCTGCAAATACGAATAAAGAAAGGAATCCAATTTCTATTGGAGACAATCCTGCTTTTTGAGATAGAATTCCTGAAGCTATTCCAAGAGGTATATACCCGATACATATAGGGATAGCCATTTTTACTCCATATATTACATCATCTCTAGATAGTTTATTTTCTTCCTTTTTATTATGTATTGTTTCAATCATTTAAAAGCCCCCCTTAAAAATTCCTTAAGTAAAATTATACCATATGTATTTTGTAGTATAATATAATTCTATTTATGATTGCAGAGATAATTATTAGAGTCATAAATGATAGAGATAGAGCTTATGAAATAAAAAAAAAATTATAAAATATGTGGTATTACATAACTTATTATGCTATAATTATCACAACAAAAGATAGTAATAGTGTAAATTATGGAGGCAATGATGGAACAAGGTAATTTTAAAGATTTTAACGGAGATATTTTTGGACAAATTTTTTCTCATTTTGGGAAACAATTTAAAGGATTTAATAATGGTGGAGGTCCTAAAAAGAAGGGGTCCTTTGTAGGCTTTTTAAAGTGGTTAGCATTAGCTTATATAGCAATTGCTATATCAAAGTTTTTAGCATCTGATTTAATATTGGATGTATCTTTAAGTGCATTTTATATAGTTGCACCTTTCGTAGTAGTTTCAGTATTATATGGATTAACTCATTCTATGAAAAAGTTACCTATAATTGGGATAGTAGTAGCAATATTATACGGAGTAGTTTTATTCCTATGTAGCCCTATATTAAATTATAAGGCACATAGAGATTTAGTAGGAACTGTTGATGAAATTGAATTTTCTAATGAAATTGAACATATTGATTTGAAGCAGTTACCAACAATAGATACACAACTTGCTGCAAAGCTTGCAGATAAAAAACTTGGAGAAATTCCTTCTCTTGGAAGTCAGGTGACAATTGGAGAATTACATTTACAAAGTATTGGTGGACAACTTTACTATGTAGCTCCACTTGAGCATTCTTCACTAATTAAGTGGCTTACTAATAGAGAAGGTACAAGTGGTTATATAAAAGTAAGTGCAACTAATCAAAATGATGTTCAATTGGTTACAGAATTAGATGGAAAGCCTTTAAAAATTAAATATTTAGAATCATCATATCTTTTAAGTGATCTTCATAGAGCAGCTTTTTTAAGAGATATGAAATCAGCTCATACGGACTTTACTTTTGAATTAGATGATAATGGAAGACCATACTGGGTTGTTACTAGATATGACAATGCTATTGGTATTACAGAAGCAAAGGCTATTGGGGCATTAGTTATTGATGCTCAAACAGGAGAATCTGAAATATATGATATAGATAATATGCCTAAATGGATAGATAGAATTCAACCTTCAAAATTTATTAATAACTATATTAATAAGTGGGGAGAATTAGTTCATGGTGTATTTAACTTTAATGATAAAGATAAGTTAAAAACAACTACAGGAATGAACTTAATATTTAATAAAGATGAATGTTTCTATTATACAGGAATAACATCTGTGGGTAACGATGAAGGATTAGTTGGATTTACATTAACAAATACAAGAACTGGTAAAACTACAATGTATAAGACAGCTGGAGCAACTGAAGAAGCTGCTATTAGATCTGCAGAAGGTAAGGTTCAACAATATGGATATAAAGCTACATTCCCATATTTAATTAATATTCAAGGGGAACCAACTTACTTTACAACATTAAAAGATTCTAATGGATTAGTTAAGCAATATGCAATGGTTAATGTTAAGAACTACAATACAGTAGGAGTTGGTGATAATCTTCAATCTACATTAAATAAATATTTAGAGGGATTAACAAATACAAATATTTCACTAGAGGGTTCTAACAAAGAAGAAGTTATTCAAGGCGAAGTTGAGAGAATTGGTCTTGTAGTTAAAGATGGATCTAGTATCTATGATATTAAGTTAAAAGATAGTGATAAAATTTATTCAGTATCAACAGAAACTTCAAGAGAGATAGCTTTAACTAAAGTTGGAGATAAGGTGGAAATAAAGTATATAAATGTAGGTGCAAGTAAATATATAATAGTAAATGGATTTACGAATATAACTACTATGCCAGTAGAATAATGGGTAAAAAGAGGAGATAGCAATATCTCCTCTTTTTTTGGATACATATCAATATGCTTTTTCTTACTAAATAATATATATTTATCTTTTTTTTACAATAAGATATAATTGTAAATAAGGCACAAATGTTAAAAATTAATAATAAAACGTATAGGGGAGAGTAGGATATGAAGTTATCAAAAAAAATTGTCATATTATTTATGACTATATCTTTAGTTACAGTAACTTTATATATGATATCTATGGGCTTTGTATCAAAGTATTTATATAGCGGTGAAGTGACTAGAATAAGTGGAATAGCATCCGGATGTATAAATAGAGTGAATGGAGAAGTATCAAAGGTAATAGGAAAAGGAAATGATTATACAAGCTTGTTATCGCTAGCTGATACATATAATGAGAAATTAAATGAAACTAATGCTTTAGAGGAATTAGGGATTATAAATAAATTTAAAAATGACAATATTGATTTTAAAGTTGTGTTAGATTCAAATCTTAATGAAAAAGAGAAATTTGAATCTAAGGATGTAAGTGATAGAAGTAAAAATGAGTACTCGAGTTTACTAAATAAAATAAAAACAATAATAAAAGAAAAAAAGGATATTAAAAAGGGATATATAACAGGAAAAGAAGGGTTATATATTTTTTCACACAATAAAAAGTACAACTCATCTGATTATGTGGTGATTATAGATAGTTTTGATGATGGATTTATAGAAAATGTTTCTAAAGATATGAATAAAAATGTTTCATTATTAAAAGATATAGCTACTACTGGTGAGGTGGAGGACTCTAAACTAGATAGTGGAGAAAACATTAAATTAGTAACAAATGAAAGTGATGTAAGTGCTTACTATAAAATAGAGTGTGTAGATGGAGAGAATTATTATATTAAAGTTTCAGAGCCATTGGTAGTAAAAGAGAGTCAAAAAAATAATATTATTATTTTATCTGTTATGTTCATATCTATTAATCTTATTATTAACATTATTTTAATAGTTTTAATGAAGAACATAGTTATAAAAAGAGTGGAGAGAATAAGCGAAGGAATAAACAGGATAAAAGAAAATAAAGATTTGAAAGAGAGACTTGATTTAGATAATAGTAGTGATGAAATTAGTAAACTAACTAGTGATATAAATGAAATGTTTGATGCTTTAGAGACGTCAAATAATTTGTTTATGGAGAATGAAGAAAAAAGTATTAAGCTTTTAGAGGGCTTAGATAATGGATATGCCTATTTTGGAGAGATTATGGATGAAGAAGGAAATGTTGTTGATGCAAATCTCCTTGATGTGAATGCATCTATGTCAAAAATTTTAAATATTCCTAAAAAGAATCTATATAGAATGACCTTTAAAGAAATTTTCTTTGATAAAATTAATGATGAAGAATTTATAAGGGACATATTATCATCAGGTAAAAGAGATGGAGAGACATTAAGCAAAAATTGTATTGCACTAGGAAATAACAATTGGGCATCAATAGCTGTATATCCAATTGAGAACCATCATTTTGCTATGTTACTTACAGATATAACTGAAAATAGAAGAAATGAAGATGAAATGAGATATTTAGGAGACTATGATGTATTAACTGGTCTTCAGAATAGATATAGTTTATACAATTACATGGCACAGCTTAAGGAAGATGGGAAAGTGTTTAGCATATTCTTTATAGATTTAGATAACTTTAAGTCTTTAAATGATTCGTTAGGACATAATAGTGGAGATGAAGTGTTATGCCAAGCTGCATTTACCTTGCAAAACTTAGAAGAAGATATTGAAGTGGGAAGACTAGGGGGAGATGAATTTCTGTTAGTTAAAAAGGGAGAACTATCTAAAGCAGATGCAGAAAACTTAGGGAATAAGATTTTAAGAAAACTTAATAAGACTTTCGAGTATAAAAATTTCAATTATGAGTTAAAAGCAAGCATTGGGGCAAGTTCTTTCCCTAATCATACAACAGATATAGAAACGTTGATTAGATATGCAGATATTGCTATGTATAAGAGCAAAAATTCAGGTGGAAATATTATAGAAGTATTTAATGAAGAGATGTTAGAAGATATATTAATAGAAGGGTTATTAAAAAAGGCTATAGATAATAAAGAATTTGTAGTTAACTTCCAACCTATTTATAGCGTAAATAAAAAAATGATAATTGGAGCAGAAGCTTTAGTAAGATGGGTAAGGGATGGAAAGGTAATATATCCTGACAAATTTATTCATATTGCTAAAAGAACAGGAGATATTTACGAAATAGACAATTATGTATTAAAGGAAGCTTGTATTTTCTGTAAAGAAAAAAGAAAAGAAGGCTTTAAGGATTTTCAAGTGTCAGTAAATGCTTCTTATAGATTTTTAAAACAACATAAATTTATTGATAAATTAAAGGATGTATTAGATGAAGTTGGGCTAGATCCAAATGGCTTAAAGCTTGAAATTACAGAAGATGAAGTTTTAGAAGATGCAAAACAAGTTGTAGAGTTATTGAAGGAAATTAAAGCTTTAGGAGTGATGATAGCTTTAGATGATTTTGGAGTTGGATATTCATCCTTTAGTTATATAAAAATTCTTCCTATTGATACCATAAAGATAGATAGAAGTCTATTATCAAAGATTGAAAATGATAGAAAAACAGTAGCTATAATTGAAACATTAATAAAGCTTGCACATACCCTTGAGTTAGATGTAATAGCAGAAGGTGTAGAGATGCAGGATCAATTAGACTTACTAAAGACTTTAAACTGTGACAAAATTCAAGGGTACTTTATAAGTAAACCAATAGAAAGAGAAGAATTTAAAAAATTATTAGAACAACATAGTTAGTATTTAAAGGAGCTATTAAAAGTAGCTTCTTTTTTTATTCTTTAGGAAAGCTGTGACTTGGAGCTTGCGACGGAACAATCAGAATAACTATCTACGGATACATACGGAACTAATTTACAGTTTATAAATTAAATGTTGAATAAAATTATAAAAAGTAACAAAATGAGTGAAAATGACTTATATATCTAACAAAATGATAAAAATTTTAATATTTGTTGATAATTATTATAAAAATGCTTATAATTAATTTAACATGTTAAATCGAAAAAATAAAAAATGACGAAAAAGGGGGACTACCAATGAGTAAAAAAGATAAAATAAAAATGTCTTTTATAGAAAAAGTAGGTAAAAAAATACCGGATCCGGTAATTATATTTATGATATTATATGCAATCGTTATGATAGCGAGTATATTCATGGGTGGAATGGAGTTTGAAACATTAGCCGCTGATGGGGGAACAATATCTTATGAAATTAAGAACATGTTTGCGGCTGAAAACTTTAGATGGATTTTTGGAAATGCATTATTAAATAACTGGTTAGCATACGGTGGAGGAGTTCTTGGAACAATATTAATCGTTATGCTTGGAGTTGGACTAGCAGAAGAATCTGGTCTACTATCAGTTTTAATTAAAAAAGTAGGATTAAAAGTTTCAGATAAGTTTTTACCAGTAGTTTTAGTATTCTTAGGAATTATGAGTAGTATAGCTACTGATGCAGGATATATAATCTTAATACCATTAGCAGGTATGTTATATGTTGGATTAAAGAAGAATCCACTTATAGGTATGGCAGCAGCTTTTGCTGGGGTATCAGCTGGATTTAGTGCTAACTTAATACCAGGTACACCTATAGATGTTATTGTTGGTAACAACGCAAAGGTGTTTGCTGAAAGTCAAGGTATACCTTTTGTTACAGCAGCGGGACAAGCTATTACTCCTGCAACAATGCACTACATATTTATAGTTGCTTCAACAGTATTATTATCAGTTGTTGGTTATTTTGTTACAGCTAAATTCATTAAGCCAAGATTAGAAAAAGAAACATACATTGTTCCTGAAGATATGAATATGGCTGACTTTACAGTTAAAGAAGAAGAAAATAAAGCTTTAAAATGGGCAGGATTAGGATTGTTAATTGCCTTAGCTCTTGCAGCAGTACTTTACTTTGGACCACTTGCTACGTATGTAGATGATAAGGGTGCAACAGTTAAGCCATTTATGGATAACATAATTCTTATAATTACATTTGTATTCTTTGTTCCAGGCTTACTATATGGAATGAAATTAAAGAAATTCAATAATGCTATGGATGTAGTTCAAGCTATGTCAAAGCAAATGAGTGGAATGGGATCTATATTGGTATTAACATTCTTCTGTTACAACTTCTTAGCATTATTAAGCTACTCAAACTTAGGTACATATATAACTTACTTAGGTGCAACAGGATTACAATCATTAGGATTATCTGATTCACCAATTTTATTATTAATAGGATTCATTATAGTTACTGCTATAATCAACTTATTCGTTGGTGGATTAACTTCAAAATGGATGTTACTTGGACCAATATTTATACCAATGTTATACCAAGTTAATGGAGCTCTAACTCCAGATATGGTTGCAGCTGCATATAGAATTGCAGACTCATCAACTAATGTGATATCACCACTTATGTCATATGCAGGTATTATCCTTGTATTCATGAAGAAATATAAGCCTGAATATACTTTAGGAGATATGATTAAGTTAATGTTCCCATATTCAGTAGCATTCTTGATTTCCTGGACAATCTTATTAATAGTATTCTTTACATTTGGAATTCCACTAGGAATTTAATAAAAAGACTTAGCTCTTTCTTGAGCTAAGTCTTTTTTAGCGCACTCTGCTTTTGAAAACTCATATGAAAAAAGGATTAGGTGCATATAATTTTATTTTTTATATTGCTAAATTGTTGGAGTTATCCAGGATTTAATAATATATAAATCTCCTAAATAATAAAAAGTGTAGAAAATTTACAGTTTTTTTTATTTAGGAGATTATAATTAGTACGTGTTATCTACCACAACACTTCTTATATTTCTTTCCACTTCCACAAGGGCAAGGCTCGTTTCTTCCAGGCTCTTTATCCTTTATTATAGTAGTCTTTTGTCTAGCTATTGATTCTGCTGGTGTTAAGCCCTTTAAAGACCATATAGGTGTATTGTTAAAGATCTTAGAGAAAGAGTTAACTATTGAATCAGCTAAGGACTTATTACTTAAATCTAATTTATAAGAAGTTAGTAATTCAACTATTATTTGAGTGTCCATGTCATTTTTTATATAGAATATTAACTGACTAAGTAATGAATCTATATCGGATTTTTTTAAATTAGTCTTAGAAAGAATATTTTTAAGTTCTAGTACTTCTTCACCCCAAGTATCTTTGAAATTTCTACCTAAAGAAATAAAGAAATCTTCATTGCTGAAGTTATATTGAATAGTTTGTCTTACTCTTAATTCCTCGTATACATCTTCAGGTGAGAAAAGAAATGGGTGAATTAATGCGTTACCTTCTGTAAATGCTTCATAGCTTCTAAAAATATAATTTAAGTAAAAATCTAAGTTTTCCTCTTTAAAAACCGTACTTTCCTTATTAGTTATTATGGAATATAATTCTCCACCTAATAAAAGACCGTAGTGAGTCATTAATCCATCTATAAGATTGATTCCTTCTGAACGTTCTTTAAGGTTGGAAATATATTTTTTAGAAGATATTAAAGAATTTATTCCTTCTTTTATATCACTTGGTACTACAAGGTAGTAATTATCCTTTATAGATAATTTAAATAGTACTCCAAGAGAAGATAATCCTCCAATTAAGTTTAAGTTATCTATTGAAAAAGAATATTCAACTAAGTCTTCTTTAGCTAATTCCTTTAACAGATTAAGTTCCTTATAAGATAGTTCGCAAAGTATATTATCTATATTATCAGTAATATAAGCAGATACTAGATTAACTAACCCATCTTTACCTAATTTTGAATACCCTTTAATATCTAACCTCTTAGCTATTTCTGTAAGTGTAGGTTTAGTTTGAAGAGATAAAAGTTCTGAAGTATTAGATTCTTTTAAACTATTCTTACATTTAGTAAAAGTTTGATAGTATTTTTCAAAATAGTATTTTCTTAGTTGCTCATCGTAGTAGTACTTTTTAGTATGCATTAAAATTCTCCTTTGCTATATATTAACATTTATAATTATCCATTAACCTTATATAGTATCCATTTTTTTTGACAAAAAGTCAAGTAAATACCATTACATAATTTACTTGTTGTTAGTAGTATGAAGTGGTTATATAATTGATTATAAGGTCTTTTAATGGGGGGATATTGTGGAAACTAGTGGATATATTGTGGAATATGGAAAGTGTTATATTTTTCCTAAAAATAAGATGATAATAGTAAGTAAATCATATGAAAGAAGCTTGTGTAAAGAAGATATTACCAATGAAATTTATGGTGATATGGGTAAATCTGTATTAGAAGAAGATTCAACTTATATTAAGGCAGTGGAGTATGCTTTAGATGAGTACTTTGAAAATGAGTTTGACTTGATAATTGGTATTAAGGACAAGGAAAGTAACACATATGATATGAAATTACAGGAAGAGTGCATAAATAAAAATTTTTTGTATAGAAGTTATATAAAAAATGGATATACCTTTAAAAGTATAGACTGTGTAAAAAAGTATGTTAATAAATGTAAAGAGAAAAATGAGCTTGTTAAGTTTGATAGGATTACCTTAAAAATAATAATAACAACAAGCTTTGGAGATAGGCTTGCAGAATTTGTACAAGCACTAGGAAATGCATCTTCATTAGATGGAAATGAAAATAGAAAAAAAGATGTATTTAAAAGTGAAATCATTAAGAACTCCTTTGCAAATATTAAATATAGCAGCATAGATTTTAAAAGCTTAATGGAAGAATTAATGGAGTGGGAAAGTTACAATTTTCAGTGGAATGGTTATTTTGGGGAAATAATGAAATTATGTAATAAAACTGGATTTAGGTTTGAAGAGGACAAAGAAGCATATAAATTAAGAGATTATATTATAGCCTTTATTCAGAGTAAAAACTTTCTTTTTATACCTTGTATGAAGAAATATAAAAAGGACTTATATTTAGATTTAAACAATAATAGATACATATATAATAATGAAAGTAAGGGATTTCATAAGGTATTATCAAAGGAAAGTAGTTTTCTTTTTGAATCCTCAAAGATTAATAGTAAAGAAATTATATTTCATGAAGATTTGGAAGTAGGATATTTGCTTTATTATATTGAGGACAAGGTGTATATTTCATTAGGTCGATATGATTCCCTAAGTAAGAGAGTTACAGTAATAGATATAAATGATAAGATTTTAAATGAATTTATCAGTTTTATAAATAAATTTATAGAACTTGAAGAAGATAAATTGAGGATATAAGGGTAAAAAAGAAATCGCTTTGCGGTTTCTTTTTTTATTCTTTATAAAACTATAAAGAAATTAGAATAATTTATAAATAAATAAAGAAAATAGTATTAGAGAAAGGAAGGGTAAAATGGGTAGAAGAAAAAAACATTATAAACTATTTATTGCAATTCTCCCTCTAATACTAATGCTTATAGGAGTTGGAGCTTATATTTACTTTTCAAAGGATATAGGAGTAGTTACAGCATCTACAGAAGAAGATATGGTGTATGAAGGAAGTGTAGATAAAGCTGGAGATCTGTTAAATTCTGGCGATGAAGTAATTGTTAATTTAAAGATAAAAAACATAACAAATAATAAAAAAGAAAAAATAGAGGGTAAGTTAATTTGTGATGGTGAAAGTAAACCTTTAGGAAAAAGTAATTTTTCAATAGATACCTTGGAGCCAAATGAAGAGGGGAATGTTCAATGGAAGGTAAAATGTAAAAGTGGAGGTACAAGGTTTATAGTACAAGTTAAGGAACCTAATAAAGGCTTGAAGAATATAAAACTAGGTGGAATTACAGTTGGTGGTAAGGGATGGTTCATGGGGGATAATCATACTCATTCTAACTATTCTGATGGTAATGGGAGTGTAGCAGAAAATATATGGGCTATGAGAAGCGCTGGATTAAATTATATGACAATGACTGATCATAATAATAGCAATGGATATGAGGAATCAAAAAGTGCTAAAGGTAATGGAGAAATAATTATAAAAGGAAATGAATATACTACATCTTCAGGTCATGCAGTTTTAATGAATGTGAAGGATAATAAAAATTATAGCTCTTTATCTAAAGATAATTTAATTAAAGAGCTTGGAAATTATAATACTTTAATTTATGCTGCTCATCCTTTTGATAGCAGGTTAAGTTGGAAGTTTCCTGATTATAATGGGGTGAATGGAATTGAAGTGTGGAATGGCTGTAGGGGGCCAAAAAATAAATATAATAATGATGCATTTATTCAATGGGATAAATTAAATACAGAAGGAAAGCATCTTTATGGAGTTGCAGAAACAGATGCTCATTACCCAGTTGATATAGGGAAGGTATACTTAAAAACATATTCAGAAAGTTTCACTGAAGAAGGTATAATTGAAGCCCAAAAGAAGGGACATATGTATGGAACTAATGGACCTTCATTAGAGATTAAGGTAAATAATGCTATGATGGGGGATGACTACAAAGTAAGTTCCATGGGAGAAGTTATAAAGGTTAATTTAAAAGGTGAATATTATAATGGTATTTCTAAAGTTAGATTAATAAGAAATGGTGAAGTGATTTCTGAAAAAAATATTAATGATAATACTTTTGAAATGGTAGAAAGAGTAAGGGTAGTACCAGGAGATTTTATCAGAATGGAAGTAGAAGGAAAAGAAGAAGAAGGACAGTCTTTATTAACTGAAGTTGGAGTTAGGAATACAGCTCCATTTGCATTTTCAAATCCTATTTTTATCATTGAAAAATAAGAATATATTTATGAGAATAGGTTAACATAAATACGAAATTAGTTATATGGAGGAATGAGAAATGAATAAAAATAGTTCTATAAAATGTTCAGTACAAGAATGCAAGTATAATGCAGTAGATGAAAATTATTGTACACTTGATGAAATAAAGGTAGGAACACATGAACAACACCCTAAAGTTCCACAATGTACAGATTGTGAATCATTTGAATTAAGATAATAATTAAAAGACTAGAGAAAATACTTCTCTAGTCTTTTTAATTATTATTAGATTATAAGAATAATTCTTTTACTATATTTAATTAATTTATATGTAAAATATTCGGAGAATATGAATTTATTGAATAAATCTAATTTGGTAGGAAACAATAAGCTAGAAAAATAAAAAATAGAGGTGATAATAATGTTTGAACATAAAAAACAATTATTACATGAAGTGAAAGTAGAAAGACCTAATCCACAATATGCAGTGTTAATGCAAGAGCAATTAGGAGGAGGCAATGGAGAACTTAAGGCGGCAATGCAATATATTTCTCAAAGTTTTAGAATAAAGAACCCTGAAATTAAAGATTTATTTCTAGATATTGGAGCTGAAGAATTAAGTCATATGGAAATGGTCGCGCAAACTATAAATTTACTGAATGGACATGATGTGAATAATAGCGAAGTTACCAATGGTGAAATTCAAACACATGTACAATGTGGATTATCTCCAGTACTAATTAATTCATCTGGAGCACCATGGACAGCAGATTATGTAACCGTTACTGGCGATTTGGTTGCTGATTTATTATCTAATATAGCCTCAGAGCAAAGAGCTAAGGTGGTTTATGAATATTTATATCGTCAGATAGATGATAAGGAAGTAAGAGCAACTATAGATTTTCTTCTTAATAGAGAAGAAGCGCATAATGCTTTATTTAGAGAAGCACTTAATAAAGTTCAAAAAACAGGTTCTAATAAAGATTTTGGAGTAACAGAGGATTCTAAATTATATTTCAATTTATCAAATCCAGGGCCAGAACATAGTGCACCAAATCCAACACCACCATCTTTTGAAAATCCAAGACAATAATTTAGTTCAAAATAAAATATATAAAGGTAGGTATAAAAATGAGAAAACTTTCAGAAATTGAAAAAATATCTTTAGCAGCAGCTTTAAAAATGGAAACTGATGGATTAATTATGCAAAGAGCAATAAATTCTTTAATTTCAGATGAAGATTTAAGAAGACAATCAGAAACCAGTATTTTAGCAGCAGAAGGAAGAATTAAAGGTATACAACAATTTATTAATGAAAATAATATATTAGATATTAAAGGGGAATAATGATATGAAGAATATGATAGGAAATTTAATAAAAAATAATGTTGATCTAAAGGATTCTATTATAGCGGCAAGTATGCTTTCAGCAGCTAAAGAAGCAGCAGACATGTATCTTAATTCTACATTAACAAGTAGTACACCCGAGCTAAGAGCTATATATTCAGCATCAATGGGACAAATCGTTGAAGGTCATACAGCACTTACAGAACTAAGTATCAGTAAGAACTGGATTAAACCATATAGTGCACCTGTTGAACAATTAACTTGTTCTTATGATGAATCAAAAAAAGTTATTGGTAACAATAAGTAGTATCATAAGTAATAAGATAAATAAAACACTGTGTTTTGGTATAAAAAAATAATTAGTAGAGCATAAAATGCTCTACTAATTATTTTTAGGACATTAATTATTTAAGTCCATTTTCATATTGTTCTACCATTCTTTTAACCATTTCTCCACCAACACTTCCATTTTGTTTAGAAGTAAGGTTTCCTTTATCGGTATTTTCATAATCTTGTAGTCCAAAGCTTGAAGCTATTTCATTTCTTAATGAATTTAGTCCTTTCTTTGCTTCTGGAACTAAGTTTCTGTTACCACTATTGTTTGAAGACATATCTGCATCCTCCTTATAATTTAATATATTTGCACAAATATTGTACAATCTTATATTAACCAAATATGAAAAAAGTAAACTAGAAATAAATATCTATTATGTAAATATAAATCTATAATTCCTAATTTAATTATTATGTAGAAAAATTGTAGATTAATTAAAGCATTAATTTTAATAATTCATGTATTTATATTAAGAATTAGTAAAGAGGGAGTTTTTATAAAAAAAATAAATTATTGAACTATATGCTAGACAGAAATATTAGTTAGATAGTATAATAAATGTGTGTCTTAAATTGCTAATTAAGTAAAAATACAGCAGGTTGATATAAATGTACTTGCTGTATTTTTTTGTTTAATGTATAAGAAAGTATAAAATTTTAATTAGATATAACTCAAAGATATTGTGGACTAGATAAAAAGCTAGCAGGTAGAAATAAATCTACTTACTAGCTTTTACTTTCTTATAATAAAACTACATTTTTTCGTGGAATGTTCTGTTTATTACATCAAGTTGTTGTTCTCTTGTTAACTTGATGAAGTTAACTGCATATCCTGAAACTCTAATAGTTAATTGAGGATATAATTCTGGATGTTCCATAGCATCAAGTAATGTTTCTCTATTAAATACATTAACATTTAGATGGTGAGCATCTTGTCCAAAATATCCATCCATCATGCAACTTAAGTTGTTTATTCTATCTTCAGGAGTCTTTCCTAAAGCATCTGGCACGATTGAGAATGTGTTAGAGATACCATCTTGAGAATGTTCATATGGAAGCTTAGCAACTGAGTTTAAAGATGCTAATGATCCTGAATTATCTCTTCCGTGCATTGGGTTAGCACCTGGAGCAAATGGTTCTCCCTTCTTTCTACCACATGGAGTAGTTCCTGTCTTCTTACCATAGACAACATTTGAAGTTATAGTTAAGATAGATTGAGTGTGGTATGCATTTCTGTAAGTCTTGTTTTGTCTGATTTTGTTCATCATGTTTTCAACAAGGTATACAGCTATATCATCAACTCTATCATCATCGTTTCCGTATTTAGGGAAGTCGCCTTCAACTTCAAAGTCTACAGCAATTCCATTTTCATCTCTTATAGGCTTAACCTTAGCGTATTTAATAGCAGAAAGTGAGTCAGCACATACTGAAAGTCCTGCTATACCACAAGCCATTGTTCTAAATACATCTCTATCATGTAAAGCCATTTGTAAGCTTTCATAAGAGTATTTATCGTGCATATAGTGGATAACATTTAATGTGTTAACATAAAGGTTAGCTAACCAATCTGTCATTTGTTCAAATCTATCCATTACTTCATCATATTCTAAGTATTCAGAAGTTATTGGAGCTAATTTAGGTCCAACTTGCATTCCTAGCTTTTCATCTTTACCACCGTTTATAGCATAAAGAAGAGTCTTAGCTAAGTTAACTCTAGCACCGAAGAATTGCATTTGCTTACCAACTTTCATTGCAGATACGCAACAAGCTATAGCATAGTCATCTCCCCAGTAAGTAGTCATTAAATCATCGTTTTCGTATTGAACAGAGCTTGTATCAATAGAAACCTTTGAACAGAAGTCCTTAAATGCTTTAGGAAGTCTTGTTGACCATAGAACTGTTAAGTTTGGTTCTGGTGAAGGTCCTAAAGTGTAAAGTGTATTAAGTATTCTAAATGAGTTCTTAGTAACTAAAGATCTTCCGTCTAATCCCATACCAGCAATTGATTCAGTTACCCAAGTTGGATCTCCTGAGAATAAATCGTTATATTCAGGAGTTCTTAAGAATTTAACTAATCTTAACTTCATTACGAAGTGATCCATTAATTCTTGAGCTTCTTTTTCTGTTATAACACCATTTCTTAAATCTCTTTCTATGTATATATCTAAGAAAGTAGAAGTTCTACCAAGTGACATTGCAGCACCATTTTGTTGTTTTATAGCTGCAAGGTAACCAAAGTATAACCATTGGATAGCTTCTTGAGCATTAGCAGCTGGTCTAGATATATCATATCCATATGAAGCAGCCATTTCTTTTAATTCTTTAAGTGCAACTATTTGATCAGATATTTCTTCTCTTAATCTAATTATATCTTCATCAATAGTTCCTACTTCAAGGCTTAATTTTTGTTCGTTTTTATCTTCTATAAGTCTATCAACACCGTATAAAGCAACTCTTCTATAGTCACCTATGATTCTTCCTCTACCATAAGCATCTGGAAGTCCTGTAACTATACCAGCTTTTCTAGCTAATCTCATATCTGTAGTATAAGCATCGAAAACACCTTGGTTATGAGTTTTTCTATACTTTGTAAATATTTCAGTTATTAAAGGGTCTATTTCATATCCATAAGCTTTAGCTGCATTTTCAGCCATTCTTATACCACCTTCTGGCATAACAGCTCTCTTAAGTGGTGCATCAGTTTGTACACCAACTATTTTTTCTAAAGCTTCATTTATATATCCAGGTTTGTAAGCGTTGATTTTAGATATAGTCTTTGTATCGATATCTAACATTCCGCCATTTTCTCTTTCTTGTTTGCTTAGTTCGCAAACTACATCCCATAATTTAGTTGTTTCTTCTGTAGCACCTTCAAGGAAACTAGCATCACCTGTATATTCAGTGTAGTTAGTTTGGATGAAGTTTCTAACATCGATATGTTTTGTCCAACGACCTTCGTTGAAGCTTGTCCATTGTTCTTTAATCATTTAGTCCACCTCATTGTCTTTTTGTAAACGTTAGATAATTAGATTGTAAATTATTTAACAAGTTGAATATATCATAGAAGTATATATAAAGACAATAGAAAATTCTAGAGTTTAAATATTCTAAATATTTGAAAGAGTGAGATTAGGTAAGAATATTAAAAGTATTTCATAAATATTCATGGATGGTTTTGAATGAAAGTGATTGACTTTGAATTATTTGAGGGGTAATATTTAGATGAAGGAAGTGTTGAAAATGTTAACAGAAGAAAGATTTCAAAAAATTTTAGGGGTTTTAAATGAGAAAAAAGCAGTTACAGTCAGTGAACTGGTAAACTTGTTAAATACCTCTGAATCAACAATAAGAAGGGATTTAAATGCCTTATCAAATTTGGGTAAGTTAAATAAGGTTCATGGTGGAGCAGTAGGTATTGATAAAAATTTAACAACGGAAGAAAAAGACGTCAAAACCAAGCATGATTTAAATAGAGAAGATAAGACAAGTATTGCAAAATTTTCTGCTTCCTTAATAGAAAAAGGAGACTTTGTATATATTGATGCGGGAACTACTACTGAAATTTTAGCTGAATGCATTGAAGAAAAGGAAGCAACTTATGTTACTAATGGTATTGTGCATGCTAAAAAACTTATTGAAAAGGGATGTACAGTTTATATATTAGGGGGAGAACTTAAGTTATCAACAGAGGCAATTATAGGGGTAGAAGCTATAAAAAGTTTAAAAAAGTATAATTTTACCAAAGCCTTCTTTGGATCTAATGGAGTAAGTATAGAATCAGGATTTACTACACCAGATGTTAAAGAGGGGCTTGTTAAGGAAGAGGCTATAAATAGAAGTAAAGTATCTTACGTATTAGTTGATAATAGTAAGTTTAATAAGATATTTCCAATAACATTTGCAGAAATAAATAGAGCAAAAATAATAACTAAGGAAATAGGAGAGAATAAATTTAAAGATTATACAGAAATATTGGAGGTATAAAAATGATATACACAGTGACTTTTAATCCCTCACTGGATTATGTAGTTAAAGTTAATGATTTAAAGTTGGGGAGAGTTAATAGGACAGAAGAAGAAGATGTGTATCCAGGTGGAAAAGGCATAAATGTATCTATAGTATTAAAGAACTTAGGGTATGATAGTTCTGCTTTAGGTTTTATAGCTGGCTTTACTGGGGATGAAATTGAAAGAAGAGTAACAGAATTTGGCTGTAAATCAGACTTTATTAAGTTAAATGATGGATTGTCTAGAATAAATGTAAAGATTAAGTCTAAGGAAGAAAGTGAGATTAATGGTGGAGGGCCACATATTAATGAAGATGCACTAAATTCTTTATATAACATTCTAGATAACTTAAATAATGATGACATATTAGTCTTAGCAGGAAGTATACCTAAGTCTCTTCCAGAAGACATATATGAAAAAATTATGGAAAGACTACAAAAGAAAGAAATTAAAATTATAGTAGATGCAACAAAAGACTTATTAGTAAATGTACTAAAGTATAAACCATTTTTAATTAAGCCTAATAATCATGAGCTTGGAGAAATATTTAATGTAGAGTTAAAAACTGATGAAGAAATAATTGAATATGCTAAAAAGCTACAGAATAAAGGAGCAAGAAATGTACTTATATCCATGGCTGGAGATGGAGCAATTTTCATATCAGAAAGTGGAGAAATTATAAAGAGTGGGGTGCCAAAGGGAAAAGTTAAAAATTCTGTTGGTGCAGGAGATTCAATGGTAGCTGGATTTATTGCAGGATATTTAAAGAATTATAATTTTAATGAAGCCTTTAAAATGGGAGTAGCCACTGGCAGTGCTACAGCCTTTTCAGAAGGATTAGCAACAAAAGATGAAGTACTAAAATTATTAAATAAAATTTAGTTTTTAGGAGGAGTAAAAATGCGTATTACTGATTTGTTAAGTAGTAATTCAATAGAGTTAGATGTAAAAGTATCAAACAAACAAGAGGCTATTGATAAGCTTGTTGAATTAATGAATAATTCAGGGAAGTTAAATGACAAAGAAGAGTATAAAAAGGCCGTTTTATCAAGAGAAGAATTAAGTACAACAGGAATAGGGGATGGAATAGCTATTCCTCATGCTAAAACAACAGCAGTTAAAAATGCGGGATTAAGTTCTATGGTAGTTAGGGATGGAGTAGATTATGATTCTTTAGATGGTGAACCAGCTCATCTTTTCTTTATGATTGCAGCTCCAGATGGTGAAAATAATCTTCATTTAGAGGTGTTAGCAAGACTATCTACTATTTTAATGGATGAAGAATTTAGGAAAAAACTTATAAATGCTGAAAGCAAGGAAGAGTTTTTAAAGCTTATAGATCAAAAGGAAACAGAAAAGTTTGATGAACCAGTAGAAGATAAAAAGGAAGATAAAAATGGATATAGAGTCTTAGCAGTAACAGCATGTCCTACTGGAATAGCACATACTTATATGGCAGCAGAAAGCTTAGAAAATAAAGCTAAAGATATGGGGATTTCTATAAAGGTTGAAACAAATGGTTCTGGTGGAGCTAAAAATGTTTTAACAGATGAAGAGATAAAAAATGCAGATTGTATAATAATTGCTGCTGATAAAAATGTTTATATGGATAGATTTAATGGGAAAAGAGTAATTCAGACTAAAGTGGCAAATGGAATTCACAAGGCAGAGGAACTTATAAATGAAGCAGTTAGTGGGAAGGCGCCTATATATCATGCCTCAGGTGAAAAGTCTGAAGGTGGAGCGTCTGATATAGAGAAAGAAGGAATAGGACATAAAGTTTATAAGCACTTAATGAATGGTGTTTCTCATATGTTACCATTTGTAATAGGTGGAGGTATTCTTATAGCATTATCATTTTTAGTTGACTCAAGAGCAGCAGGAACTCCACAATTTGGAACAAGTACAGAATTCGCAGCTTTCTTTAACTCAGTAGGAAATTTAGCATTTGGGTTTATGTTACCTATACTTGCTGGATATATTGCAATGTCTATTGGTGATAGACCAGCATTAGCAGTAGGTTTTGTTGGGGGAGTTATAGCTAAAGATGGTGGCTCTGGTTTCTTAGGTGCATTACTTGCAGGGTTTATAGCTGGTTATTTAGTTGTGGGATTAAAGAAAATATTTGATAAGTTACCAGATAGCTTAGAGGGATTAAAACCAGTTTTATTATATCCTTTCTTTGGAATATTGCTTATTGGAGCTATACTAATATTTATTGTAAACCCACCAGTGGCTGCTCTTAATGGTGGTATAACTAATTTATTAAATAGCATGGGATCTACAAGTAAGGTTCTTTTAGGATTAGTTTTAGGTGGTATGATGGCTATAGATATGGGGGGGCCATTTAATAAGGCAGCATATGTATTTGGAACAGCTTCCTTAGCAACTGGCAATAACGACATTATGGCTGCTGTTATGATAGGTGGTATGGTTCCACCATTAGCAATAGCTTTAGCTACAACTTTCTTTAAGAATAAATTTACATCAAGAGAAAGGCAATCAGGTATAACAAATTATATAATGGGAATTTCCTTTATTACAGAAGGTGCAATACCTTTTGCAGCAGCGGATCCATTAAGAGTAATACCTTCATGTGTAATAGGGTCAGCTGTAGCTGGAGGACTATCAATGTTCTTTGGATGTCAAACATTAGCACCGCATGGTGGTTTATTTGTAGTACCAGTTATGACAAATCCATTTATGTTTGTTGTATCCCTTATAATTGGGGCTTTGGTAGGAATGGTTCTATTAGGAGTATTAAAAAAACCATTAGATAGATAATCATTAGAAATAGTTATTGTAAATTTTATTTTGCAATAACTATTTCTTTTTTACTGTCTAGTAAATTATAAAATTTCAATTAGCTATAAATCAAAGGTATTATTACATTTTCATATTAAAAAATATAAAATAAAGGATAGTAATTTTATAATTTCCTTACCTTAAGTACGAAGGGAATAAATATCTATTCTTAAAATAAACTTAAAAGTTAAGAGTTATATTGCTTTTTGTTATATAGTATAATATACTGCATATAAAGATAAAAAATATTATATAAGGGGAGATTATTATGTCAAAAAACTACTTTATTAAGGAAAGACTATTAGCTTTTGGAGCTAAATTCGATGTTTATGATGAAAATAGAAACGAAGCATTTTTAGTAGAGGCTGATAAATTTGATATAGGGAAGAATATAAATATCTATACACCAGATAAAACAAGTAAATTAATGTATTTTAGGCAACAGCTAAGAATTGGCGCACATAAATATAAGGTATATGATTCAAATGGTATGGAAATAGCAACAATAGAAAAGGAATTTATGGTGCCTAGATATAATATATCAGGGAGTCTTGGTAGATTTGTAATGAGTTGTGATTCTGCAATTTTAGGTAGAAATTATACAGTTGAAAAAGATGGATTTAAAATTGGTGAAATAAATAAAGAGTGGACATTTGGAAGAGATAGATATACTTTAAAGGTAATAGATGAAGATTATACTGTATTTTTAGTTGGGTTATTAATTATGGTAGATATGGTAAGGTTTCATTCAGATAACTAGAAGAAAGGGTGATTATTAATAATCATCCTTTTTTAAATACAAAATTTATATAATTAAAAAATATTATAAAAACATCTAATCTATTGTCAAATAATATCTAATAGTGTTAAAATAATAACATTAATAAAGTGACTAAATCATTTTATTAAGTGGAATATTTATATAGAGAGTATTAATAAGAATATAAAGAATATAAGATTTCCAGAGCATAACACTCCTAAGGAAGAAATTCTAAGGGATTATGCCTGAATTACATTGTTAATTCGCAGGGTAATATTCGAAAGGGTATTATCTCCACGTTTTTGGGAAGGAAATAAGTTTTTGATTTTAAATAGAAATATTTAAAGCTTATTACTTATGCCCAAAAATGCATTAAGTAATAAGCTTTTTTTAGATACTAGGAAATTAAAAAATTAGGAGTGAGAGTATGATTACCTTAGAAGAGGCTCAAGGGCTTTTGTTAAAAGAAACAAAGGTAAATGATATAGAAGAAGTAAATATTTTTAATAGTCTTGGAAGGGTTTTAGCAGAGGATATTTTATCACCTATAGATAGTCCTCCTTTTAATAAATCGCCTCTTGATGGATATGCTGTTATAGCTAAAAGTTTAGAGGGAGTATCAAAGGAAAATCCAAGAATTTTAAAGGTAATAGATAAAGTGTTTGCAGGAGAGGTATCTTGTAAGAAGGTTGGAGATGGTGAAGCTATTAGGATAATGACAGGAGCTAAAATTCCAAAGGGAGCAGACTGTATAGTAAAGCAAGAAGATACAGAGGCTTTAAACGAAAATGAAGTGAGAATTTTTGTATCACATAAAGCTTATGACAATTTTATTTATCAAGGTGAAGATTTCAAAAGAGGAATTAAGATAATAAATAAAGATAAGTTCTTAGCTTCATCAATAATAACTGCCATTGCCTCTTTGGGTATCAGTAAGGTTAAAGTTTATAAGAAGCCTATAGTTGGAATAATTACAACAGGTGATGAACTACAAGAACCAGGTGAAGAACTTAAAGAAGGAAAGATATTTAATAGCAATAAAGCCTTTCTTTATACAAGATTGTTAGAACTTGGAGCAGAACCGAGGATTTTTGATATTGCCAAGGATTCTATTGAAGGAATAGTAAGTGTAGTAGAAAAGGCAGAAAAGGAATGCCAAATAATTATTTCTACTGGAGGAGTTTCTGTTGGAGAAAAAGATTTGGTTTTAAGGGCAGTAGAGTCCATAGGATATAGAAGATTATTCTGGAAGATTTCTATGAAGCCAGGTTCTCCTATGTTTAGTGCAGTAAAGAATGGAGTTATATATATAGGTCTTTCTGGTACTCCAGTAGCAGCAGCAACTACCTTTGAGCTAACAGCTAGAAGAGTAATTGCAAAGATGTTAAACTGCAAGGATATTGATATAAGGAAAGTAGAAGGTATTCTTCAAGATGAGTTTAAGAAAAAGTCTCCTAAGAGAAGATTTTTAAGAGTAAGAGTTAGTGAAGACCTTGAAAACAAGGTTTATATAAATAACATTTATCAAAGTCCAGGACAAATAAACACAATGATTAAAAGTAATGCTTTATTAGAAGTTGAAGAAAACAAAACTTTAGAAATTGGAGAAAAGGTTTGGGTTATTAAATAATAAAACTAAGGGATGAAAAAGAGATGAAAGTAAAAACAAGTGCTGTGATTTTAAGTGGTGGTAAAAATTCTAGAATGAATTATAATACAAAGGCCTTTTTATCATTGGATAATGAAAGGTTTATAGAAAGGATAATTAAAAGATTAAATTTAATAGATGATATTATTATCTCTTGTAATAATTTATCCTTGTACCAAGAGTTTTTAGATATATGCAGGTTAGTAGAGGATGAAATTAAAGATATTGGACCAATTGGAGGAATATATTCTACTTTAAAATCTATAAAAAATGATAAAGCATTAATTATTGCTGCAGATATGCCATTTATAAGTGAGTATGTAATCAATTCGCTAATAAATATTGATTTTAAAGGAGATGCACTTATACCTGTAGTAGATGGGAAAGAGCAGCCTTTATGTGGAGTGTATAGAAAGTCAGCTTTAGATAAGATAAAAGAGAACATAGACAATAAGAATTATAAGCTAAAGAGTTTAATAAAAAGCTTAGATGTAACCTACATTTTAATGAATGATGAGCGTGCAATGACAAATGTAAATACTCCTGAGGAATATAGGGAGATACTAAAGGATAGTAAAAAAGGAAGTACAATAATTAATATAGTAGCAAGCTGTTCAAATGTAGGAAAAACAACCTTAATTGAAGGGCTTATAAAGGAACTAAGAAAAAGAGGATACTCCGTTTCAACAATTAAACATGATGTTCATGGATTTGATATGGACAAAGAGGGGAAAGATACTTGGAGACATAGAAAAGCTGGAGCGGAACAGGTATGTATTTCTTCAAAAAATAGATTTGCCATGATAAAAGAAGTGGAAGAAGAATTAGCACTAGATAGTATTATTAATGATATAAGTGAAACTGATTTTATAATTGTAGAAGGTTATAAAAAGAGTAATTTGAGAAAAATTGAAGTGGCAAGAGAAGAAAAAGGAAGAGATATAATTACTCCAAGGGATAAACTTATAGCTGTAGCAAGTGATTTCAATCCATTAATTAATGGAATAGAGTGGGTTGATATAAATAATTACGAGAAATTAGCAGACATAGTTGAAAAAGAAAGATACTTATAAAGGAAGTGTATTTATGTATACAGTAGCAATAGTAACAAGCAGTGATAAAGGCTCAAAAGGTGAAAGAGAGGATAAAAGTGGAGCAGTAATTAGAGAAATAGTTGAAAAATCAGGGTTTCAAGTTAAAAGATACGTTATTTTACCAGATGAAAAAGAACTTTTAAAGGAAGAGTTTATATATTTAGCTGATGAATTAGGAGTTAATTTAGTATTAAGTACAGGGGGAACAGGGTTTTCTCCAAGAGATATAACTCCAGAGGCTACTAAAGAAATAGTTGAAAGAGAAACACCTGGTATTTCAGAAGCTATAAGAATGTTTAGTTTAAACATAACTAAGAGGGCAATGCTTTCAAGAGCTGTATCTGGTATAAGAAAGAAAACTCTTATAGTAAATTTACCAGGAAGTCCAAAGGCATGCAAAGAAGCATTAGATTTTGTTCTTGAAGATATAAAACATGGAATTGACATTTTAAATGAAACAGCTAAGGAATGTGCTAGAAAATAATTTGTTAAAGGATTGAAAAGAAATGAAAAAGGTTTTAAGTATATTTCTTTCACTAGGATTACTTTTTACATTTGTAGGATGTGGAAGTGACAATAAGGAGGCTAAGGAAATTACCATTAGTGCGGCAGCTTCTTTAGAAGATCCAATGAATGAGATAATAAAAAAATATGAAGCTGAAAATTCTAACATAAAGATAAATACAAATTACGGTAGTTCAAGAAGCTTAAGAAAACAAATACAAGAGGGAGGAAAGGTAGATTTGTTTTTATCTGCTAGTAAAGATGAAACAGATGAACTTATATCTATTGGAAGTGTTAAAGAGGATGAAGTTAAAGAATTCTTAACTAATGGTTTAATGCTTGTAAAGAGCGGTGGAAGTAAGGAAGATATAAATTCAATAAAAGACTTACCATCAATAACTGGAAAAATTGCATTAGGTGCAGAAGGAGTACCTATAGGAGATTATTCAAGGGAAGCCCTAAAAAATAGAGGTGTATGGGATAAGATTCAAAGTAATATTGTCTTTTGTAAAGATGCAAAACTAGTATTAAACTATGTGAAAAGTGGAGATGTTGATTATGCTATAGTTTATGCTAATGAAATAAATAACTTAGGTGATGCAAAGCTAGTAGAAAAAATAGATGGAAGTCTTCACGACCCAACTATATATACATTTGCTAATATCAATGTAGAGAATAAAGATGTACAAAACTTTAAAGATTTTATAAACGAAAATATAGATATATTTGAAAAATATAATTTTGAGAGGAAATAAACTTTATGTATGAAGGACCAATAATAATTTCACTAAAAACTTCAATAGTTTCAACTATAATAGTAAGCATTTTAGGAATATTGTTAGCTAATTTGCTATTAAGAAGAGAAGGGAAACTAAAGAATTTTTTTGAAAGTGCAATTATGCTTCCTTTATTTATGCCTCCATCATTAATAGGATATATTTTATTGATGATAATAGGAAAGAGAAGCTTTATTGGATCCTTTTTATATGAGTATTTTGATTTTACATTTATATTTACATGGTATGGAGCAGTAATAGCAGCAGTTATTACCTCCCTGCCAATAATGTATGGAAGTGCAAAAGGTGCTTTATTATCCATAGATGATACTTATAAAGAGGTAGCAGCTGATTTAGGAGCAACTAAATTTCAAACATTTTATAAGGTAACACTTCCATTAGCTTCTAAAGGAATTTTAAGTGGAATGGTTTTAAGCTATGCAAGGTGTTTTGGTGAATTTGGTGCAACAATGATGATAGCTGGTAATATACCAGGAAAAACACAAAATATACCTATGGCAATTTATTATGCTGTAGAAAGAGGGGATTCCTCAAATGCAAATTTTTTTGCTGTGGTAGTGATAATTATAAGCACAACATTAATATTTATATACAACAGGTTATTAAAAGAAAATAAGTAGGTGAGTTTTTGATATGAAAAAAATAAAAACTGTTGATGCAGTAGGTAGAGTACTTTTACATGATATTACTAAAATTGTTCCAGGTGAATTTAAAGGAAGAGCTTTTAAAAAAGGTCATGTAATAAAGGAAGAGGATATAGATGTTTTACTTTCTCTAGGGAAGGATAATATATATGTTTGGGAAGAGACAGAAGGATTAGTTCATGAAAATGATGCAGCTATAATTCTTAAGGATATCTCCTGTGGAGATGGATTAGAATTTGGTGAAATAAAAGAAGGTAAAATAGATTTCTTTGCTTCTTATGATGGGGTATTAAAAATTGATAAAGATGCTCTTTTAGAGCTTAACATGATAGATGATATTATGATGGCAACAATACATAATAATACACCAGTTAAAAAAGGTGAAAAGCTTGGTGGAACAAGAGTTATTCCATTAATGGTTGAAGAAGAAAAACTTAATGAAGCAAAAAAAATAATAGAAAAGCCATTTATAAGTGTTGAAAAGTTTAAAAAGAAAAAAGTTGGTATAGTTACTACAGGAAATGAAGTGTTCTATGGAAGAATTAAGGATGCCTTTGGACCAGTTGTTAAGAGTAAGTTTGAATATTATGGTTCAGAGATACTAGGGCAAGTAATACTGCCTGATGATAAAGAAAAAATTACAGAAGCAATAAAAATGTGGATTGATAAAGGTGCTGATATAGTGGTGTGCAGTGGAGGCATGTCTGTTGATCCAGATGATGTTACGCCATCAGCTATAAAGGATTGTGGAGGAGAAGTAGTAACTTATGGTTCTCCAGTATTACCAGGAGCAATGTTTTTACTTGCTTACCTTGGAGATACTCCTATAATGGGGCTTCCAGGATGTGTAATGTATTCAAAAAGAACAGTATTTGATTTAGTTTTACCTAGAATTTTAATAGATGAAAAATTAACAAAAAGAGATATTGCTTTATACGGTCAAGGTGGATTATGTTTAGACTGCAAAGTTTGTACATTCCCACATTGTTCATTTGGTAAGTAGGAGGAAAATATATGTCAGGTTTAAACCATTTTGATGAAAAAGGAAATGCAGTAATGGTGGATGTTTCAGAAAAGAGTGAAACTAAGAGAGTTGCTGTAGCTAAAGGAAGCATAAAGGTTAGTAAAGAAATAATGAATCTTATAAAAACAGGAAATATAAAAAAAGGTGATGTTCTTGGTGTTTCAAGAGTTGCTGGTATTATGGCAAGTAAACAAACTAGTAATTTAATACCTATGTGTCATCCTTTAATGATAAATGGAGCTAATATAGACTTTGAATTAGATGAAGAAAACAGCAGAGTTATAATATATGGCAGTGTTAAGACAACTGGGAAAACAGGAGTTGAAATGGAAGCACTTACAGCAGTTTCAGTTGCTGCATTAACTATATATGATATGTGTAAAGCGGTAGATAAGAGAATGGTTATTGAAAATATACATCTTGTATCAAAGACAGGTGGTAAAAACGGAGAGTTCCATTTTTAAATAAGAGGTGAATTTTACTTGAAAGATAAGTTTAATAGAGAGATAGATTATTTAAGAATTTCTCTAACAGAGGCATGCAACTTAAGATGTGTATATTGTATGCCTGAGGGAGATGTTTGCTTTAAAAATGATAATGGATTAACAGATGATGAAATAAAGTATTTAATTGATATATTTGGAGATATTGGATTGAAAAAAATTAGATTTACAGGTGGAGAGCCTCTTCTTCGAAAGAATATAGTAGAGTTAGTTTCAAAGGCAAAAGAGAAGGAAATAGGAAAAATTGCATTAACAACTAATGGAGTTCTATTGCCTAAGTACCTTGATGGATTAATTAATGCTGGATTAAATGAAATAAATATAAGTTTAGACTCTTTAAAAGAAGATGTATTTAAGAAAATTACCAGAGGTGGCAACTTAATTAGTGTAGTAGAATCAATAAAAAAAGCTGTAAATAAAGGAATTAAGGTAAAGATAAATGCGGTAATTGTTAAAGGAATAAATGATAATGAGTTTTTAGACTTATGTAAGTTAAGTGTCCACCATAAGCTAGATATAAGATTTATAGAATTAATGCCTATAGGGGAAGGTACTAAATACACTGGAGTAAGTGGTAAAGATTTAGAGAAAATATTAAAGAAAAACTTCAATATAAAAGAAGCAAAAAGTGATAAGGATAATGGACCAGCTTTTTATTATAGAATTGAGGGGGCAGAAGGAAGAGTTGGATTTATATCTGCTTTATCAAATCATTTTTGTGAAAGCTGCAATAGAATAAGAATTACCCCAGATGGTGTACTTAAGCAATGCTTACATTTTAAGAGTGGACTAGATCTTAAAAATATTTTAAGAGAAGATACTACAAGGGAAGAGATTAAAGAAAGAATAAAAGAAACAATATATAATAAGCCCAAAGGACATAGATTTATAGAAGATAGAAAAACAGAAGATGATAGATTCATGTTTCAAATAGGAGGATAATAAAATGGCTAATATAGTTGCAATATGTATAAGTGAGAAAAAAGGTGTAGGTAAGACTCAAATAGAAGAGATTAATTTAATTGAAGAATTTGGTTTGGAAAATGATGCTCACGGTGGAAAATGGCACAGACAAGTTTCTTTATTAGAGAAGGAAAAGATAGAAGATTTTATAGCTAGAGGTGGCAAGGTTAAGTATGGAGATTTTGGTGAAAATTTTGTTACTGAAGGGCTAGATTTAGAAAAAATCCAAGTTGGTGATAAGATTACTATAGGAGATTCACTTTTAGAAATAACTCAAAAGGGTAAACAATGTCATGTTAAGTGTAATATATTTAAGATGGTAGGAGATTGTATAATGCCAAAGAACGGTGTATTTGCAAGGGTTCTTAAGGGTGGTCATGTGAAAATTGGAGAAGAGATACAACTAATAAATGAATAGAAATATATATTAGGAAAACTTTGCTAATGGCAAAGTTTTTTTGTTAATTATTATGATATAATTCATATGGGGGGGATTATAGTGAGAATAAAAAGAGGAATATTTGTAATTATAATTGCGCTTGTATTTTTAATTTCAACTCCAATAGTTTCGTCAGCTAGAGCTGGTGGAGGAGGCGGAGGAGGAAGTTCAGGAGGGGGCGGCGGCGGTGGAAGTCACAGTTCTTCAAGTAGTGGTAATGGAAATAGCAGTAGTCCAATTTCTTCTATTGTAACAATTTCTATATTTGCTTTAGCTTCAAGTGGAGGAATTATTGCATATAAGGTAAGAATCTATAAAAAGAATAGAGTTAGTAAGAAACTAATAAGAGAGTTAGAAAGAATAGATAAAGATTGGAATTATAGTGAATTGAAAAACAGGGTAGAAGAATCCTTTTATAAGATTCAAGAAGCCTGGAGTAAAAGAGATATAGATATAGCAGAAAATTATATTAGTAAAGATTTATATGAACTTCACAGAAGTAAAATTGAATGGATGAAAGTAAGGCATGAGATTAACGTACTTAAGGGCATAAAGTTAATTAGTACACTTCCAATTGGAGTTATTGATTTGGAAGATGAAAGTGAAGATTTAATATGGTTTTATGTAAAAGGAGCTATGGTTGATTATTACATTGATGATAGGAACGGAAGGTATATAAAAGGAAGCAGGAGAAGAGAAAGTTTCGAGGAATACTGGAAGTTTGTAAGAAGCTGGGATACCTGGGTTCTTGATGAAATTAGACAAATTGAGGATGTAGATGAAAGTTTCTTCGAAGCTATAACAGATGGCTCCCAATATGGCTTCAAAAAAGAGGAAGACAATCAAAAGAAATTGTGATGTGACAAAGTTAATAAATATGGGGATAAGTATTTAACTTATAAAAATTGGGAAGTGTGGGATATTTGTTGAATGATATAAGAAAAGTTGATAAAAAAGAAGATTTTATATTGGATAAGTCATTAAGGTTATTTGTAAAAAAAGGATTATTAAATGTAACTTTAGAAAATATAAGTGAAGAGTGTGGATATACTCTAAAAGAAATAAAAAAATATTATAGTGATATTAGTTTGATTATTGATGAGCTTATAAAGAGGGCAACAACAACTAGTAATGAAAGTACTATAGGAGTATTAAATGCTAGAGTACCAACAAAAGTTAAATTTAAAATATTAGTTGAAGGTACTATGGACGGTATAAATAAGAACTATGGGTTAAAGGAAGAGTTTGCTTTCATGCTTATGATTCAAATGGTTGAAGGACAGAACTCTAGAGTTAATTCATATTCTTCAACACCTAATATGGTATTAGCTAAGATAATTGAAGATGGGCAAAGAGAGAATATTTTTATAGATGGAAATCCAAGGCACCTATCTGCAATGTTTTGGAAGTTTTTTCAGGCAATGTGTGTAAACTTAGTAAGATTTGAAGGTGACATTGAAATGCCATCATCAGAAAATATTTGTAGAATACTATTAAAGTAAAAGGAAGCTATTAAAGGTAGCTTCTTTTTTTAATGTCTAGGAAAGTATAAAATTTCAATTGGCTATAACTCAAAGGTATTATTATAATTTCATATTAAAAAAATATAAAATCAAGGATAGTAATTTTATAATTTCCTTACCTTTAGTACGCGTGGGGTGGATATTTGTTTTGATGTGACTTGGAGCGTAGCGACGGAACAAACAAAATAAATATCCACTCCACCTTTTTTATATAAATTAAATCTATATAGACAAAAAAGTGTGAAACTGTGATAAATATCACAGTAATATATATAAAAATTAATTATATTAGTGATAGATGAAAAAAGAAGGTATTTCTGTGCATATAATTGTTAAAAAAATATCGTAAATGAGAAGATTTTAACAATTAAAATGAATTTTACCTAAGCAAAAGAGAAAAGAGGGAAAGTATGAAAAAGGTTCAATCTACTTGTAACTATTGTGCGTTAGACTGTAATTTAGATTTTTATGTGGAAGATGAAAAGATAGTAAAAGTTATTCCAACAAAGGGATATCCAGTTAATAATGGATTCTCATGTATTAAAGGACTTTCGTTAGATAAACAACAAACAGTTGTTAAAACATCTAGTTTACCAAAGATAAAGCAGGATGATGGAACATTTAAGAGGGTTTCATGGGAAGAAGGATATAAATATGTAGCTGATAAGTTCTTATCAATCCAAGAAAAATATGGGCAAGAATCAGTTGCAGGTATTAGTACAGGACAATTAACCCTTGAAGAGTTTGCAATATATGGACATGTAATGAGAAATTTTTTAAAGGCAAATGTTGATGGTAATACAAGACTTTGTATGGCAACTTCAGTTGTAGCTCATAAACAAAGCTTTGGATTTGATGCTCCTCCATATACATTAAAGGATGTAGAATTATCTGATACAGTTATATTAATTGGGTCAAATCCAGTGGTAGCTCATCCTATATTATGGGATAGAATAAGATCTAATAAGAATAAGAAGTTAATAGTAATAGATCCAAGAAAATCAGAAACTGCAAAGCATGCAGACTATTGGTATGGAATAAAAGGTAAGTCAGACTTAATTTTATTATATACAGTAGCTAATATTCTAATAGAAAAAGACTACTTAAATCATGAATATATAGAAAAGTACACTGAAGGATTTGAAGAATTTAAGGGATTTGTTAAAAAGTATACTATAGAAAAGGCTGTAGAAGCTACTGGAATAGAAGCTGAAAGAATTTTAGAATTAGTAGAACTGATTAATAAAGGTGAAAGAGTATCTATTTGGTGGACAATGGGAGTTAACCAAGGATATGAAGCTGTAAGAACTGCACAAGCTATAATAAATATTGCACTAATGACAGGAAATATAGGTAGACCAGGAACTGGAGCTAACTCATTAACTGGACAATGTAATGCTATGGGGTCCCGTGCATACAGCAATACAGCAGGATTATTTGGTGGTGGAGATTTTGACAACCCAGTAAGACGTAAGAGAATAGCAGAAGTTTTAGGTGTTGAAGATGAAGTTTTAGCAACAAAACCAACTAAGCCTTATAACGTAATAGTTGAAGAAATAAATTCAGGAAAAATAAAGGCGTTATGGGTAATTTGTACAAATCCACGTCATTCTTGGACTAACAATAAGACCTTCCAAGAAGCTGTAGATAAGTTAGAGTTATTTGTAGTACAAGATATTTATGATGATACAGATAGTGCAAAGGAATGTGATGTATATCTTCCAGTAGTTCCTGGAATAAAGAAGGAAGGAAGCTATATAAATACAGAAAGAAGAATTTCTGCAATGAGACCAGCTCTTACTAAGGGAGAGGATGAACGAACAGATTTTGAAGTTATATATGGAATAGGTAAAGCCCTTGGTATGGGAAGTTTACTAGATAAGTGGAAAACGCCAAGAGATGTATTTAACTTAATGAAGGAATGTTCTAGAAATATGCCTTGCGATATGACTGGAGTGGATTATGATGGATTAGTTGATTCAAAAGGAATTCAATGGCCATTTAAAGAGGGAGAAGTATTAAAGGAAGATGAAAGACGTTTATATGAAGATAACCTATTCTACACTCCATCAAAGAAAGCAAAGTTTATGTTTGAAGATGTTCGTGAGAATCCACTACAAACTACAGAGGAATATCCTTATGTTCTAAACACGGGAAGAGGAACAGTAGGACAATGGCATACTCAAACTAGAACAAGAGAAGTAAGATTTATAGAGGATGTATCTTCTGAAAAAGCTTATATTTATATAAATATGGCACTGGCAAAGGAATTGGGAATTAAAGAAAATGATATGATTAAGGTTTCATCTATTAATGGACAATCTTCTGAATTTATGGCTAAGCCTACAGAAGATGTAGGATATGGTGAATTATATGCTCCAATGCATTATATAGAGTGTAATAATTTAACTCCATCTCTTTATGATCCATATTCAAAAGAACCTTCATATAAGACTACACCAGTAAACATTTCTAGACTTTAGGAGGAATAAGACAAATGAAGAGAATAATAATAGATAGAAGTAAGTGTATAGGATGTTTAACATGTGTTACTGCTTGTGTTGTAAGTCATGAAAGTCCAGATTCAAGAAATAGAGTAACTATTGATAGTGAAACAAAGGCAGCTCCAATATTCTGTCGTCATTGTGATAAACCTGAATGTGTCTATACTTGTATGACTGGTGCAATGTCTAAAAATAAGAAAAATGGATTTGTAGAATATGATAAAGAGCGCTGTGCAAGCTGTTATATGTGCATTATGGCATGTCCTTATGGAGTTTTAAAGAGCGACAGATTAAAGCATAAAGAAATTATGAAATGTGATATGTGTACAAGTTGTAGTGAAAAAGATGGAAGTAAGCCAATGTGCGTAGAAAAATGTCCAATGGGTGCTATTACATTAGGGGAGGTATAATCTTATGAAATATGTTGTATTAGGTGCTTCAGCAGCAGGAATTAATGGGGTAAGACAACTTAGAGCTTTAGACAGCAATTCTCAAATCACTTTAATATCTAAGGATGATAAGATTTATTCAAGATGTATACTTCATCACTATATGGAAGGCATTAGAGATGTTAAAAAGTTAGAGTTTGTTGAAGATAATTTCATAGAAGAAAATAAAATAGAGTGGATTAAAGGAATTGGAGCAGCTTCTTTAAATGCTAGAGAAAAAGAGGTTGTATTAGAAGATGGAAGAAAGGTTTCATTTGATAAGTTACTTATAGCAACTGGTGCTAACACATTCTTCCCGCCAATACCACATTTAAGAGAGGCTAAAAATGCTATTGGTTTCCGTAATTTTGATGATTGTGAAAAGATTATGGAAATGTCAAAGGTATGTAATAATATAGTTGTAATGGGAGCAGGTCTTGTTGGAATAGATGTTATCTCAGGGCTAATACATACTGGAAAGAATATTTCTTTAGTAGAAATGAAAGGTCATATGTTATCCATACAGCTTGATAAAAAAGCAGCATCAGCCTATGAAGAAGGATTTAAAAAACATGGTGTAAATCAATATTATGAAAAAGGAATTAAAGAATTAATAGTTAACGAGAATGGAGAAATAATAGAAATAATATTAACTAGTGGAGAGGTTATTCCTTGTGATTTGTTAATAGTTGCTGCAGGTGTTCGTTCAAATGTAGCCTTTTTAGAGGGAAGTGGAGTAGAAGTAGATAGATTTGGATTGGTTATAGATGAACTTGGGAGAACAAATGTGGAAGATATTTATGGTGCAGGAGATGTAACAGGAAGAAATCCAATTTGGCCAACTGCAGCAAAGGAAGGGATAATTGCAGCAAGTAATATGACAGGTGTAAAGGCTGAAATGACTGACTTTTTTGCAAGTAAATCAACCATGAACTTTTTAGGAATTCCAACTATGTCATTAGGAATAAATGAACCTGAAGATGATAGCTATACAGTTGTAATGGAAAATGATGATGAGGGGAACTATAAAAAGATAATCCATAAGGATGGAAAGATATATGGAGCAATTATTCAAGGTGATTTATCATATTCAGGAATACTTACTCAATTAATTAAGAATAATATAGATGTATCAAAGATTAAAAAGTCATTATTTAAGATAGATTATTCTGATTTCTTTAATATGAAAGATAACTTTGAATTTACATATGATAATTAAGGGGAGAAACAAATGAAAAACAATAGTTTTGTAGATAAGTTTAAAAACATACCAGTACCATTACTTCCAACAATGGTTGGTGCAGCAACACTATCAAATGTATATTTAACACTGGGATATACATGGATTAGACATATAACAATGATGTTATCAGCAATAATTTTAATAGCTTATATAATAAAGATTGTAACTAATTTTAATGTAGTTAAAAATGAATATTCTAATACAGTTCCAGCAAGTTTATATGCAGGATTTACAATGATTACTATGATCTTAGGAAGTTATGTATTTGACTTTAGCCCTACAATTGGTAAAGCAATGTGGTTTGTTGGGTTAATATTACATGCAATTCATATAGTTATATTTACATATAGAAACGTAATTAAGGGAGTAAATATAGATACTTTTCTTCCAAGTTGGTTTGTTACTTATAATGGAATAATGGTTTCAACTGTAGTTGGTGGTGTGATGAATGAACCAACAATAGGAAAGATAGTTGTTTATTATGGTATAGCAGTTTTAATTATTATAATGCCTTTTATGTTATATAGGCTAGCAACAACTGATATTAAAGATGCAGTACATCATACTCAAGCAATACTGTTGGCACCATCAAGTCTTTGTTTAGTAAGTTATTTAAACTTTATTAAGGAACCTAATAAGTTTGTAGTATATGCATTATATGCTTTAGTTTTCTGTACATTATTATTTATAATTGTAAAGCTACCAAGGTTTTTCTCATTTGATTTTCATCCGGGATTTGCTGGAATGACATTCCCTATGGCAATAGGTATTGTTGCTTCAATAAAAATGTCGGGATTTTTAAAAGGTCAAGGATATGATGTTTTAAGTAATATGGTTAAAGAAATAAGTGGTATACAAATATACTTAACAACTGCAATTGTTTCAATAGTTGTATTTGGAATTTTAAGAATAGTAATTAGAAAATTTAAAGAAAAATAAATATAAAATGTATCTTGAAAAAAATCAAGATGCATTTTTTTAACTTTTTTAAAAATTATTATTAATTTTTTTTAAAATCCTCCGATATTATTAATTGTACAGGAGAAAAAAGGAGGATAGTAGCAAATGAAGAAAAAAATATTTAATAGAAAGAGTATAGGGTTTAAGATTTTTAAAGTAATTATTCCTATAATTATGATTACTACTATATTATTAGCATCACTAACTTATTTAAAGTCAAAGGAAGCGATACTTAAATTATCTAAAGACCTTTTATCACAGGTGGCAAAGGATACATCACAATTAGTACAGAAGGAGATTCGTGGTAATGCACAACTTTCTGAAGATATGGCAAAACTTATAACATTAAAGAATATAACATCTAAAGATGAGATAATGAAGCTATTAGGAGAGGAAAAAGAAAAATCATCATTTAAGACCCTTGCTTTTGCAGATAAGGAAGGAAATTATACTGATACCAATGGAAAAATAACGAATATAAAAGAAACATCACATTTTAAAATGGCTATAGGGGGAACAAGAGCAGCCTCTGAACTATACATATCAAAAATTGATGGCAAATTAGAAGTAGCATATTGTGCTCCTATTAAATCTGGAGAGGAAATAATAGGTGTAGTAGTTGCTACAAAAGATGGATTAGAATACAGTAATATTGTAAACTCTTTAGAAATAGGATATGAAGGACAAGCATTTATACTAGATAGAGAAACTAAGCAAATTCTTGCATTCCCAGATAATGAGATAGTTGAGAAGTTAACATTATTACCTGATTTAGTAAATGGTGACAGCGACTATAAGGACTTTGGTAGAGCTGCAGAAGAAATGATGGAAAATATAAACGGTGTTACATCTTATAAGGTAGATGGAAAGAACTATATAACAGTTTATACAGGAATTCTTTCAGATTATTGGGTTCTTGGAGTAACTGTAAGCGAAAGTGAAATATTAAAGGGTGCTAAAGAAATAGGAGTTTTCTTAATAGCAATAGGATTATTATTGATTATTGTATCATCAATAATAGTAATTTTAATTTCAAGAAATATTTCAAATGGTGTAGTTAAGTTAAAAGAGTCAATTGGTAAAATAGCTGATGGAGATTTTGCTAGTGAAATAGAAGAAAGCTTAATAAATAGAAATGATGAGTTTGGAGAAATAGCTATTGATGTAGAAAAAATAAATATTAGTATGTCAAGTATTATAGAGAAGTTAAAGATAGTATCAGCTAAGGTGGATTCTACTTCTGGAGAGTTACATTCTTTATTCCAAACAATAAATACTAATAATGAAAATATATCTATATCATTAAATGATATAGCAGGAGGTACATCAACTCAAACGGATAATCTTTCTAGTATCACTTTAAAACTAGATAACTTTAATTATATATTAAATGATATGAACTCATGCATACAAGCTATAAGCCAAGTAGCTGAAGATATAAATAAAAATGCTAAAAATAGTAATACTGATATGATAAGTGTAACAAATTCTATTAAGGATCTTACTTGTAAATTTGAAGATTTTATTAACATGATAAATAGAATGGGAAGTAAATTCGATGGAATAACTAATATAACATCATTGATTCAACAAATATCTGAAAATACAAACTTACTTTCTCTAAATGCAGCAATAGAATCTGCAAGAGCTGGGGAAGCAGGAAAAGGATTTAGTGTTGTTGCAGAAGAGATAAGAAAGCTTGCAGTTGAAAGTAGTACTTCAACAAAGAAAATTAATGAGGCTGTAGGCGAGATACTACAAGAAATGAATGTTTTAATTTTAGAATCTAAGGGGATGAGTGAGTATATAAATGGACAAAGTCAATCAATAAATAAAGCAATATCAAGTTTTGAAAATATATCTAAGTCTATTGATAACATACATCCAATGATTAGTGAAGTTATAGATAAATCAAACAAAGTGAATGATGAAAAGAAAGATATTTTATCAAGTATAGATGAATTACTTGCAATATCAGAAGAGGTTACAGCATCTTCTGAAGAAATTGCATCATCTTCAAAGGAAGTAACATTATTAAGTAATGATGCAGTTAAGGAATCTGACTCTTTAGTAGAACAAACTTCTAATATGAAATGTGAATTAGAAAAATTTAAAACACGATAGAATATTTACATTGATTTTTAGGAAGAAACGCTATTTATTATAGTGTTTCTTTTCTTTTATGAAAGTATATGTTTAAACATACACATCTTAAGAATCTTTAAATATATTATTAATATATTACTAGAATTAAAGGAAGGAAAGTAATGAGTATAGTTGATAGAGAAAAGATTGATAGTATAGGTATAGATAATAAATTTGGAAATGTCATTTTAACAATAAATGATGATTCATCATGGAGAGATGAATATCAACATTTAACTATTTTACAGGATAAAATTAATTCATACTTAGAGTTTATTGATAATGGAGAGTTATATAAGAATTATCCCAATGCAGAAGGAAAGAGAATAGAAATATTAATTAATTTCAAAAATGGAATTACACCAAAATGTGAAGCATATTTAAATAGGATAAGAAATAAACTTGTAATTTTAGGGATAAATGTTGTTTATAAAATTGAAGATTAAAAGGGAGATTGTATAACAATTTCCCTTTTTAACATTTTAAATACAAAATGGTACTAAGTAGTAATAAAAATAAAATTTGAAAAATTATTAAAAAAGTGTTGAAAACGAAAACACGATATGCTATATTATGAATATACAAAATAATGTATATTGAAAGGGAGAAATATGGAGATTAAAAGTAAATTGATGCAGAAGATTGGTATCATGTCAGCAAACCTTTCAAATGAATTTATTCAACTGGATGTAGATGATAGAATTCCAACAGTTGCATTTTTATCTGAAAAGTATGAAACTGCAAGAGGTACAGTTCAAAGTTCTCTTAAGTTATTACAGGATTATGGTGCAATAAAGTTAGAATCTAGAGGACATTTAGGTACATTTATTACTTATATAGATTATCTGAAATTATTAGAAGTAGCAGGGATAAATTCATTAGTTGGAGTTATGCCATTACCATACTCAAAAAGATATGAAGGTTTAGCTACAGGGATATTCAATACATTAAACGATAGACACCTATCAGTAAATTTAGCCTTTATGAGGGGGGCAAATCATAGATTAAAAGCCTTGTTAGATGGAAGATATGATTTTGCAGTTACTTCAAGATTAACAGCAGATTATTATTTAAAAAATAATGAACCTATAGAAATAGTGGCAGCATTTGGCGATTATTCTTACGTAAATGAGCATGTTCTTGTTGTAAGAAATGATAATGATGGTGTTATAAGAAATAATATGAAGGTTGGTATAGATAGGTCTTCAATAGACCAATCATCACTAACGTTATCATATTTTAATGATTTTAATGTAGAGTATGTTGATATGTCTTACAGTTCTCTTAAAAATGCCATAAAGAACAAAGAAGTAGATGCGGCAATATGGAATAAAGATGATATTGATGGCGATGAAGTAAAGGTATTAAAGCTTGGAAGAGAGAATTTGGGAATATCAGATACAGAAGCAGTAATTATTACATCAAAGAAGAACGCAATATTACCAAAGTTATTCTCTAAAAATTTAGATAGAAAAGAAGTTTTAAGATATCAAAGAGAAGTATTAGAAGGTTTAATCATGCCTAATTATTAGGCTTGATTTTAAGTTAATATACAAAATTTTGTACATTGAGGTGGAAAGATGGATTTAACAATAAGATTAAACATTCTTAGGGATGCAGGTCAAATTACAGAAAAAACTTATAACCAAATACTTAAGGTAATAGCATTTTTTAAAGAAAAACTAGGAATTGAATTAAAGGAAGAAAATGGAGCAATGTTTATAACTCATTTATCTTCAGCATTAACTAGAATAGAGCAAAACAAATTAGTTGAAAATATAGATGAATTTATATTTGAACAAGTAAAGTCTGATATTAATTATAAAAGGGCTGTGGAGGTTACAAATTATTTAGAGGAAATATTAGGAGAGTTACCAAGACAAGAAAGAGATTTTATTGAGATGCATATTTGCACTCTATTAAATAAATAAGATTTAGGAGGAGAATTTCATGAAAAGAATAGTTATTGGTGGACAAATAGACAAGCAAAAAGTGGCTGATATAACAGCAAAGGTAGCAGGAGATAGAGCAACGATTGAAATCAAGAGTGATATAGAGGCAGCTATGGCAATAAAAACAGGTATGGCTGATATATATCTTGGTGCATGCAACACTGGTGGAGGTGGTGCATTAGCTATGGCAATAGCGCTACTAGGAATGGGAGAATGTGCAACAATATCAATGCCTGGACATATTAAAAGTGAGGAGGAAATAAAGGCAGAAGTTGAAGCAGGTAAAAAAGCGTACGGTTTTACAGCTCAACATGCTGAGGAAGTAGTTCCAATAATTTTAAAATACTTACTATAAGTTAGTATTAAATTATAAAAGGGGATGTATAGTTATGAAAAGAAAGCTTGTTGTAAAAATATTGGTAGGAGCAGTTTTATTTGGTCAATCAATATCGATAGCTAGTCCTGTAATTGCAAATGCAAAGGAGGTAAATAGTACTTATAGTATCAATTATATGCAAAAAGATAATGCTAGTATAGTTAATATTGATAAGAATGATTTAAGTAAAATTGACGATTTAGTAAATGAGAATATTAAAAATGGAACTTTCCCAGGGGGAGTAGTTTTAGTTGCTAAAGATGGGAAGATAGTATATGAAAAGGCTTTTGGAGATTCTCAAAAATATGATATGGGAAAAGAATTAGAAAAGCCAAGAAAGACATCTGTAGAAACTATATATGATTTAGCATCAGTAACAAAGGTAATGGCTACAACACAAGCAATAATGAAACTATCATATGAGGGAAAGTTAGATGTCAATGATAAGGTTATAAAGCACATTCCTGAGTTTGGGAAAAATGGTAAAGAGAATGTGAAAATAAAAGATTTACTTACTCATACATCTGGATTAACACCATGGAAACCAACTTTTTATTATGCATCTACTCCGGAAGAAGAATTAAAATTTATATGTGACTTACCACTTGAATACGAAACTGGAACAGATAGAAAATATAGTGATTTTAGTTTTATGACTTTAGGTTTTATTGTTGAAGCAGTAACAGGTGAAAAGCTAGATGAATATGTAGAAAATGAAATATATAAGCCTTTAGGAATGGATGACACAATGTATGTACCTTTAAATAAAAATGCTTCATTAAAGGATAGAATAGCAGCAACTTCATGGGGAAATCCATACGAATATAAGATGGTTGACGATGATAATTTTGGATATGTATGTGAAGAAGAAGCAGAAGACTTCAAAGGATGGAGAGATTATACATTAATTGGTGAAGTTAATGATGGTAATGCATGGTATGCAAATAAAGGTGTAGCTGGTCATGCAGGAGTTTTTTCTACAGCTAGTGACTTATCTAAATTAGGGCAACTTATATTAAATGGTGGAACATACAATGGAGTAACATTATATGATCAAGCAACAGTAGATGAGTTTACATCAATCCAAAGTAAATTTGGTCATGGATATGGTTGGGAAATAAATAGAGGTGGAGAAAATAGCGGCTACATGGGTAAATATGCTAACGATAATGTGTTTGGCCATACAGGATTTTCAGGTACACAAGTAATATTTGATAAAGAAAATGACTTACAGATTATTTCGTTAACTAACAAACAAAATAATGGAGTGAATGAGTCAGGTAGTTATCCTAGTACTTTTAAATTTAGTAGAGAGTTATGTAATATCGTATATGAATCTATAATGCCAGAAATAAATATTACTGGAGTTGAGAATGGAAAAGTTTATTCTAAATCAGTAAAAGCAGAAATAGCAGTTGGAGAAAATGATACTTTATTAGAAGTATTACTTGATGGAAAAGAATATAAAAATGAAGAGATATCAGAAGTTGGAGAGCATACATTATTGGTTAAAGCTCAAGGTAGATATGGTAAGGAAACTGTAAAAGAAATTAAATTTGTTATAGAAAAGAATTCTGCTACAAATCCGTCTGATAAAGATGAAACTGATAAAAATGAGTCAGAAAATGATAATGATAAGATTGAAAGTAGCCAACCTGTAAAAACTGGAGATAGTGCTGGTAATATAGGAATGCTAGTGGTTGGAGCAATAAGTTCTTTAGGAGTTATATTTAAATTATTAAAAAAATAGTTAATGTTATTAAATTAAGATAGAGCTTTATAGAAATATTTAAGAACTAATTAGATAAGGAGAGATATTAATGCAATATTTAGTAATAGCACTTCTAGGTGCATTATCAGCAATTTTAGTTAACCAAGGAATAGCAGTTTTTAACGATGGTTTTAGAGCAATTGTTCCAGAATTTTTAGAAGGTAGAATGAATAGAAAAGCCTTAGCAGCAACTTCTTTTGCAATTAGTTTTGGACTTGTTATAGGTTTTGGTATTCCTGTATCAATAGCAGCATCAATTATTTTAGTGCATAGTATATTACTTGGTACAGATATCATTGGAACTTTCTGTCCTAGTGGAAAGAAGGGAATTGTATTATCAGGAGTTGTTGGGGCTATATATGGAATAGGTATCGTTTATGGACTTCAATTTGTTGTAGATTTATTTGCTAAATTACCAGTAAATTTCTTAGAACCATTAAAAATGGTTGGAACTCCGATTACAGTGGCTTTTGCGGTTTTTCCAGCACTAGTTGTAGCATATCAATTTGGATATAAAAAAGGATTAATTACAGGAATTATAGCATTATTAGTTAGACAAATTACAGTTATGTATGGAACATTTAAAATTGGAGAAAACACAATTAAGCTAGATCAAGAAGGTATGGCATTACTTGCAGGTATGATTATTATGATAGCTTTTGCAATGAAAGAAAAGCCAGATGAAAACGCAACCAAAGTAGATTTAACAGCAATATTTGCAGAAAGAGTAAAGAGAATAAAAAAGAATTTACCTATATTAGCAATAATGGGAGGATTAATTTCAGCAGCTACAAGTCTTTGTTTGTTAGCAGGAGATCCTATAAGTTTAAATCTTTTAGCTGAAGGTAAAAATGTTGAAGCTGCTATGACAGCATTTGCTAGAGGTATAGGGTTTATTCCACTAGTAGCTACAACAGCTATTTCAACAGGTGTATATGCACCAGCAGGTATGACGTTTGTATTTGTTGTTGGATTATTAATATCTAATCCTTTAATTGCATTTATAGCTGGAGCAGCAGTAATGGCTATTGAGATTTTATTATTAGATGTATTAGCTAAGCTAATGGACAAGTTCCCAGGTGTAAGAAAATGTGGTGATAATATAAGAACAGCAATGAGTAAGGTGTTAGAAGTAGCATTACTTGTTGGAGGAATGATGGCTGCTCAAGCTATGGCTCCAGGATTTGGATTATTTATGGTAGTAGGCTTATATGTTTTAAATAAGACTTCAAAGAAGCCAATAGTAGATATGGCTGTTGGACCAGTTGGAGCAATTGGAGTAGGTATATTAATTAATATCTTATATTTAATAGGATTATATCAAATACCAGCTTAAATTTAACAATTATAAAGTAAAAGATTATGTTTTGATATTTTGATATTTTGATAAAGTAATTGGGTGGAATCTAATCTATGATTGGATTTCACCCATAAGTATCAATAAATTATTATTAGTTAGGATGGATATTTATGAATATAAATAAAGAAATAATTTATGCTCATGAACATACTACTATAGATTTGTCAGGAATAAAAAAAGATAAAGATTGTCATTTAGATAATAAGGAGCAAACGATTGAAGAGTTTAGAAATTTAGTTTCTAAAGGAGTATCAACAATAATTGACATGACTAATAGAGGTATGGGTAGAGATGTACAATATGTAAATGAAGTAAGTAAAGAAAGTGGGATTAAGATATTAAGTGCAACGGGATATTATAAAGAACCATTTTTGCCACAAGAGGTTTACAATCTAGATGAAGTAGAATTATCTAAAATTATGATTAATGAAATATTATATGGGATAGAAGATACAGGGATTAAGGCTTCAGTTATTGGTGAGATAGGAACAAGTTTAAATAGAATTGAAGATATGGAGCATAAGGTTCTAAATGCAGGATGTAGGGCTCATATTGAAACAGGATGTCCAATAGTAACTCATACAACATTGGGAAAGTTAGGACATGAACAAGTTGATGTATTTAAGAAATATAATGTTGATTTAAATAAAGTGATTTTAAGTCATATTGACTTAAGTGGGGATTTAGAATATATGAAATCTCTTTTAGATAAAGGTGTAAATATAGCATTTGATACTATTGGTAAAAATAATTATCAACCAGATGAAAATAGAGTTAAATGGTTAAGAGAATTATGTTTATCAGGTTATTCAAATCAAATAGTTATGTCTGTTGATATAACTAGAAAATCTCATTTTAAAGAAAATGGTGGAATAGGTTATTCATATTTGATAGATACATTTGTACCAATGTTACTTAAATCAGAAATCAAAGATAAACATATTGAAAATATGTTAGTTAATAATATAAAAAGAATTTATCAATTATAGTAGGGGGAAGAGGTATGAAGACATTTCCGTTAAACTCAATTTCATTACAAGAAGCTATGGAATTACAATTTAAAATTATAGATACAGTAACAAAATATTTTGATGGAAGAGAAGTTCTTGCCCTAGGAGATTTAGGTGTAGTAAAAGGCTTAAATAAGCCAACTTATACACAAAAGGTTGAAAAAGTATTTGCAGACGTATTTGATGCAGAGGCATCAATTTTGGTAAGAGGTGCAGGGACAGGTGCAATAAGATGGGGCCTTATAAGTTTTATGAAGTCTGGAGAAAAGATTTTAGTACATGAAGCACCAATATATCCTACGTCAAAAGTAACAATAGAAACTATGGGTCTTAAGGTTGTAAAAGCTAACTTTAATAACATTAATGATATAAAAAGAGTTATAAATGAGAATCCTGACATAAAGGGGGCATTAGTGCAAAATACAAGGCAGCAGATAGAGGATTGTTATGAATTACAAGAGGTAATTCATACTATAAAAAATGAAAATCCAAATATAAGAATTATAACTGATGATAATTATGCTGCATTAAAGATTAAGAAGATAGGAAATCAATGTGGAGCAGATCTTGGAAGTTTTTCATGTTTCAAAATATTAGGACCAGAAGGTGTTGGTGTACTTATCGGAAAGAAAGAACTTATTGATAAAGTATATTCATTAAATTATTCTGGTGGAAGTCAAGTTCAAGGATTTGAAGCAATGGAAGCTTTAAGAGGTTTAGTGTATGCACCTGTGTCATTAGCAATACAGTCACAAGTTAATGAGGAATTAGTTGAAAGATTGAAAGCAGGTGAAATACCTGAAATAAAGGATGCATTTTTAGTTAATGCTCAATCAAAAGTATTAATTGTTGAACTAAAAGAAAATATAGCAGAAAAGGTTCTTGAAATAACACCTAAATATGGTGCTGCATCTCATCCAGTAGGATCTGAATCTAAGTATGAGTTTGCTCCAATGATGTATAGAGTTTCAGGAACATTTAGAGCTGCTGATCCAACATTAGAAAAGAGAATGATAAGAATTAATCCGATGAGAAGTGGAGCAGATACTATAATTAGAATATTAAATAGTGCAATTAAAGAAGCAATGAATGAAGCATAAAAGGAGGGAGTAAGGTGTTTCTAGAAAAGACGGTCGAAAAAAATAAAGAATTAATAAATGTAGCCTTTGAACTCCATAAAAAAGGTGTAATTGAGCCTGATACTTATGTAATTGATTTAGATAGAACTATTGAGAATGCAAGAAGAATTAAAGAAGAAGCTGATAAGTATAATGTTAAATTATATTTCATGTCTAAACAAATTGGTAGAAATCCTTTAGTATGTAAGGAACTTATGAAATTGGGTTATGAAGGTGCAGTTGTAGTAGATTTTAGAGAAGCAGAAGTTATGATAAATAATGGAATAAAGATAGGTCATGTTGGACATCTTGTTCAAATTCCAACTTCATTATTAAAAAAGATAGTTTCAAGTAAACCAGATTATATAACAGTTTATTCTATAGAGAAAGCAAAACAAATAGACCTAGTTTGTAAGGAGCTAGGCATAACTCAGAAGATAATGCTAAGAGTATTAGATGAAAATGATAGCCTTTATTCAGGACAGTATGGTGGTTTTTTCTTGAGTGAGTTAGAGGAGAAGGTTAGTGAACTAATTAGTTTAAAAAATGTAAGGATAGCTGGAATAGCATCTTTTCCATGTTTTTTATATAAAGAATCAGAAAATAAAATTGAGGCAACAAATAATATAAAAACTATTAAAAAAGCAAAAGAAATACTTGAAGAAAAATTTGATTTGAAAATTGATCAATTAAATATGCCTTCAGCTACATGCACAGAAAGCGTTAAGCTAATAAGTGAAAATGGAGGTACTCATGGAGAGCCAGGGCATGGGTTAACTGGTACAACTCCTTTCCATAAATATAATAATACAGCAGAAATCCCAGCTTTAATTTATGTATCGGAAGTATCGCATAATTTACAAGAAAAGTCTTATTGTTATGGTGGAGGACACTATAGAAGATCACATGTAGAAAAAGCTTTAGTAGGAAAGTCATTAGAGGATTCTAAGAAGGTTAAGGTGATTCCACCAACAGATGAAAGTATAGATTATCATTTTGAACTAAGTGAAAATTCAAAAGTTGGAGATACAGTTATTATGGCTTTTAGAAGCCAAATATTTGTTACTAGAAGCAATGTAGCAGTTGTAAAAGGAATTTCAACTAATAAACCTAAGGTAGTAGGATTATACAATTCACTAGGTATGGAAATTAAATAGTTTTGGAAGTGATAGTATGAAAAAGTTTATAGTTGTTGTGTTAGATGGATTTGGAATTGGTGAAATGGATGATGTAAGTAAGTGTAGACCTACAGACATTGGTTCTAATACATGTTTACATATTTTAGAACAGAGAAAAGATTTAATACTCAACAATCTAGAAAAAATAGGATTAATGAATGTATTATCCAAAGAAGTGAATGGTATGAAGTTCAGTAATACTGCAACATGGGGAAAAGGGAAGTTAACTCATTTTGGTGCTGATACATTCTTTGGACATCAGGAAATAATGGGTACAAGACCTAAAAAGCCATTTACTGAACCTTTAAAGGTTAAGATTGATGAAATCTATGAAGTATTAATGAAAGCAGGATACAAGGTAAGATACTCAGAAGGATTTAGTGAGAAATTATTAATTGTAGAAGAAGCCTTAACTGTGGCAGATAATATAGAGTGCGATTTAGGACAGGCTATAAATATTACATCAGCATTGGATATAATACCTTTTAAAGAAGTTTTAAAAATAGGAAAATTAGTTAGAGAAGTTGTAAAAGTTCCAAGAGTTATTACTTTTGGAGGCAAAGGAATTACTTTAGATAATATATTAAATGCTATTGAAGAAAAAGATGGTGGATTTATTGGAGTGAATGCGCCAAAGTCAGGTGTGTATGATGATGGATATGAGTGTATTCATTTGGGATATGGTGTAGATCCTCAAACACAAGTAACTACTATTTTATCTGAAAATAATATACCTGTATATTTACTTGGAAAAGTTGCAGATGTAGTTATCAATGAAAGAGGAAGAAGTATTTCAATGGTAGATACTAAATCTGTTCTAGAAAGAACTATTGAAATAGCTAAAGAGATAAATAATGGGTTTATTTGTTGTAATGTGCAAGAAACAGATCTAGCTGGACATAGTGAAAATGTAGATAGATATGCAGAAAAACTAAAGATTGCAGATAGTCTTATAGGAGAACTTATTAATACTTTAAAAGAAGAAGATATTCTTATAGTTATGGCTGATCATGGGAATGATCCTACAATAGGACATTCAAAACATACTAGAGAGATGGTCCCATTAATGATAACAGGGAAGAATATAAAAACAGGTGTAAATATAGGAGAAAGAGAAACTCTTTCTGATGTAGGTGCTACTGTTGCAGAATATTTTAATGTTGCTTCACCTGAAAATGGAACTAGTTTTTTGAGTAAAATAATATAGAATAGATAATCTCAGTAAATTTTTACTGAGATTATTTTATAGGAGGCCTTATGAGAAAGATTGATAAAGCTATCGTTTTAGCTAAAGATAATTTAAATAAATCTGTAATGGAAATTAATCCTAATATTTTAGAAGAAGTTAAAGAGAAAGATGAAGAATATTTAACTTTTGGAGTTAAAAACACAGGGGATATTCCTAGAAGCTTAATAGATAACATTAGAAATAATAAAAAGTTTTTATGGACAACTATAGATAGGATGTCTCATTTAGGAAGAAGTATAGATACAGAGTTAATAAATCCATTAACTTATAGAGCAATGACAGGATCTTCTTCAGGAACTGCAATAAATGTTTTTAAAGGGATAAATGATTTTGGCATAGGAACAGATGGAGGAGGATCTGTTTTAGCACCAGCACTAAGTTTAAACTTATTTTCATTCTTAGGAAAAGGTGCAGGGTTAGAAATAAGTAAAAAAGGAGTTTCAACAGATAACATTGCTTTTAAGCCAGGAATAGGATTGATTTCAAAAGATCTTCCTACTCTTAAATGTGTAGTTAATGAGTTGATGTCGCTAGAGGAATATTCTTTAAAAGAAGTGAGGGTTGTTATATCTAAGAAGAATACATGTAAAACAATAGAGGGGGAAGATATTTATAATAAAGTTATTAATATTTTAAATAAAATAAAGAGCTATCATAAATTAACTATAGTGGAATATAGATTTCAGGATATATATAATAGGGAAAGTTCCATTAAAGATATTAATAATATTTTTAGTAATGATATTGGTGATATTATCATTAATTTTGAGGGGCCTATAGATTTATATGGATATGATGAAACAATTCAAAAGAGCTTTTTGGGTAATGGGGCAAAAGAAATAACTAAAAATGGAGGAAAAGCATTAGTAAAATCAGCTAATATATGTAGATGTTCGGCTATTACATTACCAGTAAATGAAATTGCATCTGGAATAGTCTTGTGTTCAAAGGAAGGAAAAGAAAAAATACATGGATTATTTGCTTTAGCAGAAGAAATAAATGAGGTTATAAAAAGACCAGATATATATGAAAAATATTTTATTAGAAAAGAAAAGTTCGTTAATTCATTAGATTTTTAAATATAACAAATCATGAAGTTATAGAGAAAGTTAAGAGGCTGTCTTAGGACAGCCTCTTAATATATAAATTCTATATTTTCATTTAATAAAGGCTTTAAGCTTTCAATAAGTTTTTCTCTTCCGTTACTATAAATAGTTTCTACATAGGTTGATTTTCCTTTAGTAATAAGTAAGGAAAACTTATTAGGTCTTTTTGTAGGTTTAATTTCTATCTTAGATATATCACTAAGTTTTATAGTGGTATTACTTGAGATAATTCTATCCTTAAAAATATATATAGTGGTATCAGATAGCAAAAATAGGATGTATTGTGGTAAATACATAAAAGCAAATAAATAATAAAAATTAAATGTGCTGAAATTCATCATTTCATTTATTAGAAGTAAGATTATTATTGCTGAAAATACTAAGAAAAATATTGAAGTCCTTGAGGAGCATCTTACTTTACATATAAGTGATTCTTTATTTGTTTTAGCATAATAAATTGATGAGTTTTTATAAATATAGTAAGTAAGAATTAAAATTAGTAGAATAAAAAGTAAGGCAAAGATAAGTTTCATTATAAACACCTCCCACACAGCTATAGTAAAATTATACCATATGCTTAGAGTCGGCAGGTTAATATTTTTCTTAAATAAACAATAAGAAGTTATTAGTGAATTTTATTTAGAAGATTAAAAAGAGAAATCGCTATGGGATTTCTCTTTTTTACCTTTAGTTACCTTTTAGAGTATTCTCTTATTTCTTTTAATGTAGCATTTTGCAATTGATTTGATAGATTTTCAATCTTTTGAAGATAGTTATCATCTGTAAGCAAATCAGTCTTTGTTGCCATTCTTTCAATTAGTTTGTCACATACTTCCTTTGAGTAGTGAGAACTATCTTTGTAATATTCAAGGTTAAAAGTTATTTGCTTTACATCTTGGAAATCATATATTTCAACATTAGGGTATTCTCTAAGGGTTTCATACATATATTGCTTAAATCTTAATAATCTTAGGTGCTGATCACCACCAACTGTTCTGTTCCAATATAGGATTGAATTTGGTGGGTAGTATAACTTAAAGTTTACATCAGGATTATCCTTTATTATTGAAAGAAGGTTAGCTTCAAAGTTTTTTTGCATAAGGATATAGTGTTCATTGTCTTCAGGGAAGCTTAACATTCTCTTAAAATCATTCTCTAAAGTATTATCTCTTATGTCAGAATAAATTGGAACCTCATAACCATCTAACACTCTGTCATAAGAATAGATTGTATTAGGATTATCTAAATAAAGATTATTTATATCAAACCCTTCAGGAGTTGATTTATTATTAGTATATAATTGTACTGCATCCTTAAAAATAACAAGATTTAAAAGGTATCTTAAGTCATTAAAAGGATTGTTATCATATAAGTATTCAGGGTATGGAGTTCTATGAAAATCTATTTCATTCTTATACATATAACCATCTACACAAACTATTGCATTTTTTACTTTTCCAGTAGAGATTGCTTTTTTTAACACATTTTTTATCTCATAAGGGGTTCCTCCAGAGATAGAAAGCTTAGCTGATTTTGTGTCAAAAGCTTCATCCATTTTGTTAACAGTCATGTTTTCACTCATAGAGCTTCCAACTAAAATAGTTTCATAATCCAAGTTCTTTGCAAATCCAGCAGCTAGATATCTTTGAATATATAAAGACCTGGATTCCATAAATTCTTTTGATGGATTGTTAAAGTTATATATTTGATAAGGGTCTATAGAGTATATTGCAAATCCCATTGTAAATAAGCTTACTAGCATTATACCTAAAAAACCTATACACCATTTTTTATGCTTATTCATTTTGCACCTCCTAAAAGCTCTTGTAAATAAAGTCACTAACTTTATCAAAGTTTAATGTTGAAATGAAAGTAAGTAATGAAGCTAGTACTAAATTTACAAAAGTAGGATTAAAGTCCTCAGTTGAAATAATATTTTTAAAGTCTACACATATAAGTATAAAACCTATAATTGCAATCTTTAGAGCCATAACAAAATCAGAACCAAAGTCTAAGTTTGCTAGAGCATCTTTTAAGAAATTAAAGTTTCCATTTATAAAGAAATCTGCTCCAAATAATATAATTAATATGGAAAGAGATATTTTTATTATCAATTTATTGTTAATCTTATTAAGTTTATTTATCTTACTTAAAGTAACTAGAAGGACTGCAATTATTAATATTGTAGTTATAACCTTAAAGTTATCCTTAAATAAAGGAAGTATTTCTGGGATAAATGAGAAGTCAAACATTGCTTTTAAAACTTTAAATGCAGACTTTAAATCAGTTGCTCTAAAAAATACCCAAGCAATATTTACAAAGTTAAATGTAATAAATATAGATAAATATTTATTTACATGTATTTTTTTATCTATAAATATTTGATTAATTACACGTGCAATTCCGTGTAAGATACCCCATATAATAAATCCCAAGCCCGTACCATGCCATATTCCACTTATTAAGAAGATAATAAATAAGTTTAAGTATGTTCGTGCTTGTCCTTTTCTATTTCCTCCTAAAGGAATATAAAGATATCTAGTAAAGAAGGTACCTAAAGCTATATGCCAACGCTGCCAAAATTCCTTTATAGACCTAGATTTGTAAGGAGTATTAAAGTTCATTGGTAAATTTATATTGAACAGTGCAGCTATTCCTATTGCCATATCACTATATCCGCTAAAGTCAAAATATATTTGAAGAGTATAGCTTAATGCTGTAATCCACCCCTCAAGAAAATTTAAATTTGAACTTAGATCAAATCCATTAGTAACTATTAGTGCAATTGTATCTGCAATAATTACCTTTTTAAATAATCCAATGGAAAATAGGAATATTCCTTTAGAAATACTAGCATAATTTACTTCACTTTTACTGCTTTTATCTAGCTCTTCAGTTAATGAATTATAGTTAACTAAAGGGCCTGAAATAACCTTAGGGAAAAATGTTATGTAAAATAGATAATTTAAAAATGAAAAATCATTAACATTTCTTTTATAGCTATCATAAAGTAATGATATTTGCTGGAATGTAATAAAGCTTATTCCTAGCGGGAATACAATATTTTTAAAGTTAAAGTATTTAAAGAAACATAAAAATAATATGTTTAAAGTAATTCCTAAAATTAAGAAGCTTTTGGTGAGGCTTGTATTATTTTTAGATAAAATTACTTTGGTAAATATATAATTAGTTATTATAGATAAGAAAAATATAAGAATAACTTTTGGGTTATTAGCTCCATAAAAGAAAAGGGAGGCTAGACATAACCAAAATACAAGAGATTTCTTATTATTTAACTTATGTAAACCATAATATCCAATTAAGGATATTGGTAAAAAGAAAATTAAAAATTCATAAGAGTTAAAGCTCATAATTTATCCTCCATAAAATAAGATGTCATGAAATATTATATCTTATTTTATCAATATTTTTCCAAAAAATAAGGGAATCTTAAGAAAATATTTTAATATTTGTAAGATTAGAGGGATACAAATAGAAACTTAAAAACCATTATTATTTCTATAGGATATAGGTGATAGCCCTTCCTTTTCTTTAAATTTCTTAGAAAAATGACTTGAATCTGAATATCCAAGCTGTTGAGCTATTTCAATCATAGTTTTAGAGGTGGTTTTTAAGAGAATTTTAGCTCTATTTATCTTAACTTCATGTACATATTCATTAATGGATATACCCATAGTTTTTTTGAATAATGTACTAATATATGAAGCAGAAACGTTAAGTTCATTAGCCATTTTATTTAAGGAAAAGTAGTTTTCTATATGCATGTGTATATATCTTAAGGAACGGTTAACAGTTAAGCTATTTGTAACCTCCATATTAGATATAATTCTAGTAATATATTGTTTAAATATCTCTATTTCTAGCTCCTGCAAATCTTTTAGTGAAGTACATTTTAGTATTTCTAAATAAAATTTATTATAAATATCGTGAAGAGCTGTTTTTATTATCCTATCCTTAATTACTTCCTTTGATAAAAAAGCATTCCAAATAATAAGGTCATGTTTTTTTTCTAAGATATCCTTATCTATTGAATTTTCATATTCATGTTTCTTTTTTAATCTCTCTAAAATTTGAGGAAAGTTATTTGTCTTTATCAAAATAAAGAAGTCAGTATAAAAGAAATCGTCATCTCCAATAAACTTATCCATATCATCACTCCTAATATATTATATAAAAATTATACAAAAAAACTAAAAAATATAAAAGCTATAAAGTTGTATGGTGCTATAATTCAAGTGAATTTAATAATTTGAGAGGTATTTATATGAAAGAGATAAAAAGCAAGCTTCTTTCAATAACTTGGCCAATAATGATAGAGCTTATACTAATGTATTTATTAGGTAGTATTGATATATTCATGCTTGGTAAATATTCAGATGAAGCAGTAGCAATAGTTGGAGTATCTAACCAAATAATATGGATGGTAAACCTTATGTTTGTAGTAATTACATCTGGGACAACCATTTTATTAACTCAATACTTTGGCTCCAATAAGGATGAAAAAAATATAGTTGAAATTTGTGGCTTATCAATAGGAGTAAATGGAGTTCTTGGTATAGTTTTAAGTATAGTAATAATTCTTGGTGGGGAGTTTATGTTTAAATTGTTAAACACTCCAAGTGAATTAATTTCTATGGGTAATACTTATATGGGGATTGTTGGTGGAGCAAGTTTTGTTGCAGCAATAATGATGACATTTACAGCAATATTAAGAGCATATGGACTTACAAAAACCTGTATGAAGATAACTATATTAATGAATGTAGTAAATGTAATAGGGAATTATATATTGATATTTGGTAATTTTGGATTTCCACAGCTAGGGATTGCAGGTGCAGCTATATCAACTACATTAAGTAAGGTTATAGCTTGTATTTTTTTAGGATATAGAGTTTATAAGGTGGTTATGAATAAGTTTAAATTGGATTTATTTAAAATATTTCCTGTTAATCATTTAAAAAATATAGTTTCAATAGGACTTCCAACATTAGGAGAACAACTTTCATATAACTTAAGCCAATTAGTTATAACAAGCATAATAAATACCATAGGTATAGCCAGTATGGCTACAAAAACTTATGTTGGAAATATTGCTTTTTTAGCCTATCTTTTTGCACAAGGGGTTGCCCAAGGGGGAAGTATTTTAATAGGAAGGCTTATTGGTGAAGGTGAAAAAGATAAAGCATTTAACTTATTTAAATACTGTGTTACTAGATCTCTAATTGTAACAATTAGTATGAGTATTTTACTTGCTATAGTTGGAAAGTATATATTGGCAATATTTACAACTAATGAAGAGATATTATCATTAGGAAGTCAGGTTTTATTTGTAAATATATTTCTTGAGTTTGGAAGGACAACGAATCTTATAGGTATTAATGGTTTAAGAGCAACTGGAGATGTAAAGTTTCCTGTATATATAGCAATATTTTCAATGTGGACTTTTGCTGTTGGAATTTCTTATGTTTTAGGTATAGGGCTAGGACTTGGGTTAATTGGAGTATGGATAGGATTTGCATTAGATGAAATCATAAGAGGAGTTTTAGTGGCATTAAGGTGGAAATCAAGAAAGTGGGAAGAAAAATCATTTGTTAGATAGAGAAGGAGAGGATAAAATGTGTGGCAGAATAACAAGAGAAGGAATTTTTCATCTTCCAAAGAGTAATTATTCTTATGGATATGATAGTGAAACCTTACATTTAAGGATTAGGACCAAAAAAGGAGAAGTAAAAAAAGCTTATTTAAGAATTGGAGATCCTTATATATGGGAAGTTGGGGGAGCAGATGGTGGTAACTTAGGTGCTGGAGGTACAGGATGGAAAGCTGAAACTCTTCCTATGAAAAAAGAGGTTGAAACAGAGTATTTTGATTATTGGATAGGAGAATATAAGCCAGAAAAAAAGAGGTCGAGATATGCATTTATATTAGAAGGGAAAGAGGAAAAAATCCTTTTTACTGAAAAGAAGATATATGAATTAGGAAAAAATGATGATATCTATATATTAAGCAAAGTCTCTGATTTCTTTTGTTTCCCTTATTTGAATAATATAGATGTTCCTAAATCACCAGAATGGGCAAAAGATATGATTTGGTATCAAATATTTCCTGATAGATTTAATAATGGAGATCCATCTATAAATCCTGAAGGAGTGGAGCCTTGGGGAACAGAGCCAACAGGTAAAAACTTCATGGGAGGGGACTTAAGAGGAATAATAGAGAAACTTGATTATTTAGAGGATTTGGGAATTACAGGATTATATCTATGTCCTATTTTTAAAGCAACATCTAATCATAGATATGAAACAATCGATTATTTCCAAATTGATCCAGCCTTAGGAGATAAAGAAACTTTCAAAGAATTAGTTGATGAGTTGCATAAAAGAAATATGAAAATATTATTAGATGGTGTGTTTAATCATATGGGATATTTTTCACCTCAATGGCAGGATGTAATTAAAAATGGTGAAAAATCTAAATTTAAGGATTGGTTTCATATAAATAAGTTCCCAGCAGTAGATAGGCCACTAGAAAAATTAGATGGTAGAAACCTAAATTATGAAACCTTTGGAAGAACCCCTAAAATGCCAAAATTAAATACAGAAAATCCAGATGTTGTTGAGTACTTACTAAAGGTTGGGGAGTACTGGTCTGGTGAAATGAATATTGATGGTTGGAGATTAGATGTAAGTAATGAAATTGATCATGTGTTTTGGAGAAAGTTTAAGGAAAGAATATTAGCAGTAAATCCTAACAGTTATATAGTAGGAGAGATATGGCATGATTCTTTACCTTGGCTTATGGGGGATCAATTTAATGGTGTTATGAATTATCCATTAGGAGATGGGATTAAAGACTTCTTTTGCTATGATTGTGCTAATGGAGAAGAGTTTAAATACATGATTAATAAAGTAAATGTAAGCTATCCAAAGCAAGTAAATGAAGTGATGTTTAATCTTTTAGATAGCCATGATACTCCTAGAATTCTTACATTAGCTAAAGGTAGTAAAGAGAAGGTAAAGTTAGCATTATTATTTATGTTTACTCAAGCTGGTTCTCCTTGCATTTATTATGGTACAGAAATAGGCATGGAAGGTAATCAAGGTAATGGGCAAGAGTTTCATAGAAGATGTATGGCTTGGGATAAAGAAAAACAAGACAAGGATATGTTAGATTTTACTAAAAAATTAATAAATATGAGAAAAGTAAATCCACAGCTTAAAGCACTAGAAAATAAGTGGGTGATAGCAGGAAAAAATACTCCTGTTTTGATATATAAAAAGGAAGATATAACGGTAATAATTAATAATTCAAAGGAGGAAATAGTTATACCTTTCATGGATGAACTAAAAAATAGAAAAGCATTTGATGTATTTAATGAAGAGAATATAGATCTTAAGGAGTCTATAAAATTAAAGGGATATGAATTTAAAGTACTATTATAATTGAAATATAAATTCTTAAATAATGTTATTTACAAATAAAAAAGACTAGAAAATGGATATAAAACATTTTCTAGTCTTTTTATCATGTATTTAAGCAATTAAATACCTCAGGTAAATTTCTTGAAAGATAATTAGCTACTTCATCTTTATATAAGTGATTAATGTTTTCTGATAGGGTAGTATTATCAAATTCTATTTGTAATTTAAATAATGTTTTTCTTTTGGTATCTAATATTTTAACTTTTTTTATTGATGAATACTCAATGAACTTACCATGCATAAATAGACCATTATCAAAGAAATATAGATATTTATTAACATAGTATTCAATAATTTCGTTTATACCATCTAAAATGATTATTAAAAAAAGAATAGTAGCTATAGAAGTTTTAATCAGAATAATTAAGGTGATAATTGTTAATGATACTGTGAAATAAGTAGTTAAATTAGAATTAAGTTTAACTTTATAGATAGGATCTGTTTTATGCTTTTTAATATAATGAGTGGCTGATCTGAAGTATGATACCACCATTCCAATAGCATAGAGAAATAAAATGATTAAGTAATAATGTATATTAGTATTATTTTACAATATAAAGAAAGGGGTGAGAAGTTCAATATATGTATTATTGTAATAGATAAGGTTAAATAATATAATATAGCTATGAGTCATAAGTGGAGGATAATATGAGATTTGATGTGGATTATAATTTAGATATATGCTTAAAGAATGAAATAATAAAAATAAAAGAATGCATATTAGGAATCCTTAAGGTTACTGATATATATCTTTTTGGATCAATTTCGAAAGGAATGTATTCTAAGTATAGCGATATAGATATATTAGCTTTAATTGATGAAGATAAATCAATTAGAGAATTAAAAGAGTTGAGACATTTTTTGGAAGATAAGATAGAAGAGCTTGGAATAGAAAGAGACGTGGATTTAAAGTTATATACTAAAAGGAGATTTTTAGAATTATCATTAAGCCCATCATTTGAACAAGCAATTACTAAGGATTTAATAGATATAAGGAGATGGTAACATTGGTAAAGAGAGATATGTTTTATTTTGCAGATATAGATGAAAAATTTATTTATAATACAAAGAATATAGAGGGGTTAGAAGATGGAGTGTTAGTACACTGTCAACAATGTATAGAAAAAAACTTAAAAGGTATAATTACTAAAAAGTATGGAGTGGTAAATAGGGAACATAATCTTGTGAAATTATTAGAAACTTTATATTTGAGTGATTTTCCAAAGCTTAAAGAATATAAGGGACTTTGCAGAGAATTAAAGGATTTTTATTTTAGTCGTAGATATGCATCAGATGATTATGAAATATTAGATCATAATGAATATGAGGAATATTTAGAAAGATTTTTTGAGTTACTCAATGAATTAAAAGAAATTAGAAAATCAATGGAGCTGACGCAATAGAGAAAATTTGTTTTTCTATTGCGACGCTTTTTTTATATGAAAAAATATAGCTTCTTAAGTTCTTAAAAAGTTAAGAACTTAAGAAGTTATAGTAAAAATGCGGTGTTGAATTGATTTTTGTGAGATAAATTCTAATTAGAATATATCATATACTATATTTAAATCTAACTTATTTGCAAATTCGTAGGCTTTATCCATATTTTCATCCCATAAGTCTTTAGGATTATGGCAGTCAGAATTTATAATTACTCTTAAATTATTTTTACTAACCTTTTTCCAAAAGTTTTCATGAGGATAATGATACCTTTTTCCATCACAGAATTCATTTATTCCACGTCTTACACCATTTCCATTAATCTCAAGGATCATGTTATATTTCTTTGCACCTTGGATTATAATATCACATGCCTTTTCGCAATTATCATCCCAAGGAAAGTCATTTAAAAATATTAAGTCAGGATGGCAAAGAAATTTAAAGAATCCTGTGCTAAATGCTTCAACTATGCTATTAGCATAAGATATGTATTCATCAGTACTAGTTAATTCAAATGAGTTGCAAAAATTCCCCTTATGAGTAAATACATGTTGACCTAAAGCTAAGTAATCTAGATGTAGTTCATTTAATAAGTATTTATAGTAATCATAAGAATTTGGGTCGTATTCAATTTCTAGACCACAATATAATTTGATTTTGTCTTTATATTTTTCTTTTAGTTTTTCTACTGTAGAAATATATTCAGGAAGTTCTTTATATTCCATTCTAAAACCTAGTCTATCATCAGGATATGGTCCATGGTCACTCATACCTAAGGTAGTAAGGTTTTGATTTATAGCTTCAATTACATAATCTTCTTCATTTCCAACTGCATGTTTACATCTATATGTATGTGTGTGAAAGTTAACTTTGTTCTTCATAAAATCCTCCTTAGTAGTTTTATACTATTATAATTGTAATACAAAGGAGGACGTAATAAAAGGGTAGCATAGGGAATAAGAGTAGCTACTATTTATATGCTAATTTATCTGGATAAGTATATAAAGCCGTTATTCCTACCTTTTCTTCTAATAATTTAACAAACTCACTTTTAGTAATTATTAATTCAATATTACATACAAGGAAAATAATATATTTATTGCTTTTTTATATTATAAAGGAATAAATAAATTATAGGAGAATACTGATATATATGTATAATAATGGGGGGGCTTATTATGAGTAAATTCTTTAACTATCAAAATTTAAAATTTAATAAATTACTAAGCATAATATTAATCATTGCAACTATATCTAATGGTATTGGGTCACTTTTGTTATTAACGCCAATTATAAATCCATTACTATTAAAGAAAATTCCTTATACCTTTAATGAAATTATTTGTTATTTTATTCTATCATTAATATCTTTTGCCTCATTTATTTTAATCCTTAGAAAAAATAAAATAGGAGTATTTATAATATATCTATTAGTTTTAATAGATTGTACTTATTTGTTAATTATTGGAGATTTGACAACTTTGATACCAAGGCTATTCTTATGGCTATTTCTTGCATATCTACTTTACAAAGATAAAAATCTCTTTAAATAATGAAATATGACTTTTAAAAACTTCTCAAAAATTAATATTTAAAATAATTTAGTATAGGAGGTGATATTATGAAATGTCCATATTGCTCTAATACCATGATAGCTGGAAACTTAATTGGTGATCGTTATGCAAATACTTAGGAATCTGATGATCCTAATTCTAAAGCTAGCTATATATACCTAAAAAGAGGTAGCTATTTTAAATGGAAAATCATTCAAAATCAAGCCTTTGTATGTCCTACTTGTAATAAAATGATTATTTATCTTGAAGTTGATAAAAATCGTTCTAAATATTAGTGAAAAATAACTCTTCTGGAGTTTTATATTTCAGTATTCTTCTTGGAAGAGTTTTCATCCAATCTTCTACAAAAGCAATATCATAACATGGATAATTTACTATGGATTTTTTATTAGTTCAGTTTTATTTTTCAATTAGTCAAGATAAAATTTATATAAATCAGATTTGGGTTTTCTTATGACTGAAAGAATTTTGTAATACATATATCTGTATAGTATTCAAGCAGATTGAATATATATTCTTTAATATTATTAAATTTAAAACCTAGACTTTCTACTCTAGATATGTCCAAATTAGAATCAAAGATTCCATTATACTTTCCATTTATTCCATCACTACTTATTATCATTTTTTTACCTGTAGATTTTTCAATATATTCTATAATTTCTTTAATGGTTATAGATCCATAACTTGCAGCATTTATTGGACCCACATAATCAACATTACTTAACCAAGCTAAGAAATCACCTGCTTCTTTATCACTAATAAAACTTAAATTCGAATCAATATTATTAATATTTGTACTTTTGTTTAATATATTATTTTCTACATATGAATAAAGTCTTTTTGTATAATCATCTTTAGAAAGTACTACTGGAAACCTAACAGCTACAGTTTTAATATTATAATTTTGAAATACTACTGCCTCTGATAGTCTTTTTCCCTCTGCATAAGAAAAATCATTTCTATCTCCATAAATAACTTTATAAATATATGGATTAAATTCTTCCTCTTTTATATTTTTATTAAATTTATAGACAGCTGAACTTGATATTATTATGTATCTATCTGTTTTATCCTCAATTACATCACATAAGTCTCTTGCTGAATTAGGAGAATAACATAAATTATCATATATAATATCAAAATACTTTCCTTCTAAAGCTTTTTCAATACTTTTTTTATTTTCTCTATCTATAATTATCCTAGTTACCAAATCTCCATAACTATCTTGAGTTAAACCTCTTGTAGCTATAGTTACATTATGTCCACGCTCAATTAAATTTCTAACTAATACTTTCCCAAAAAGTCTAGTGCCACCTAAAATTAAAATATTCATTTCTACATCTCCTTTTTAACACATCTCTTATAACATTATAAAACTATAGTTGAATATTTATCTATAATTAGTTAGATTTTACATATAAAAATATGCCATAACATGTTAATAACCTATGCTACAGTATATTAATCTCTTATATCTTAACTAGTATATTGCCTTCTTATCTATTTTTAATAGAATATTAAGATACACTATAACAGATGATTTAAAGAAGATTGATGAAATAGTAAAGAGAGATAATTTTTGTTTGGCTTCTCCAATTAATCTAGCAACAAGATCATATCAATCATCTTTGTTTTCCCTTACTGCTATAACTGGCACTCTTTTATGCCTTTTATATCACTTAAGATTAAAAATAGATGTTCTATGACTTAAATATACATTATATATATTTTTATTTAAACTCCTCCTATTTCTTTTCTTAATTTGACTTTAAATATGAAGTTGCTACACTTTTTGGTAAAATATATAAAGGAGGGGTGGTTTTTATGAAGAGAATTTTGTTAGTTGAAGATGAAAAAGAGATTTCTTTAATGGTTAAGAATTATTTAACTAAGGAAGGGTATATAGTTGATACTGCTTTTAATGGTGAAGAGGGGCTATTTCAATTTAGGCAGAAGGATTATTCCTTAGTTATCTTAGATATAATGATGCCAAAGATGGATGGTATTGAGCTTATAAAAAGAATAAGAGAAAAGAGTAATGTGCCAGCAATTATTTTATCAGCAAAGGATGGAGAAATAGATAAGGCTTTAGGACTAGGATTTGGTGCTGATGATTATGTAGCCAAACCTTTTTCAATGGTTGAGTTATCTGCAAGGGTTAAGGCTGCAATAAGAAGAGCTACTGAGTATTCTAATGAAGAAGTTAAGCAAAATAAAGTAATCAAAGTAGATAATTTAATAATAGATATAAATAATTATTCAGTAAAAAGAGGAGATGAGGATTTAAAGTTAACAAATAAGGAGTTTGAAATATTTAAGCTTTTTTTAACTAATCCTAATATAGTTTTTACCAAGGAACAGATTTATAGACAAGTATGGGAAGATGAGTTTATGGGAGATGACAATATAATAAATGTTCATATAAGAAGATTAAGGGAAAAGGTAGAGAGAGATCCATCAAAACCTAAATATATAAAAACTCTATGGGGAATAGGGTATAAGTATGAGAGGAAAGAGTAATGAAATTAGTTTTGTGGGTAGTAATAATAATTCTCCTATCTGTAATTATTTATGATAAATATAGGTTAAGAAGAATAACAAAGGACATTAAGTTTATTTCAGATGAGCTTAATAAGTTTAATGAAGATGAGATGTGTAAAACTTTATTGCTTCCTACTGATAAATTAGAGCTAAGAAGGTTATTAGTTGGTATAAATGATTTAATCAACTTTAATAGGAGGGAAAAGACCTTAAGAATAAATAAGGAAACTACTATAAATAATATGCTTTCTAATGTATCTCATGATTTAAAGACTCCTTTAACAGTAATTATGGGGTATATAGAAATTTTAATTAAGGATTCTACTATTTCAGAAGTTGAAAGAAATGAGATTTTAAATAAGATAAATACTCGTTCTAAGGAGGTACTAGAATTAGTAAATAAATTTTTTACCCTTGCAAAACTTGAAAGTGGAGATAAGAAAATAGACCTTGAAAAAATTGATTTAAGAGAGATTTCCAGGGAAATTATATTATCTTATTATGATATTTTATCCAATGAAGAATTTCAGGTTAATATTAATATGCCAGAGGAATCAGCTTATGTTTTAGGAAATAAGGAAGGGGTTGAGAGAGTAATTAATAATCTTATCAACAATGCATACAAGTATGGGGGAAGTGGTAAGTATTTAGGTTTCAACATAATTAAGGATGAGGAAAATACATTTATAGAAGTAATTGATAGAGGTAGAGGTATTTCAAAGGAAGAGCAGAAGAAAGTGTTTGAAAGAAGCTATATAGGAGAGTCATCAAGAAATAAAGAAGCTTCAGGAAGTGGACTAGGCCTTGCTATAAGTAAAAAGCTAGTTGAAAATATGGAGGGGGCTATAGAAGTGGAAAGTGAACAGGGGAAGGAAACTGTATTTAGGGTTGCTCTTAAGAACTTCACTGTTTAACTTAAGAACTATGTAAGAAATAAGAGATAAAATAGTTAAAAGTTAATTTTAGAATTAAGCCATAGGAAGGAGGAAGTTTTGTGGATAGGGTTTCTTTTAATAATGTTACAAAGGAATTTAAAAATAAAACTGTATTAAAAGGTGTTTCTTTTAATATAGAAGCAGGAGATATCTATGGTTTAATTGGTGAAAATGGAGCAGGTAAAACCACTCTTTTAAAGCTTATAGTTAATTTGTTAAAGCCAACAAGTGGAAATATACAAGTACTAGGAAAAGAGATTAAGAAAGATAGTTATGATTATTTAAGAAATATTGGAGCTTTAATAGATGAGCCTGTATTTTATAAAAAGTTAACTCTTTATGAAAACTTTAAGGTACATTGTGAATACTTAGGGTTTTATGATGAGGAAAAGTTAGAAAGTGTATTGAAAAGGGTAGGTCTTCATAATAAGAAGGATAGGAAAATTAAAGAATTATCCTTTGGAGAAAAGCAAAGACTAGCTATTGCTTATGCACTTATAACAGAACCAGAGCTTTTAATCTTAGATGAGCCAACTAACGGACTAGATACTATTGCAATAGTTGAACTAAGAGAGATTTTATTAAAACTTAACAGAGAGTTTAATACTACAATAATAATATCAAGTCATGCTATTAATGAACTTGAAACACTAGTGAATAAGGTAATGTTTTTAAAGAATGGAGAAATAGTTGAAGATGGATTACTAGAAGAAGTAAAGGAAAAGTGTTCAGTTTATATTGAAATTGAAGTTGAGGATTATTCAAAGGCTTTAGCTATTTTGGAAAAAGAATTAAATATAATAAATATGAAACTTATAAATAAGGGTACTATTAGAGTTTATGAAGCTTTAGAGGAAAGAAAAAAGATATTAAGCACTTTGGTAAAAAGTGATGTAGAGGTATTATCCTTTAATATGGTTCAAATCTCCCTAGAGGAATATTTCATAAAAAAGGTAAGGGGGATTTAAATGTTTAATTTAATGAAGATAGAATTTAAGAAGAACAAAATAAAGAGTGATATTTTTGGAGTGATTTTAGCCAATATTGCTATATTTATTGCATCAACAATTACTGCTATATTAGTTGGTTTTAAAGATGTTTCCCAAGAAAATGTGATCTACTATCATATAGAACAAATTGTACAGGTAACAGTAGTTATATTTTCTGTTTATGGTGCAATACTAGTGGGTAACTTAGTAGGTGATGAATTTTATGATGGCACAGTAAAAACACTATTTTTATATCCTCAGGCTAGAGGAAGAATATTATTAGCTAAGGTTTGTACTGTTATAGCCTTTGTTGTTTTAAGTATAATATTTACCTTAGGATTGCAACTAATTTTATTCTTAGTAAGTAATAAAGTATTTAGTTTTTATGTAGGCTTAGGATACAACTATATTGTAAGCAGGCCAATTATTTATCTTATGGGAATAATATCAGCTATAGGCTTTGTGCTTTTAGCTACATTTATATCCTATAAGAGCAAGTCCACGTTATTAACAGTATTAGTTATACTTTTAGTATCTGGAAAGAGTTATGCTGATAGGCTTGGAACAACAAGCACTTTAAATACTGTTTTTCCAATTATTATATTTATCATAGGAATTTTATCTTATATATATGTAGCTAAAAATCTTAATGAGGTAGATGTGTAGGAGGAAAAATATGAAACACTTTAATAGAAAAATATTTATTTTTCATAATAAGCTTTATTTTTATATTAGGATTTTTAGCTGTTAAATATATGGCATCTCTTACACTGAAGTGTGTAGCTAACTTTGACAAGTCAATTACACTAAATTCTCATTATATATTAACTAATACCTCTACAAAAGAATATAAAGTAATTACAAAGGAAACTTCAGAGGTAGTTATTTCTGAATATATTAATTCATATAAAATAAGTGGATATAATATCTATTTAAAACAAACACCTAGAGATGGTACTAAAACAAACTATTGGGTTATATGTAATGATAAAATTATAGGTCCTATGGATAATGCTGCACTTTACTCTAAATATAAGGTTGATTCTAATACTTTTGAAAAAATAACACCTTAAGAGTTATCAAAGTATATTTAATTATCGTCTTTATTCCAAACTTATGTGGCTAGTATTTTTTTATTTAGAGAAGTAATAATAATTTATTCTTTATTAGTTAATCCTATTAATAAATGATTAAGAAAAAAATCTCTTGTTGCTAGGTTTTTAAAATGATGATAAAATTAAATCGAGGGCAAGAGAAAACGTTATCATAAATATGGGAGGGACATAATATGAAGAAAGATGAAAAGTTAAATGAACAAGTATTAAATGGTGAAGTAAACGAAGGTGTACAAAGTCAAGGAGTAGTAGATGACGGGGTAAAGGACCAAGCTACTATATTAAAGGAATATGAGGATACTTTAGGATATTAATTAGGGTAATAAGGTATAAAGATAGAGAAATTGCAAAGCAATTTCTCTTTTTTACTGTCTAGGAAAGTATAAAATTTCAATTAGCTATAAATCAAAGGTATTATTACATTTTCATATTAAAAAATATAAAAAAGGATAGTAATTTTATAATTTCCTTACCTTTAGTACGTGTGGGGGGAATATTTGTTTCCATGTGACTTGGAGCTTGCGACGGAACAAGGGAAATAAATATCCGCCACACCTTTTTTATTAATTTACTGATAAAAATTGTTCTGTAAGTTCCTTATTATTGTAAAGTGTTATTGCATTTTGTATAATCTGAACATTAAAATTTCTAGCTATTAATTGTTCACCATCAACATTACATACAATATCTTCATCAGTTTTTATTATTAATGAATCACTTTTTCCTTTATGTATAATTGGTGATTTTTCATGGCTACCTTTAATTAGTTTTAAGAAAAGGCTAGGAATTCTTAATTTTGATATTTTTTTAGCAAAGTAAATATCAAAAAGACCATCACTAAGTTCTGCATTTGGTGCAATCTTGTAACCTCCACCATAATATTTTCCATTACATATGGCTAGCAAGGTGAACTTGTCCTTTATTTGAGAGTTATTTAAGTTAAACTCAAGGTCCTTATATTTATACTTAAAGAAAGTATAAAGAATACTTATGTTATAAATTTGAGATGCTGGAATTTTAGTCTTTTTCATTATGCTTACATTGTTAGCAACATCAGCATCAATTCCAATACAAGCTATATTTATAAAATATCTATCATTAATTTTTCCTATATCAATAGTTGGAGAAATCTCATCCATAGCCATAAGTACTCTATGAAAATCATTTCCGCTACCAGCTGGAAGAATCCCAAAAAGATTCTTAGAGCCAACAATACCATTTAATACTTCATTCATAGTACCATCTCCACCAACACTATAGATTATACCTCCTAAGTTTTCATATTCTCTTGCTATTTTTGTGGCATCATTAGGAGCTTTGGTAAACCTTACAATGTAGTCTATATTTTCTTTATTGCATACTTCTTTTATTTTATTAAGTATTTTTAAACTTTTTCCTCCACCAGCAAATGGATTTACAATAAATACATGTGTCATAAAGTCCCCCTTATTTAAAAAGCTGTATATATTAAGTATATCATTATTGGTTATGTAGTATATATACAATAATGATAAAAATGAAGAGTATAAGTGGTAGATGAATACATTGACTGGACTTTTATAAGAATATATAATTTAAGTATAAAATGTAATATTATGGGATATAGAAGGGGGATAATAGAATGAGTACATTTAATAATAGTGATAGAATAAATCCAATATATACATGGCCAGTAATAATTATAGCAATTATACTATTTTGGCCGGTTGGTATTTACTTGATTTATAAACGTACACAGATAAATAGAAAGACAATTTTAACTACTGGAAAAGGAGTAAGAATTGCTTCATACGTATGTTTCTTTATGATTTTTTGTGGGATTGTATCCTTTGTTGATAGAGGGTGGGATTTATCTGATATAGTTTTAGCGCTATTCTTTTTAGTAGCTGGAGTAGTTCTATTTATGACGTCAAAAAAACTTTCAGTAAAAGCAGAAAAATATAGAAAGTATATTGCTATAGTAATAAATGGAGGAGAATGTAATTTAGTAAGAATTGCTGAAATAGCAAACTTAACTGTTAGAGAAGTAAGGGAAGATATAGATGATATGATAAGTTCAGGATATTTTCAAGGAGCTTATATTGATGAAAGGGAAAATGAATTAGTAATTCCATCACAAAAACCTAATAATGAGTACTATAAACCTAATGTTGTTGTTTGTAAGTGTTGTGGTGCTAGAAATATAGTTAAGGGTAGTGTAGGAAGATGTGAATACTGTGATTCTCCAATATAAAAAGTACACGTCATTTTTTGACGGTAAAATCTCTAACTTTTAGTGATAGACTAAAAATATAAAATAAAAGGAGGAGATATTATGGCTTTTTCAAAAGACTTTTTATGGGGGGGAGCTACAGCAGCAAACCAATTTGAAGGTGGATGGAACAAAGGTGGTAAAGGATTATCTACTGATGATGTTATTACAAATGGAACACATACATCACCTAGATTAGTAACTTATAAATTACAAGATGGAACAACAGGCGGTGTGCCTATGTTTAACATAAAAGATATTCCAGAAGGGGCAGAGCTTTGTTGTCTTGATGATAAATTATATCCAAATCATGATGGAATAGACTTCTATAGTAATTATAAAGAAGATATAGCTTTATTTGCAAAGATGGGATTTAAATGTTTTAGATTATCAATAGCATGGTCAAGAATATTCCCACTTGGATATGAAGAAACACCAAATGAAGAGGGATTAAAATTCTATGATAATGTTTTTGATGAATTGTTAAAATGTGGAATAGAACCTATAGTAACAATATCTCACTATGAAACACCTCTTGGATTAACTAAGAAGTGGAATTCATGGGCAGATAGAAGAACTATAGATTGTTATGTAAGATACTGTGAAACTATTTTTAATAGATATAAAAATAAGGTTAAGTATTGGATGACATTTAATGAAATAAACTGTATAGAACTTGGAAGTTATATGGCAGGTGGTGTTATTGCTAGAGATAAGCAAACTACTATGCAAGCTGCTCACCATCAATTTGTTGCAAGTGCAAAAGCTGTAATTCTTGGACATAAAATTAATCATGAATTTAAAATAGGCTGTATGCTTGCATATATGTTAAATTATCCATACAGTTGTAATCCAGATGATGTTTTTCTAGCTTGGCAAAAATCAAGTAGTAACTATTTCTACACAGATGTTCAATGTAGGGGATATTATCCTTCTTATAAGCTAAAAGAGTTTGAAAGAGAAGGTATAAATATAAAAATGGAAGATGGAGATAAGGAAATATTAAGGGAAGGAAAGGTTGATTACTTAGCCTTTAGTTATTATATGTCCTTAACTGTATCAGCTAACCCAGAGGATGGAACTAAAAAATCATCTGGTAACTTAATGGGTGGTATTAAGAACCCTTACTTAGAAGAGTCTGATTGGGGATGGGCAATAGATCCAACAGGAATGAGAGTTGCTTTAAATTATCTATATGATAGATATCAAATTCCATTATTTATAGTAGAAAATGGACTTGGTGCATTTGATAAGGTTGAGGAAGATGGTAGTATAAACGATGATTATAGAATAGATTATTTAAGAAAGCATATAAAGGCTATGGATGATGCTATAAACGTTGATGGAGTTGATTTAATGGGATACACACCATGGGGATGTATAGATTTAGTTAGTGCATCAACTGGAGAAATGGCAAAGCGTTATGGTTTTATTTATGTTGATAAATATGATGATGGTACTGGTAATTATAGCAGAAAGGAAAAGAAGTCCTTTAACTGGTATAAGAAAGTAATTGCATCTAATGGAACAGATTTAGATTAGAATATACTCTACAATAGTCCTTCAATTGTTTTTTTGATGTTTAGATGATATAATGTCAAAAGAATTTATTGGAGGATTATTTTTTATGGAATATATTTTAATGGTTTTATTTCAATATATTAGGGAACACTCAGATAATGATACTAATATCATTATTGCAAAGAAACTTATTAATAATATAGATAAAGTAAAGGATATGAATTTAGAGAGGTTTTCGGAATTATGTGCTTGTTCACCATCAACTGCAACAAGATTTTTTAGAGAAATTGGGTTGAAGAATTTCACAAATGTAAAGGCAATTCTAGAAATGCCTAGTGAAGTTTATAAATATGAGGACTTTAGTCAGGAAGGCTATTATGAAAAGATAATAAATGGACTAATGGTTACAAGAAATAATTTATCTAATGATATTATAGAAAGATCAATTAAGTTAATAAAGGATGCCAAAAGAGTTATTATTTTTGGGTTTGAAAACAACCTAGCTATAACATTAGAATTTCAATGTAGAATGATGATGAAGGGAAAATACGTTGAAGTATTACCTATAAGTTCTGTAGATGAAGAAGTTTTGAAGTTAACCAATAAAGATTTAGCAATTTTTATTTCTTTTAAGGGAAATTATTTTACAATTGAAGATAATCAGAACATGGTATCTGAAATGAAGGGAAAAACTATTCTTATTACAGAAAATGAGAAAAATGAATTTACTAAGTATTTTGATTTAATACTTTTATGTGGGGATAATTCATTATATGGGGAAGGAATGTATTCTTTGTTATATATATTAAATACATTATGTGCCAACTATAAATAAATACAGGTCAAAATTTAACGTCTAAAGTTTAGCATATTTGTGCTAAACTTTTTTTGATGATAAAAATATTTTACTAAATATCTAGTGAAAATAAGGAGGAGTATAAAATGAATAATGAGAGAATTAAAATTAATGAAACAGCCTATTTAGACACATATATTCTTCATAACTCACAAGAATATAATGTTGGTAAGAAAAGACCATTAGTGGTTGTTTGTCCTGGTGGAGGATATGCATTTACAAGTGACAGAGAAGCAGAGCCAATAGCATTAAAGTTTAATAGTGTTGGATTGCATAGTGTTGTACTTTGGTATACTACTGGAGATGTAAATAAAAATACACCAGAACATGCTTTAATAGAGCTTGCAAAATGTATGAAGATAGTAAAGGAAAATGCAGATAAGTGGCTTGTAGATACTGAAAAAGTTATAGTATGTGGTTTCTCTGCAGGTGGGCATTTAGCTGCAAATTTAAGTGTAAATACGGTAAATCAAGAACTTGCAGATAAAGCGGGTGTTACCCTAGAAGATTTAAGGTTATGTGCATCTATTTTATGTTATACAGCAATTGAAGCGAATCCTACAGAACCAGGAGAGAAGGGATTTGGTAGCAAAATATTTGACTTAAAATATAGCCAAAATGAAAGATTTTTTGGAGTTGACAACCCAACTGAAGAGGATTTAAATAAATTTAATCTAGTAAACAAAGTAAGCAAAGATGTACCACCAACTTTTATGTGGCATACATTTGAAGATGTGTTGGTTGATGTATCTGGAATAATTAAGTATTCATTAGCTTTAAGAGAAAACAATGTTCCTTTTGAGCTTCATATTTTTGAAAAGGGTGAGCATGGACTTGCTTTGTGTGATAGAACAACAGCTAGAAAGGACAGTCATTTTAATAATCATGTAATACGTTGGTTTGATTTGTGTATGGAGTGGCTTTCAGATTATATAGATTAATAAATATTTATAGAAAAAGAGTGTTATTACATAAGGGAATAGCACTCTTTTTTATATATAAATACATATAAGGGGAGTTTATACAATATTTACTAAATATTAAGTTGATAAGAAAGCTTATATTAGTACTAAAATGTAGTTTTTTTCTAGTTAAAAGAGAATAATAGAAGAAAAAAGCATAAATTTAATAAAATTTAGTTTAAATTTAGTAAATATTTATTTATAAAAAGGTTTACAAATTTAGAAATACCATTTATAATTAGTATTGTAATAATTGATCAATTAAATAATTAGAAGAACTCATTTATAAATTTGGAGGGGTTAAGATGAAAGACAAAGAACAAATTATGGACAAGGTTATGCTATTTGCTGAAAAGGTAAAAACTAACAACTATCTTTCTGCAATATCAAATGGGTTAATGATGTTGATGCCTTTATTAATGATTGGATCAATCGCTTTATTGTTAGCTGTATTGCCTATCGATGCATGGAAACAATTTTTAACTGATACAGGTATAAGAACTTATTTAATGGCGGCTTCAACACTAACAACTAGTCTTATTGCCTTATATGCATCTTTTACTGTGGCTTACTGTTTAGCTGAAAATTTAGGACAAAAAGCTATAGGTGCTGGATGTATATCGGCATTCTGCTTCTTAATTATTACTCCATTAGCTAACTTTGAAACTGGTAGCTATTTAGATATTGGTTGGCTTGGTGCTAAGGGATTATTTGGAGCTATGATAGTAGCTTTAATTGCAGGTAGATTATATTGCTTGTTCCTTGATAAGAAAATAATAATTAAAATGCCAGAAAGTGTACCACCTGTAGTGTCAAATACTTTTGCGGGGTTATTCCCAGCAATTATAGTAGGGTTCTTATTTGTATTTGTTGCTTTTGGATTCTCTTTAACTAAGTATGGTTCTTTTGCGGATTTTGTATATGGGATAATCGCAGCACCACTACAAAACCTATCTGGATCAATATGGTCATTATTATTTATTATATTAATTCAAATGGTGCTTTGGATATTTGGTCTACATGGTTCTTTAGTTGTAGGAAGTTTTATAAGTGCTTTATACTTACCAATGGATACAATGAATATGGAAGCTGTTATGGCAGGAGTTGCAAATTCTGATTTACCTAATATAATGGGTAAAACTTTCTATGGATTATTTGCAGGTATTGGTGGTGCTGGTGGTACTTTATCTCTTATATTTGTAATGCTTATATTTGCAAAAGCTAAACAACATAAGGCGATTGCTAAATTAACTGTTGGTCCTGGATGTTTTACAATTAATGAGCCTATAGTATTTGGGTTGCCTTTAATATTAAATCCAATTATGGCAATACCATTTATAACTGTTCCATTAATTCAAACTTTAGTAGCTTACTTAGCGATTGCAGCTAATATAGTGCCAAGATTAAATGGAGTTCAAGTTCCTTTTGGTATGCCTATATTAGTAAATGGTGTACTTGCAGGTGGTTGGAAAGTAGCAGTTCTTCAAGTTGTCTTAATAGCTATAGGTATGTTAGTTTATTTCCCATTCTTCAAAGTATTAGATAAACAAGCTTTAAAGAGTGAAGAAGTTTCATCTGAAGAAACATTAGTGCAATAGTGTTCAAAATATAAAATAATAGAAAATAAGAGTTTGAGGCTGTCTTTAGCTGAAAACTCTTATTAATTATAGAGGAGAGGTAATTTATGGAGTATAAAATTAGATTAGGTGTTGTAGGAACAAGAAGAAATATTTTTAGTAGAGAAGATGCTATAAAATACAATGATATTATATTAGATAAATTAAAATCTATGAATATTGATATTGTAGATATTAAAGATATAAATGAAGAGGGGTTATTATTTGATGAAAGTCATGTTCAACCTATAGTTGATAAACTAACAAGTGAAAAGGTTGATGCTTTATTTTTTCCACATTGTAACTTTGGAACAGAAGATTTAGTAGCGAAGGTAGCTAAAAACTTTAATCTTCCAGTTCTTTTATGGGGACCTAAGGATGAAAGCCCTTTAGAAAATGGAGCAAGACTTAGAGATTCTCAATGTGGTCTTTTTGCAACAGGAAAGATATTAAGAAGATTTAGAGTTAAGTTTTCTTATTTAACAATGTGTGATGTAGAAGATAAGCAATTTGAAGATGGAATTAATAGATTTATTGCAACTAGTAATATTGTAAAGGAAATTAGAAACTTAACAGTATTACAAATTTCAACTAGACCAGCTGGATTCTGGACAATGATGGTTAATGAGGGAGAGTTGTTAGAAAAGTTTAATATTAAGGTTCATCCTGTAACTATGGTGGATGTTCAAAAAGAAATGAACAGATTAGTAGAAGAAAATGGACAAGAATTACAAGATGTAGTTAATTATATGAAAGAAAAAATGATAATTAATGTAAGTGAGGATGGAGTAAGAAAAACAGCTGCTTTAAAAATAGCTATGAAAAACTTTGCTAACAAGTATGGATGTAAAGCTGTTGCAATTCAATGCTGGAACTCAATGCAAGATGCATTAGGAATATTCCCTTGCGTTGCAAACTCACTATTAAGTGATGAGGGAATTCCTGTAGCTTGTGAAACAGATATTCATGGTGCTATTACATCGGTAATAGCTCAAGCAGCTACTATGGGAAAAGTTAAACCTTTCTTTGCAGATTGGACAGTTCCTCATCCAACAAATCCAAATGGAGAACTTTTACAACATTGTGGCCCATGGCCTGTTTCGTTAATGAAGGGAAAACCAAGCTTTGGAGCACCATTTGCATTTAATCACTCTCATCCAGGAGCATTACATGGAGAGCTTATTGGTGGAGATATGTCTATAATTAGATTTGATGGTGATAATGGAGAATATTCATTATTAATGGGACATGCTAAAGGTATAGAAGGACCATTTAATCAAGGAACTTATGTATGGATTGAAGTGGAAAACTTAAAGAGATTAGAAGAAAAGTTGGTTTGTGGTCCATATGTCCATCATTGTGTGGGAATTCATGCAGATATACTTCCTCAAATATACGAAGCATGTAAGTATCTAGGATATTTAACTCCTGATTTTTATGATAATATAGAAGAAAAAGTAAAAGAGCAATTAAGAGGTGAATAAAATATGGCTGTAAAGGTAAGTGACAACCAAAGAACCTTTATAAAGGATGGAAAGAAGTTTTTTTATTTAGCAGATACATGTTGGAGTGCATTTACAAATATAACAATTGAAGAGTGGGAATATTATTTAAACCTAAGAAAGATGCAAGGGTTTAACGTTTTACAAATAAATATTATGCCACAGTGGGATGCTAGTGGTACAGATCTTAATTACTATCCTCTTCCTACAAAGGATAAAAAGACTTTTGAATTTACTGATTTTAATATGGAATATTTTGAACGTGCAAAAACTATGTGCAAAATGGCTAAAGATAAAGGGTTTGAATTAGCATTAGTAGTTTTATGGTGCAATTATGTCCCTGGAACATGGGCAAGCAATATGAATAGTTCAAATATAATGCCATATGATTTTATTGATAAATATGTAGAAGTGGTACATGGTACTTTCTCAGATTTAGAACCTATGTATGTAATTAGTGGAGATACTGATTTTGATACAGAGGATACTAAAAAGTATTATATGAAGGCATCAAATTTATTAAGAGAGCTTGCACCAAACTTGTTGCAAACACTTCATATAAAAGGAAGGTTAGATGAAATTCCAGAAGAGTTTATTGATAAAATAGATTTTTATATGTACCAATCTGGTCATAATGCGCAAAACTTAGCTATGCCATATTTATTAGCAGAAACTCTATACAAAAAGTATCCAGCAAAGCCTTTACTAAATTCTGAACCATGTTATGAACAAATGGGATTTAGTAGAAGAATGTACGGAAGATTTTATAGATACGATGTTAGAAGAGCAGCTTGGATGAGCATACTTTCTGGTGCATCAGCAGGGGTGACTTATGGAGCTCATGGTATTTATAGCTGGCATAAAATAAATAAAAATTTTGGACTTGGAATAGGTGAAGGTTTTGATGCCCCTAATCCTTGGAACGATGCAGTTAAGTATCCAGGAGCTTGGGATTATGGCTATATAAAGTATATTTTTGAAATGTATAATATAGGAGAGCTTGTTCCTATGGATAAAATATTAAACGAAGTTAAAGATATTAGAATGGCTGGTACATTAGAAAAAGATAAAATATTTATCTATGTTCCAGTTAATACAACTGTTAAAGTTGATTTAGACTTATCGGATTATAACATTAAAATTATGGATTTAGAAGATAAGAATATTTGTATACCTAACTATGAAGTTGTAGATGGAAAAACAACTATTCACATGCATAATTTTGAACAGGATGGATTAATAATATTAGAAAAAGAGATTTAACATTTGTTAAATCTCTTTATTTCTCTAAAAAAATACATGAAAGTGATAAATATTTAGTAAATATGTTTGTTTTTATTTAAAAATAGGATATACTTATAATAGTGAATAAAAAGAAATTAGCATAAGAAGGTAAGGAGAAAAAGATGAAGACAATAATGCAAGATATTGCAAAATTAGCACAAGTATCTCCTGGAACAGTTTCTAATGCCCTTAATAACAGAAAAGGAGTAGGGAAAGAAACGAAGGAGAGAATACTGAAGATAGCAGAAGAATTAGGATACTTCAAAACTCAAAAAAAGAGTGAAGATAAAATAATTAGAATGATAAAATTCAAAAAACATGGATATATATTATCAGATACTCCATTCTTTTCAAAGTTAATTGAATCTTGTGAAAGAACTTGCAGAAATAGTGGGTATGAACTTTTAATTACTCAAGTTGAAGCTGGAAAAGATACTAAGGAAGATATACAAAAAATATTTACTCAAAAGAGAGTAGATGGAATATTGCTTTTAGGAACTGAGATGGAAGAAGAAGATTTTAGTGAGTTTGAAAATCTAAATATTCCAATGGTAGTTGTAGATACTTATTTTAAAGCTAAGGATTGTGATTTTGTTCTTATTAATAACGATAGAGGAGCATATTTAGCTACTAAATATATAATTGATAGAGGTATTAAGGATATTGGTTATATAGGTAGTACTGTAGATATTAGCAACTTTAAGTGTCGTAAAGAAGGATTCTTTCAGTCAATGAAAGAGCATAACCTAGAGGTTCATGAAGAGAATATGTATAAGGTAGAACCAACTACAGATGGAGCCTATAGAGATTTTAAAGAGATATTATCAAATGAAAATATAAAACTTCCAAAAGCATTGTTTGCATTTAATGATATTATTGCATTAGGTGCAATAAAAGCTATGAATGAAAAAGGAATTAAAATTCCTGAAGATGTGTCCATAGTTGGATTTGATGATATTCCATTTAGTGATATGATAAATCCTCCAATGACTACTGTAAGAGTAGATGTTGAAAGATTAGGCAAGGTTTCTATTAATAGACTAATAGAAAAGATAGAAGAAGAGGATGAAGGAAAACTAAAAGTACAAATATCTACTGATATTGTTGAAAGAAAAAGTGTTATATAAAAGGTTTTAAGAGCTGATTTAATAAAGTCAGCTCTTTTTTGTTTGCCTGAACTAAAAATTTATTTAAAAATACTAAAATATTTACTAAATTTATTGAAAAATATGTACTAAATATTTATAATAAGGGTAAAGGATAAAATATGGGAGGGAAAGTAATGAATAATTTAGTATTAGAGTTAAATGAAAAAGCTAGAGAAATTAGAAAAGATGTAGTTAATTTAGTTTACAGCGCAAAAGCTGGACATGTAGGAGGTTCACTTTCTAGTGCAGATATAGTAACTACACTTTATTATTCAGTTATGAATGTTAATCCAAAAGATCCTAAAAATGAAGATAGAGATAGATTTATAATGAGCAAAGGTCATGCAGCAGAGTTATTATATTGTGTTCTTGCTGATAAAGGATATTTTTCAAAAGAGAAATTGGAGAGTTATAGTAAGTTTGGTTCAACTTTAATTGGACATCCAAATAACAAAAATGCAGGAGTTGAAATTAATACAGGGGCATTAGGTCATGGACTTTCAGCATCTGTAGGAATGGCACTTGGTGCCAAAAGAGATGAAAAAGATTATAGAGTGTTTACATTATTAGGAGATGGAGAACTAGCAGAAGGTTCTGTATGGGAAGCAGCTATGGCAGCAGCTCACTATAAGCTAGATAACTTAACTGCAATTATAGATAGAAATGGACTTCAAATATCAGGAAGTACAGAAGATGTTATGGCTTTAAATTCTCTTGAAGATAAATGGAGAAGTTTTGGTTGGAATGTAATTGTTTTAAATGGTCATGATATAGAAGCATTATTAAAAGCATTTTCAAAAGATTCAATTCAAAAGGACAAGCCTACTATGATAATAGCTAATACAGTAAAGGGAAAAGGTGTATCATACATGGAAAATGTTGCAAAGTGGCATCATGGAGTACCTACTGAAGAAGAATATAAGATTGCAATGAAAGAACTTAATAGTTTATAGGAGGGATTAATAATGAATAAGATAGCTAATCGTCAAGTAATTTGTGATACATTAATGGAACTAGCAAAGGATGATAAAGATATATATGTTTTAACAAGTGACTCTAGAGGTTCTGCATCAATGACAAACTTTGCAAATGAATATCCTAAGCAATTTGTTGAAGTTGGAATAGCAGAACAAAACCTAGTTGGAATAGCAGCAGGACTTGCAACTACAGGAAAGAAGTGCTTTGCAGCATCACCTGCTTGTTTCTTAACAATGAGAAGTATAGAACAAGTTAAGGTAGATGTTGCATATTCAAATACTAATGTAAAGTTAATAGGAATAAGTGGAGGAGTAAGCTATGGTGCATTAGGAATGTCCCATCATTCACTTCAAGATATTGCTGTAATGAGAGCTATTCCTAATATGGATATATTTTTACCAGCAGATAGGTTTGAAACAGAAAAACTTGTAAGAGAATTAGTTAAATATGATAAACCAGCTTATATAAGAATAGGAAGAAATCCTGTAGATGATGTTTATGAATCAACTGATTTTGACTTTCAAATTGGTAAAGCTAATGTTATGAGAGAAGGAAAAGATATAACAATTATTGCAACAGGAGAAACAGTAAAACCAGCAATTGAAGCATCAGATGAACTTAAAGAATTAGGAATTAAATGTAGAGTGTTAAATATGAATACTATTAAGCCTCTTGATAAAGAAGCTATTATAAAAGCAGCTAAGGAAACAGGGCACATTATTACTGTGGAAGAACATAGCATTTATGGTGGACTTGGAGCTGCTGTATCAGAAGTAGTTGTACAAAATGCACCAGTTCCAATGAAAATTGTTGGCATTAAGGACGAAGCAGCAATTACAGGAACAAGTAAAGAAATATTTAATTACTATGGCTTAAGTAAAGAAAATTTAGTAAAGTTAGCTAAAGAATTAATTGGAAAAAACTAGACGGGTATAAGACTATGAAGAAGTATATTATTGCAATAGATCAAAGTACAGCAGGTTCTAAAGCTCTTTTAGTAAATAAGGAAGGAAAAATTCTTTATAAATGTAGTAAAAAACATAATCAAATATATCCTAAGAGAGATTATGTTGAACATAATCCTATTGAGATATATGAAAATGTAATTTCTTTACTAAAGGAGTTAATAGAGAAAAACAGTTTAAAGGGGGAAGAGATATCTTCCCTATCTATTACCAATCAAAGAGAAACGGTAGTTGTATGGGACAAAGTAACTGGGAAACCAGTTCATAATGCTATAGTATGGCAGTGTAGAAGAACTACTAAGATTTGTGAGGAGATAAAAGATTTAGGGTTAGAAGAGAAGATAAAGGAAAAAACAGGACTTGTATTAGATCCTTATTTTTCAGCAACAAAAGTTAAATGGATTCTTGATAATGTTGAAGGTGCAAAAGAGAAGGTTGAAAAAGGAGAACTATTACTTGGAACAATTGAAAGCTGGTTAATATGGAAGCTTACTTATGGAAAAGCTCATGTGTCAGATTACACTAACGCAAGTAGGACAATGTTATTAAATATAAATAGCTTATCTTGGGATAAAGAACTTATGAAAATATTTAACATTACCCAGGAAATGTTGCCTAAGCTTAAAAATTGTGACGATATTTTTGGATATACAAATATTGAGGGTGTAGTTGATGTAGAAATTCCTATATGTGGTGTTATAGGAGATTCTCAAGGGGCATTATTTGGACAAAGAGCCTTTGAAAAAGGAATGGTTAAGGCAACCTTTGGAACAGGATGTTCTGTTCTTATGAATACTGGAAGTAAGTTAATGAAATCTGAAAATGGATTGGTTTCAGCTTTAGGATGGAAGACAAAGGATGGAGCAAACTATGCTTTAGAGGGAATAATTCATAGTAATGGAGATACTTTAAATTGGCTTAAGGATAATTTAAACATGTTTTCTAATTTTAGTGAATTTCAAGAGGGGATAGAATCTTTAGATAGCAATGAAGGAGTATACCTAGTACCAGCCTTTTTTGGTTTGGGATACCCATACTGGAGTCATAATGCAAAAGCTTCAATTGTAGGATTATCAAGAAGTTCAGATAAGAGACATATAATGAGGGCTGCATTAGAAAGTATAGCTTATCAAATTAATGCTGTAGTAAGAGAAATGAGCAAAGAAAGCCAGATTGAAATAAAAGAGTTAAAGGGTGATGGTGGCGCTACAACTAATAAGTTTTTAATGCAATTTTTATGCGATTTATTAGATATAAAGGTTATAAGATCTTCAGTTGAAGAACTATCAGCTATGGGGGCAGTTTACTTAGGTGGATTAGGAACAGGCTTTTGGGAGTCTATAGATGAAATAAAGAATTTAGATAGAGGGGAAGATGAATTCCTTTCTAAAATAGATGAAGCAAATAGAAAAGAGTTATGTAAAGGTTGGGATAACGCAGTTGAAAGTGTGTTATTTATGTACAAAAGTAATTAAACAAATAGAGGTGTATCATGAAAAAAAACAAAGAGGAATTAATCCAAATTTCTAAGCAAATTAGAAAAGACATAGTAGAAATGTTAACAGAATCAGCATCAGGTCATCCAGGTGGTTCACTTTCAGCAGCAGATATAGTTACTACACTATTTTTTAATGAACTAAATATTAATCCTGAAAATCCGAAGGATGAAAATAGAGATAGATTTGTTTTATCAAAAGGTCATGCAGCTCCAGTACTATATAGTGCATTAGCAAGAAGAGGATTCTTTGATCCTAAAGAATTAATGACATTAAGAAAGATTGGTTCAGATCTACAAGGGCATCCTAACATGAATGATCTACCAGGAATAGATATGTCAACTGGTTCATTAGGTCAAGGTATTTCAGCAGCAGTAGGAATGGCTTTAGCAGGTAAAGTAGATAAAAAAGACTATAGAGTATATGCATTACTTGGAGATGGAGAATTAGAAGAAGGTCAAGTGTGGGAAGCTAGTATGTGTGCAGCTCATTATAACTTAGACAATTTAACTATAT